>NZ_JALPRY010000004.1:0-266928 GCF_023223505.1 Neorhizobium turbinariae
AACGTCGAGCGCCGAGACCGCTTCGTCGGCGACGATCACCTTGGGGTCGAGCATCAGCGCCCGGGCGATTGCGATGCGCTGCCGCTGGCCGCCGGAAAACTCGTGGGGGAAGCGCTTCATCATGTCGGCGGAAAGGCCGACTTTTTCGAGAAGCGCAGCTGCCTTTTCGCGCGCCTGCACCTTTGTGCCCAGCCCGTGTTCGATGAATGGCTCCATTACGGCCGAGCCGATGCTCATGCGCGGGTTGAGCGAGGCGAACGGATCCTGGAACACCATCTGGATCGAACGGCGCATCTTGCGAAGCGACGGCTGGTCGAGCTTCATGACCTCGAACCCGTCGACGCGCACTTCGCCGCTGGTCGGCGTGATCAGCCGTGTAACCGAGCGTCCGGTGGTGGATTTGCCGCAGCCTGATTCGCCAACGAGCGACAAGGTTTCACCCTCGAAGAGGTTGAACGAGACCTTTTCCACCGCGTGGACGGCGCCCGACTTGCGGCCGAACAAACCGGAATGGATGTCGAATCGCGTCGTCAGGTCCTTGACGTCGAGGATCGGCGTCTTGGTCTTGGCGACGGTATCGGTGACATCCTCCAGCACCTGCTGCTCGCCGGTCTTCACGTCGATCAGCGGGAAACGCAGCGGCAGCTTGCGATCGCCCATCGAACCGAGCCGCGGCACGGCCGAGAGGAGGGCGCGCGTGTAAGGGTGCTTGCCGTGGTTGAAGATCTCGTAGGTCGGGCCGGTTTCCACCGCATCGCCGCGGAACATCACGATGGTGCGGTCCGCCACCTCGGCCACCACGCCCATGTCATGGGTGATGAAGAGGACGGACATGCCTTCCTCTTCCTGCAGCGTCTTGATGAGGTCGAGGATCTGGCCCTGGATCGTCACGTCGAGCGCCGTGGTCGGCTCGTCGGCGATCAGCAGCTTCGGCTTGGAAGCGAGCGCCATGGCGATCATCACGCGCTGGCGCATGCCGCCGGAGAACTGGTGCGGGTATTCGTCGAACCGGTTCTTGGCGTTCGGGATGCGAACCTTTTCGAGAAGCCGGATGACCTCCGCCTTGGCCTCGGCGGTGGAGATGTTCTTGTGGACCGTCAGGGCCTCGGCGATCTGCTTGCCGATCGGGAAGATCGGGTTGAGCGAGGTCATCGGCTCCTGGAAGATCATCGAGATCTCGTTGCCGCGCACCCGGCGCATCTGTTCTTCTTGAAGCCCCAGCAGTTCGCGACCGTTCAGGAACACCTGGCCCTCGATGCGGCTCGAGTTCTTCGGCAGGAGGCGCATGATCGACAGCGAGGTGACGGACTTGCCTGAACCTGATTCGCCGACGATCGCCACCGTTTCGCGCGGCGCGACATCAAACGAGATGTTGCGCACCACGGTGCGCCACTCGTCGTTGACGCGGAAGGAGGTGGACAGGTTGCGGACGGAAAGGACGGGGGTTACCGAGCCGCCGCCTTCTTCCATGGACGTGCCGGAAAGCAACATGGGCCTCTCCTTCCTGGCTCAGGCCGCGAGGGCGGTTTCAGCGAGCGTCACCCAGTAGCTCACGCCATAGGGGATCGCTTCGTCGTTGAAGTCGTATGCGGCGTTGTGAAGGTTGGCGGTGTCGCCGTTGCCGATGAAGATGAAGGCGCCCGGACGCTTCTCCAGCATGTAGGAGAAATCTTCCGCGCCCATATGCGGCGCCATGCCGGTTTCAACAGCCTTCGGACCGGCCACCTTGGAGGCGATCTCGACAGCGAAATCAGTTTCCTGGTCGTGGTTGAAGGTGACGGGATAACCGCGGCCGTAGACCACGCTTGCGGTGGCGCCGTGGGCGGTGGCCGTTGCCTCGGCCACTTCCTTCAAGCGTTTTTCGGCGTAGTCACGGGTTTCGGGAAGCAGCGTGCGCACCGTGCCCGTCATCTTCACCGAAGCGGGGATGACATTGCTTGCCTCGCCACCGTGGATGGAGGCCACCGTCACCACGAGCGACTTCAGGGGATCGGTTTCGCGAGAAACAACCGACTGCAACGCCAGGATCACGTGCGAGGAAACGAGAACCGGGTCGACCGACTTGTGCGGCTGGGCGGCGTGGCTGCCGCGGCCGTTGATGGTGATCTCGAACGTATCAGCCGCGGCCATGATGCCGCCCTTGCGGATTGCGAAGCTGCCGACCGGAAGCTGTGGCTCGTTGTGCATGCCGTAGACCTGGCTGATGCCGAACTTTTCCATCATGCCATCATTGATCATGGCAAGCGCGCCGGCGCCGCCTTCTTCGGCGGGCTGGAAGATCAGCGCCACGGAACCCTTGAAGTTGCGGGTTTCTGCGAGGTACTGGGCAGCGCCCAGAAGCATCGCGGTATGGCCATCGTGGCCGCAGGAATGCGCCTTGCCCGGTGTCTTGGATGCCCAGGGCTTTCCGGAGGTTTCGAAGATCGGCAGGGCGTCCATGTCGGCGCGGAAACCGATCACCGGCCCTTCGCCGCGATTGCCCTTGACGACGGCCACCACGCCGGTGCGGCCGATGCCGGTTTCCACCACATCGCAGCCGAAGGACTTGAGCTTCTCGGCGACGAAAGCGGAGGTCTGGTGAACGTCGTAAAGCAGCTCCGGATTTTCATGCAGGTGGCGCCTCCACTCTGCAACCTGATCCTGCATTTCTGCGACGCGATTGATGACCGGCATGCCAAAATTCCCCGTTGTTTTTCTCGTGTTCGAACAGTGGTCGGATGAGATACTGCGCTGCGAAACGGCGACTTTGCAAGCTTCAATTTTCCGTCTTGAACGTAAAATAGGCCTATGCTTAGATGGCTCAAAATTTGTTCAAGCTCGCACAAGACGAGCAGGACAGAACTTGTTCTTGAGGCTAAGTCTAAGGAGAAAGAACAGGGAATAAATCTGCAACGTCAATATGTTGAGGAATGAGACGTTGCAGCGGCGGCACGCGCATATACCGGCAGGTCCGGGCGCCATGCACACAACTCACAAGAGAACGATAAAGGGGAATATCAGCATGAAAAACCTCAAGCTTCTTCTGGCCGGCACCGTCGCCGCGCTTGCCTTGGGCGGCACTGCCGCGCAGGCAGAACGCGGAACGGACGGGGATCTCAAGATCCTCTTCTGGCAGGCGGTTTCCACCATGAACCCGTACCTGTCGGGGGGCACCAAGGAAGTCTACGCGTCCTCGATGGTGATCGAGCCGCTGGCGCGCTACGACGAGAAGGGCGAACTGGTTCCGACGCTGGTGACCGAGATCCCGACGCTCGAGAACGGTGGGGTTGCCCAGGACCTCCTGAGCATGACCTGGAAGATCAAGCCGGACGTGAAGTGGTCGGACGGCACGCCGTTTACCGCGGAAGACGCGATCTTCACCTGGAAGTACTGCACGGCGCCGGACGGCGGCTGCGCGCAGGCGGCCCAGTATGAAGGCGTCAAGAGCGTCGAGGCTCCGGATCCGCAGACGATCAAGATCACCTTCACCGAGCCCAAGCCTTACCCCTACAGCGCATTTGTCGGCGCCCAGTCGCCGATCATCCAGAAGAAGCAGTTTGAAAACTGCGTTGGCGCCAAGGCGCCGGGCTGCACGGACGCCAACTTCAAACCGGTCGGCACCGGCCCCTTCGTCGTCAAGGACTTCAAGCCGAACGACGTGATCACCCTGACGGCCAACGAAAACTACCGTGACCCGGCCAAGCCCGCCTTTGCAAGCGTGACGCTGAAGGGCGGCGGCGATGCGGCCTCTGCTGCCCGTGCGGTTCTTGAAACCGGCGAATACGACTACGCCTGGAACATGCAGGTCGAGCCGGAAGTGCTCGCAACCATGATGAAGGCCGGCAAGGGCACGCTGGTCACCGCCTTCGGCACCCAGGTCGAGCGTATCAACCTCAACCACTACAATGCCGATCCGGCACTCGGCGCGAAGCGCTCCACCAAGGAAGCAGGTCCGCACCCGTCCTTGTCTGATCCTGCCGTTCGCCGCGCGCTTTCGCTCGCGATCGACCGCGACATCATCGATGAGGCCGGTTACGGCGAAGCTGGCAAGCCGACCTGCAACATCGTCCCCGGCCCGCCGGCCTATGCTTCGACCAAGAACGACAGCTGGTGCCTGAAGCAGGACATCGAGGGCGCCAACAAGCTGCTCGAAGATGCAGGCTGGAAGAAGGGTCCGGATGGCATCCGCGCCAAGGACGGCGTTCGTCTTTCCTTCCTCTACACCACCTCCACCAACTCGGTTCGCCAGGCGACCCAGGAACTGGTGAAGGCGATGTGGGCTGAGATCGGCGTTGACGCCGAACTGCGCAACGCTTCGGCTTCCGTCTTCTTCGGCGGCGATCCGGCAAGCCCGGATACCTTCCAGAAGTTCTATGCCGACGTTGAAATGTACACCAACAACTTCGACGGCACCGACCCTGAAAAGTACCTGGCCGAATGGCTTTGCGACAAGGTTCCGGGCCCGGAGAACGGCTGGCAGGGCCAGAACATTCCGCGCTATTGCAACCCGGAATACGACAAGCTCGTCAACGAGCTTTCCAAGACCGCGGACATTTCCAAGCGTGAAGAGCTCGCCAAGCAGCTCAACGACATGCTGACGGAAGAGGGCGCCCATATCCCGCTCATCTACCGCGGTCAGATCTCCTCGCATTCCGTCACGCTGGAAGGCGTGAAGATGAATGCCTGGGACTCCGAACTGTGGAACGTCGCCGACTGGTCGCGCAAGAAGTAACGCCACAGACCGGGCCTGCCTTCCAGGGCGGGCCCGGTCGCTGGTTTTTCTCCCGCGCCAGCTCGGAGACATTGCATGTTCACATACACTCTGCGGCGATTGCTGTTTGCAATCCCGACCCTGCTGATCATCAGCTTCGTGATTTTCGCCCTCCTGGATCTCGCTCCCAATGATCCGACGGGCGACCTGCCCCTGACCATTCCGCCGGAAGTCCGCGAACAGATCAGGGCCTCGCTTGGTCTCGACCAGCCTTTCTTCATCCGTTACCTCTACTGGCTGCAGCAGTTCTTCATCAACGAACCGCTCAATATTCTCGAAAGACTGACCGGCTGGCAGTTCGGCGATGGCGACCGCATGCGCGTCCTGTCCTGGGCAACGCGTAGCCCGGTGGTCGACCTCATCGTGCAGCGCCTGCCGCAGACGCTGTGGGTTGTTGGGCTCGCCTATCTCTTCGGCGTGTTGCTGGCGATCCCGATCGGGGTGATTTCCGCTTATCGCCAGTATTCGATCTTCGACCAGATCGGTACCTTCCTGGCGATGGTCGGTTATTCCGTCCCGACCTTCTTCACCGGCGTGCTCCTGATCGTCATCTTCTCGTCCTACCTGCAGTGGTTCCCGTCGGTCTATGACACGAACCTGGTGGTGACGGACGTGTCGAGCTTCATCCAGCAGGTAAAGCAGATGGCCCTGCCGGTGACCGTGCTGGCGCTCTACAACGCCTCGCAGATCACCCGTTTCGTGCGTGCCTCGATGCTGGACAACCTGCATCAGGACTATGTGCGCACGGCGCGTGCCAAGGGCGTGAAGGAAAAGGCGGTTCTGCTGGTGCATGTGCTGCGCAACAGCTTGATCCCGGTCGTCACCGTCATCGCACTGGGCGTGCCGACGATCTTCTCGGGCGCCATCATCACCGAACAGATCTTCCGGGTGAACGGGCTTGGCCAGTTGCTGATCACGGCAGTGCAGGGGGCGGATATCCCGCTCGTCCAGACGCTGACCTTCATCTTCGCCGTGCTGATCGTGTTCTTCAACCTCATCGCCGACGTACTTTACGGCATTCTTGATCCGAGGATCCGTTATGACTGATGCGACCATTGCCGATGCGCCGCCGGCCAAAGCGGCCACGCCTGCCCGATCCGCCTTTGCCGACATCTGGCGCCAGTTCCGCTCCCACAAGGGCGGGGTGGCCGGGCTGATCGTCTTCACCTTCATCGTGCTGGCGGTTTTTGTCGGGCCTTACATCCACCGCGTGGCGCCAAACGCCATCAACATCAAGGACAAGAACCAGTGGCCGTCGCTGGCGCATCCTTTCGGGACCGACAATCTCGGCAAGGACATGCTGGCGCAGGTGCTGGCCGGCGGGCGGATCTCGCTTGCGGTCGGCATCACGGCGATGCTGCTTGCGCTGGTGCTCGGCACGCTCGTGGGCGTGCTGTCGGGTTACTTCCGCAGGCTGGATGGTCCGCTGATGCGGCTGACCGACTTGTTCCTCGCCTTGCCGCTGTTGCCGCTGCTCCTGGTGATCCTGATGCTGTTCCGTGATACGCTTCGCGCAGCATTCGGCCCCGAGACCGGCATCTTCATCCTGATCGTGGGGGTGATCGGCATCACAAGCTGGATGCATACCGCCCGAATTGTGCGCGGCGATGTGCTGGCGGTGAAAAGCCAGGAATTCATCCTGGCGGCCAAATCGAGCGGCATGCGGGAATATCGGATCATCCTGAGGCATATCCTGCCCAACGTGCTGAGCTCGATCATGGTGTCGGCGACGCTCGGCATCGCCTCGGCGATCATCACGGAATCGGCGCTCAGCTTCCTCGGGCTCGGCTTCCCGTCCGACTTCCCGACCTGGGGGCGCCTGTTGTTCGATGGCGCAAACTTCCTGCAACTGACGCCGTCGCGCGTCCTGTGGCCCGGTCTGGCGATCTCGCTCACCGTGCTCAGCGTCAATTATATGGGTGACGCGATCCGCGATGCGCTGGATCCACGGGCGCTCAAACACTGAGGCTCACGCCGGAAACGCGCGGAAATGGCGGCCTTGTGCCGCCATTTTATTTTTCTTCGCCGACCCTCAAAAATAATTGCGACGGAGCGGAACCAAAGTCCGGGCGGCCCGTTATGTGAGTGTTCGAAGGCGACCCCCCGTCCCCCGCCCTACAAAGCCTTCGGACATACTCTTCAATCCCCCTCGAAGAGACGAACTGGGTCGGCTCCGCAAAATCGGAACCGACCCAGCTCAGTTTTGGGCATCTGTTTCCTCACGACATTCGGATAACCGCGGAAGCGGCACGGTGTGCCTGCGCATTTGCAGATGCCGTGCGCCTATTCTGCGCCGGTTTCCAGCGGGAAGGTGAGGCGGTAGCTGATGCGCTCCTTGGAGATCACATAGGTCGCCTTGCCGTTCACCGAAGCGGGAACGACGCGCTCAAGCACCGTGCTGCCGAAATGCGCCTTCAGCGCCTCGTCATGCTGGTCCGGCTCGCTGCCCTCGTCGAGCACCTCGTCCCACACCATTTCAAGCATGTCGTGATCATTGATCTGCGTGCGCGTGCACGTGACGTTGATCACCCGGCCGCTTCGCAACAGCGAGCCGTGGCTGACGGCGTTGACGATGAGCTCGTGTAGGGCAAGGCCGAGATGCAACGAGGCATTCGGAGTGAGCAGCAGGTTGTCGCCGTGAACGCGCACCAGGTGCTTGTTCTCCGGCAGGTATTTCTCCGTCTGCTGCTGCACCAGTTCAAAGAAATAGGCGCCGCGCCAGCTGGAATCGGTAATCAGGTCCTGGCTCTGCGAGAGCGAATAAAGCCGCCCGCGGAACTTGTGCAGGAAAAGTTCCAGCGATCCGGAATAGCGTGCGGTCTGCAGCGCAATGCTTTGGATGATCGCGAGGAGGTTCTTCGAGCGGTGGCTGACTTCACGGAGAAGCGCGCGCAACAACCTTTCGCGATGGCGCTCCTCGGAGCGGTCGATGATGGTGGTGACGAGATGCACGCCACCCTTGGCGAATTCGACGGCCTGGACGCGGAACTCGTAGACTTGTTCTGTTCCGACGATGATTTCGATATGACCCTTGTTGCCCGCTTCCCGGATGTCAGCCTTCAGCGCAGCCAGGCGCGCGGCAACCTCCTCGCCAAACAAGCTGAGGTCACTCGGGGTGGACTTGTGCTCCACCGCCCAGATCTCAGGAAGGTTGGTGACGAACAGATATTCGCGGTCGGCGTTCTGGATGATGATGCTCGCCCCTAGGTCCACCAGGGCCGGCATGAAGAACTCGCGTAGCTTGTCATCACTCTGACCAGCTTGCTGCCATGTCAGGGGATGCACCAATTCATTCACTCCGCCTGGTTGCTTCTGGGACCGCCGGACGCCTCGAATATACGGCATCCAAAATGTGCGAGCATCCGTTTCTTCGGGGCATCACATGTGCCGGCATCCGACAGTATGTGCCTGACAAGGTAAAGAAAGTCGTGCCAATGGCTCCGTCACAGCCGGTCGGGCCAGCAGCGAAGCGAACCGAGATCCGGCAGAAAAAGCGGCAGATGCATTCGACGTCATAGGTATCTCCGTTTGAATACCCACAACATCACGCAGTTGCCGTTTGTTCCTGCCGGTCATTTCTTCATCTGTGGAAGATCGTCTTATGCAGCCGCCTTCACTGCCTCATTGAAGAACAGCGCCTGGCTGATCAGCGCCTTCACCATGTCCGGGTTGAACGGCTTGGTGACCAAGAAGGCCGGCTCCGGACGCTCGCCGGTGAGCAGCCGCTCCGGGAAGGCGGTGATGAAGATCACCGGTACGCTCGACGACTTCAGGATTTCGTTGACCGCGTCGATGCCCGAGCTGCCGTCGGCGAGCTGGATATCGGCGAGCACCATCTTGGGGTTCGACGAGTTGAACAGTGCCACGGCTTCCTTGTGGGTGCGGGCAATGCCGGTGACGCGGTGGCCGAGGTCCTGTACCATCTGTTCGATGTCGAGCGCGATCAGCGGCTCGTCCTCGATGATCATGATATCGGTTGCGACCTGGCGCGAGATTTCGCGGGTGGCTTCGTCGAGCAGGCGGTTCACTTCGGCAACGCTGACATCCAGTACTTCCGCAGTTTCTTCAATGGTGAAGCCTTCAACGGAGATCAGCAGGAATGCGTGGCGCGCCTGAGAGGGAAGAGCCGAAAGATTGGCCGCAGCGCGCTGTTCCCAGGCAAACGGCGACTCGATCGGGCGGATCTCGATGTTCGTGGAACCAAAAATTGCGACGAACAGTTTGTAGAGCGAGACGCGATCCTTCGACGACTCCGGAAAAATGGACACGTCTGCGATCAGAGCTTCCAAGACAGCCGCAACGTAGGCATCTCCCGAAGTTTGTGATCCGGTGACAGCTCGAGCGTAGCGGCGCAGATATGGAAGGTGAGACGCAACGCGTGTGGTAAGTGACATACAAAATCTCCCCTGGTGCCCAGACGGGCAATTGACCTGTAGTGAACGTGGGTACCAAAAAAATGTTCCGCAAGGTGGGAACTTTTTTTCTCGTCGCGTATTATCCGCGGACGATATCGTAACAGGCTGCCCGCGTGATGAGTGACGAAGAGAACAGAAACCCGAATGATATGACAGTTCTACAATCGAGTGAAGTCAAACCGGGAGCGGTGCAGCCAAACGCATCGATTTCTAGAAAACTGCGCGAGTTTTACGACGCCGTGCAGGAAGAAGGCATCCCCGATCGTTTCCTTGATCTTCTTGAACGTCTTGAACAGGCGGAAAAGAACGCAAAGTCGGTGAATGCAAAATGAGCCAGGAGGAAGAGATCGACGACCGCGGCTTCAAGCGGGACCTCCTTTCGTCTCTGCCCAACCTGCGTGCCTTCGCCGTGTCCCTGACCGGACGACACGACAAGGCGGATGACCTTGTGCAAGACACGATCATGAAGGCCTGGGCCAACCAGTCCAGCTTCACCGCCGGCACCAATATGCGCGCCTGGCTCTTCACCATCCTTCGCAACGAATTCTACAGCCAGATGCGCAAGCGTGGCCGCGAAGTGCAGGACAGCGATGGCCTGTTCAGCGAGCGCTTCTCTGTGCACCCGGAACAATATGGTCGCCTCGACTTGCAGGATTTCCGCAAGGCGCTCGACAAGCTGCCGGATGACCAGCGTGAAGCGATTGTCCTGGTTGGCGCTGCGGGCTTTGCCTACGAGGAAGCAGCGGCGATTTGCGGATGCGCCGTTGGCACCATCAAGAGCCGCGTGTCGCGTGCACGCACCAGGCTCCAGGAACTGCTTGGCGTTTCCGGCGAGAGCGACTACGGCCCGGATGCCGGTGACGCAGCAATCACCGCACGCGCCTTCGGAAGCTGATCGCTTCCACCTCACCAAAACAAAAGCCGTCCGATGATCCATCGGGCGGCTTTTTCTTTGCCGGATGCCAAGCTGAGGTGTCACTGAGAGCCGCAGATCGTAGGGCGGGCGTACCGTCTTGGAGCCGGCACAAAAGAAATCGGCCGCCTGACGAACAAGCGGCCGATCCAGATAAACAATATTGTTTCGATCAGTAGTCGGTGGGGTCTTCGTAGCGGCGCTTGGTGCCCATCGTCTTCATCATCAGGAAGCCAAGCCCACCCGCAGCAGACAAAAGTAGCAGCGGCTTCGACTTGATGACCGCCGGCAGTGCAGAAAGCGCGGCCGTCATCATCAAGGCCTTGCTGCTGTTGGCGGAAGCGGCTTCACGCTTGCGGCGTTCTTCAGCGCGGTTGGCGGCAGAGGCCCAGATCATCAGGATGAGCGCCAGAAAGAATGCGCCGCCGGCCACGGAAAGGAGCGCGATTGGTAGGCCCAGAGTCTGGCCGAGATAAATGGCAAGTGCTGCAACCGCCAGAACATAGGCCGTTAGCAGAAACAGCAGCGCGACCGAATAAAGCAGCGCGTTGCGTTTCAGCTTGCGGGTGAATGTCGCGATGTCGACTGCGGCAAACGAAGCCAGAACCGGCCCCAATCCTGTGAGCATGTCAGCCGTCCTATGCTGTTAGCGGCGGGTGATCAGCGCGAAAAGGAAACCAACGCCGGCAGCGATCGCAACAGACTGCAGCGGGTTGCTGCGGATCTGGCGCTCGAGGTCGCGCTCCAGCGACTTTGCCTGCTCGCGGGCGGCATCCACCATCTGCAGCGAGGCATCGGCGGCATCGCTTGCGGCGCGGCGAGCCTTGCCCTTCACTTCGTCCGCCTTCTCGTTGCCTGCCGCGGCGACGCTGCGGGCAAGGTTGCGGATGTCTTCACGAAGCTGCTGGAGCTGTGCCTCGATGTCGCTGGCCGAGCCATCGGTCCGATTGCTGTTGAAATCGCTCTGGCTACCGGTCGTCGTCGTAGGCATGTCTGTCTCCTTTGGATCGGGCGTTGGAGCGCACCGCGAAAGCGGCGGCTTTCAGAAATCATCTGCACCGAGCGGCCGAGGGAGATGGATCAGGATCCACTGTATGTGAGAATGCCTCTTGTCCCCGTCCACCTCCGCAAGCGTCATCGGCTCGCGTGGTGCTGCGGGCGGTAAACGCGGCGAAACCGTGAAGGTTCCCGTGTACGTGAAACAAAGTCGCTACGCTGTCGGCGGTTCCGGCCAGCGGGTGATGCCGCCCGTCCATTGCTCGAAAGCGCGCGACAGCTTCAGCACCGCGAGGTCGCCAAACCGCGGCCCGACGATCTGCAGGCCGATCGGCATGCCGGAAGAGGAGAAGCCGCAGTTGATCGAGGCCGCGGGCTGCTCCGACATGTTCCACGGTACGGTGAAGCCGATGTGCTCGAAGGGTTTGGACGGATCGTTCGTGGGCGAGGCCCAGTCGGCGGGATAGGATACGATCGGGTTGGTGGGAGACAGCACGGCGTCGACGCGGGTGAACAGGGCGCCGGCGGCCTTGCGCATCTCGATCGTCTGGTTGAAACCGCGCACCGCCTCGACGCCGGAGATATAGGTGCCGCCTTCAGCCCATTGGTGGATGTAGGGCAGGATGAGTGCCCGCCGTTCCTCCGGCATCTTCTCGATGTCGCCCCAGAAGCGTGCCCGCCAAAAGTTGTCGAGCCCGTCCAGCATGACGCGTGTCATGATCGGCTCGACGGGGATGATCTCCGCGCCGGCCTCCTCGAAATGCCTGGCGGCCATGGTGACGGCATCGCGCACCTCGCCCTCGACGGGCAGGCCGATGCCGGCCTCCAGCATCAGCCCGATCTTCATCCCCTTGAGGTCGATTTCGAAATCCATCCAGTCGAAGTCGTTCGGGGGCAGCGACGTCCCGTCCCGCCAATCGGGCCGCGACAGGGTGGCCATGGAGATTGCCGCGTCATCCACCGTGCGCGTCATCGGGCCGGCGCAGCGACCGACATAGAACGGGTCGACCGGGATGCGGCCGTGGCTCGGCTTGAAGCCATAGAGGCCGGTCCAGCCGGCGGGCAGGCGGACGGATCCGCCGATATCGGTGCCGATATGGAGGGGGCCAAAACCGGCAGCGCCGGCAGCCGCTGCACCCGCACTGGAGCCGCCGGGGTTCTGCGTCAGGTCCCATGGATTGCGGCTCAGGGGGTGGAAGCTCGACAGGCCGGAGGAGAGCATGCCGTAGTCCGGGCAGGTGGTCTTGGCAAAGATCACCGCGCCGTCTTCGCGCAGGCGCGCTGCTGCCGGGGCATCCTCGGCGGCAGGCACAAGCTCGACCGCGGCAGTGCCCAATGGCACCGGGTCGCCCTTGGTGGCAATCAGTTCCTTCAGCGTCACCGGGATGCCGTCGAGCAGGCCAAGCGTCTCGCCCTTCATCCAACGGTCGGTCGAGGCTGCCGCCTGCTGTCGCGCGCTCTCGGGATTGTAGAGATACAGCGCCTGGACATGCGGCTCGAACGCCTCCACGCGCGCCTCCACCGCCGACCAATATTCGGAAGGAGAGAGCGTTTTCGCTGCGTACAGCGCAAGGATTTCCCGGATCGTCAATTTCAACAGGTCATGCATGGCAGTATCTTCTTCTCGTCATGAAAATCGGGATCAGCCGTCGTTGCGAGGGTCGAGCAAGTCTCGCAGCCCGTCACCCAGCATGTTGAGACCCAGAACGGCAAAGGCAATGGCAAGGCCCGGCATCAGCGCAAGCCAGGGCGCCTGGCCGAGATAGGTCTGGGCATCGGCCAGCATGCGGCCCCAGGTCGGGTTTGGCGGCGGCATGCCTAGCCCTAGGAAGGAGAGACCTGCTTCCGTCAGGATGGCCAGCCCGAGCTGGATGGTGACCTGCACGATGATCTGGTTGGAAATGTTGGGCAGGATATGGACGAGCGTGATGCGGCTTTTGGAGCGCCCCATGCCGATCGCCGCGACCACATAATCGCGCGTCCAGATCTGCAGGGCCGCACCCAGCGTCAGCCGCGCGAAGACCGGCACCATGAAGGTGCCGATCGCGACGATGGCGGTGAAGCGGCCGGAGCCGATGAAGGCCCCCAGCATCATGGCGGAAAGGATCGGCGGCACGGCAAAGATGATGTCACAGCCGCGCATGACGAAGACTTCCAGCCAGCCGCGACGCATGGCGACGATGACGCCGATCGCGGTGCCGACACAGGCGCCGAGCGCTACTGCGAGAAGCGATGTCGAGAGCGAGTTCCAGGCGCCCACCATCAGCATGGAGGCAACGTCGCGGCCGAACTGGTCAGTGCCGAGCAGGCCGAATTCCAGCGGCGCCTTCAGCTTGTGGACGATATTCATCTTGGCCGGTGGCAGCGGCGTCCAGACCAGCGACAGGAGCGCAACCGCAAACAGCGCCACGGTGATGACAAAGCCGATGATCAGGACGGGGCGGTGCAGGGCGCGGATCATTGCGCATCCGCCCGCAGGCGCGGGTCGATCAACAGGTAAACGAGATCGACCAGGAAATTCATGAGGATGACCAGCGCGGAGAAGAACAGCACGACGTCCTGCATGACGATGATGTCGCGCTGGGAAAGCGCCTGGTAGGCGAGCCGGCCAAGGCCCGGCAGGTTGAAGACATTCTCCACCAGCACCGCCCCGGCGATGAGGAAGGTGAATTGCAGGCCGAGCATGGTGACCACCGGGATCGCCGCATTCGGCACCGCATGACGCCAGATCGCGGTGCGTTGGCTGACGCCCTTTGCAAGCGCGGTGCGCACGTAATCCTCGTTCATCACCTCCAGCACGGCCGCGCGGGCGACGCGGGTCAGCACGCCGGCCTGCGGCAGGGCGAGCGCAATGGCTGGCAGGAGCAGCGCCTGCAGCCCGGCAAGAAGGCCGGCGTCCCATCCGGGGAAGCCGCCCGCCGGCATCCAGCCCAGCATGGAGGAAAACAGGATGATGAGCAGCAGGCCTACCCAGAAGGCGGGCACTGCAATGCTGACATAGGAGAGGAGACCGACGACATAATCGAACAGGCCGTTGTGGCTGCGCGCGGCCTGTACGCCGAGCGGGATGGCGATGAGGATCGACAGGAGGACCGCCATCAAGGCAAGCGGGATGGTGACCGCCAGCCGCTCCGCGATCAGTCCTGCGACCGGCACGCCATAGGTATAGGACTGGCCAAGGTCGCCCTGAAAGACGCCGGAGAGCCAGCCGAGGTAACGCAGCGGCAGCGGTTGATCGAGCCCGAGCTGGGTCCTGAGCGCCGCCAGCGTGTCGGGGCTCGCCGACGTGCCAAGCATGATGGAGGCCGGGTCGCCCGGAAGCAGGTCCATCACCGTGAAGATCAGCAGCGACACGACGATCAGCGTGACGATGAGGCTGATGATGCGGCGGATGAGGATGGCGATCATGTTTGTGTCCGCCTCGCATCTAACTGCCGCCACCTTCTCCCCGCTTGCGGGAAGAAGGGCGATGCCGCTTCCTCACCGGATGGCACGCGGGGAATGACTGGGAGGAGATTCCCTCTCCCTGTCAGAACGAGGAACGGGCTAGGGTGAGGGGCAAAGCGCTTCACTCTTCCCAATGCACCTCCGTCAGGACGTTGGAAGGAATGGGCTCGTTTTCCCAAAGGCCTTTGACCTTGGCGTCCCAGATACCGAGCTTCGGCATGACGAACAGGAACAGCGCCGGCACGTCATTGGCGAGGATCTCTTGAGCCTCACCATAAAGCCGTTCCTGTTCGGCCGGGTCGGCCGTTGCCTCGATCGCCTTCAGCACCTCATTGAAGGCGGGGTTCTTGTAGTTGAAGTAGTAGGGATCGCGGGCATAGATATCGATGTCCATCGGCTCGGCATGCGCCACGATGGTCATGTCGTAGTCGGCGGCCTTCAGCACGTCCGCCACCCACTTGGCCGGAAACTCCGTGGTCTCGATGTTCATCGTCACGCCGACCTCAGCGAGCATCGCCTGCAGCACCTGCGAGGTGCGCTGCGCATAGGCCATCTGCGGCGCCTTGATCGTGAAGGTGAGGCCGTTCGCATACCCGGCTTCCGCCAGAAGCGCCTTGGCCTTTTCCGGATCGTAGGGATAGACGCCGGTCAGGTCCTTGTAGCCGCGGTCGTTCGGCGTGTAGTGGCTGCCGATCGGCGTGCCGTAGCCCGACCATGCGCCTTCAACCACCGTGGCGCGATCAACCGCCATCATCAGCGCCTGGCGCACGCGCTTGTCGTCAAACGGCTTGCGGCTGTTGTTCATGCCGGCAACGACCTTGAGTTCGGTATTGCCGATGACGGTTGCGAGCCGCTTGTCGCCCTCGAAGGATTTGACGAGTTCCGGCGCACCGAATTCCGGGAAAGCATCGACGTCGCCAGCGCGAAGCGCGGCAGCCTGCGCCTGCGGATCGCCGATGAAACGGAAAGCAGCACTCTCGAGCTTCACCGAGACAGACTTGTTCCAGTAGTCGGCGTTTTTCGCCAGGTCCACCTTGGAGCCCTTGGCCCAGCTGACGAACTTGAACGGCCCGGTGCCGATCGGGGTCGTCTTGTTGTCGGCAGCGGATTTCGGTTCGACCATGCTGGAGGCGGGCCAGCCCAGCCAGTAGAGCAGACTTCCGGCGGGTTCGCTGAGCTTCAGCACCAGGGTCGACGCATCCGGCGTTTCGACAGCTTCAATCGAGGCGAAGTAGCGCTTCTGCGGGTTGACGGAGTCGTTGCCGCGGGCTCGGTCGATCGAGAACTTTGCGACCGAACTGTCGAAGGGAACGCCGTTGTGGAAGGTCACGCCCTGGCGCAGCTTGAAGGTATAGGTCTTGCCGTCTTCGGAGATCTCCCAGCTTTCGGCAAGCTGCGGCTGGACCTTGCCATCCTTGTCGATGGTGGTCAGGCCTTCGAAGATATTCTGCCAGGTTACCTGGCCGATCGCGACCGGGGCGGCGACCGTCGGATCGAGGCCGGTCGGCTCGATGGCCATGCCAATCGTGATCGCAGTCTTCGGGGCAGCGAACGACGCCGGCGCACCGGCAAACACGGCTGTCCCCGCTAGGGCCAGCGCCATCAAGCCGCGTCGCGACATCATCCCCAGAGCGAACATACCCTTCATACCCAACGTCCCCTTATTCGTTAAGCAATTGGCCACAAGCAGTCGTAGTCTAAGGGCATTTCGCAGATGCACAATGGAGAATCTGACGGAACGCAGTGCCGTCCACGTTCCCGTCACGACCCCCGTCAAGCCTGCTTCTTCTTGCCCGGTTTTGGCGCCGTGTTCAGCGCAATCGCCGCGCGCACCAAAGCCTGGAGCGCCTCGCCATTGATCCGCTCGCCCTCATGGAGGTCGATCGCGCGGCGCGTGTTTCCCTCAAGGCTGGCGTTGAAAAGCCCGGCAGGATCCTCGAGCGCCGCGCCCTTGGCAAAAGTCAGTTTCACCACCGTCTTGTAGGTTTCGCCGGTGCAGATGATGCCGCCCTTTTCCCAGACGGGAACGCCGCGCCATTTCCACTCCTCGACGATCCCGGGCTCTGCCCCAAGGATGAGCTTTCGAACATTCGCAAGCGCCTCGCCGCGCCAGTCGCCGAGTTCGCGGATACGCTCGTCGATCTTGACGGACGGGCTGGTCTCGGTCGCTGCATTCGCTGGTCTCTCCATGTGCTGACCTCCTCACCGTCATCACGCCTGGCAACTTGCCCCCGGTTTTACGCCATCCTACATCTGTGCGGCAACCGGAGACCGTTCATGATCCTCGAGGCCGCTCGTCTTTCACTCGTCAATCTTTTCGCGCAGGAAACACGCGCGGCATTCTGGAAGACGCTGGGGCTGACGCTGCTTGTGCTGGTCGCGCTGTGGTTCGGCTTGCGCGAGATCTTCATCCTCTATGCCTGGCCATGGTTTGCCGCCTTTTTTCCGGACCTGCCGGAATGGGCCGGCTGGCTCACGCTTTTTGCGGCGATTGCCGCCGGTCTCGGGCTTGCGCTTGCGTTGGCATTGCTGATCGCGCCCATCACCGCGCTGATTGCCGGCCTGTTTCTCGATGACGTGGCGGAGGTGGTCGAGAAGCGCGATTATCCTAACGAGCCGCCGGGGAAGGCGCTGCCGCTCGGGCAGGCGATCCTCGGCTCCATTCAGTTCTTGGGCGTGGTGATCGTCGGCAACATCATCGCGCTCTTCTTGCTGTTCATCCCGGGCGTCAACCTGATCGCCTTTTTCCTGGTGAACGGTTACCTGCTCGGCCGCGAATTCTTCGAGTTCGCGGCGATGCGCTTCCGCTCGCCGAAGGAGGCGCGCGCCTTCCGCTCCAAGCATTCTTCGACAGTGTTCATCGCGGGGCTGCTGATCGCCTGCTTCCTGGCGATCCCGATCGTCAACCTGCTGACGCCGCTGTTTGCTGCAGGATTGATGGTCCACCTGCACAAGGCGGTCAGTAAGCGCGATCCGTCATTCACCCTCGACGGCGGCGCCGGCGCCAATCAACTGCGGCGGTAGCTCCACCAGCGGCGCCGGGATGTCGCAGGATTTTTCCGGCGAGCGGCAGAGATCGGCGATCACGCAGTGCTCGCATTCCGGGCGGCGCGCCTTGCAGGTGTAGCGCCCGTGCAGGATGAGCCAGTGGTGAGCGTGGAAGAGATATTGCTCCGGAATGACCTTGAGGAACTGCTCCTCCACCTCATCCGGTGTCTTGCCCGGCGCCATCAGCAGCCGGTTGCCGAGCCGGAAGACGTGCGTGTCGACGGCAAGCGTCGGAATACCGAAGGCCATGGACATGACCACGTTGGCGGTCTTGCGGCCCACACCCGGCAGCCGCGTCAGTTCTTCGCGCGTTCGCGGTACTTGTGATCCGAATTCGTCGATCAGCATGCGACAGAGCGCGATGACGTTCTTGGCCTTGTTTCGATAAAGCCCGATCGTCTTGATATGCTCGATGACGCCTTCTTCGCCGAGGGCCAGCATCTTTTCCGGCGTATCGGCCACCTTGAAGAGGCCGCGCGTCGCCTTGTTCACGCCGGCATCGGTCGCCTGCGCCGACAGCGCCACCGCCACCACCAGCGTGAACGGGTTTACATGCTCCAGCTCGCCCTTCGGCTCCGGCCGCTGGACGGAGAAGCGGCGGAAGATTTCTTCCATCTCGGCGGGCGTATAGGCAGACTTGAAGCGCTTCGGCCGGCGCTCGACCTTCTTGGCCGGAGCGCGATTTGACTTTTGCAAACTGCTGATGCTGGATTTCGGTTTGGGGCTTGCCATATGCACCTCTATAGCCAGCCTCCATGAAGGAACGCAACGTGGACGTCACCAATGACACGCCTGTCTTTGCGGCTGAACTGACGCCGTATCGCTCGCTCGGCAAGACCGGGTTTCGCGTCGTGCTGGCGCTGACGGGTGTCATCTGCCTCGGCTATGGCGTGTTCTTCTTGGCAACCGGCGCCTATCCGATCGGCTTCTTCTTCGGGCTCGATTTCCTCGGCCTCTATCTTGCGCTGAAGATGAGCTACCGGTCCGGGCGGCAGCGGGAAGAGGTGGTCGTGTCACGCACCGACCTGTCCATCCGCAAGTTCTCACCGGCGGGCCGCATGGTGGAGCACCGGTTCAACCCGTTCCGGGCGCGTTTCGACGTCAGGCGTCACGATGAATTCGGCATCATCGGCATGTATGTGACGGGCGAGGGCAGGGCGACCGACATCGGCTCCTTCCTTAACCCGGATGACCGCGAAAGTTTCGCCAAGGCCTTCATGGGCGCGCTTGCGACGGTAAAGCGCCGGATCTGACAATTTCTCGCAAAGCCACAAGAAACGGGTGGTTCGTGCGGCACTGAAGGGGCATGTTTGGCATCACGAACAGGCGATGAAGGTAGTCAGCGCGAGCTGATGACTTTGTCGCGGAGGAGAATGACCATGAACATGCTTGCAGAGATCACCGAAGCGAAGCTCGCCGAAACCGCGATCGACGTGACGCCGGAGGGTTCCGACTACGAGACGGTGCGCCAGGTCATCGAACTGGTAACGCTCGATTATCGCAACCAGCCGACGCTGGAGGCGATCGCCGCCGAGATCGGCCAGTCGCCGACGCAGCTGCAGAAACTTTTCACCCGCTGGGCGGGGCTGTCACCAAAAGCTTTCCTGCAGGCCGTGACGCTCGACCATGCCAAGCGCCTGCTCGGCAAGGAGGAACTGCCGTTGCTCGAGGCTTCCTATGAACTGGGGCTTTCCGGTCCGGGCCGCCTGCACGACCTTTTCGTGACCCACGAAGCGATGTCTCCCGGTGAATGGAAGGCACGCGGCGGCGGCTTGACGATCCGATACGGTTTCCACCCGTCACCCTTTGGGCAGGCGCTGGTGATGGCGACGGAGCGTGGCCTCTCCGGGCTCGCCTTTGCCGATCTTGGCGGCGAGACCGCGGCCTTCGAGGACATGGCGCGGCGCTGGCCAAATGCGCAATACGTGCATGACCAGGAAGCAACGGCTCCGTTTATCCGGCGCATCTTCGACCGTTCGCAGTGGTCGGCGGACCAGCCGTTGAAGGTCGTGCTGATCGGCACGGACTTCCAGGTGCGCGTCTGGAAAAGCCTGCTGAAGATCCCGTTCGGCAAGGCGGTGACCTATTCGCATGTCGCCAATGACATCGGCCAGCCAACGGCAAGCCGTGCGGTGGGTGCTGCGATCGGTGCCAATCCGATTTCCTTCGTGGTGCCCTGCCACCGGGCTTTGGGAAAAAGCGGGGCGCTGACCGGTTACCACTGGGGGCTCACCCGCAAGCGGGCGATCCTCGGCTGGGAAGCGGGGAATGCCTGAGGCGCCTCAGGCCTCTTCCGCCAGCCGCAACAATTCCCGCGCCGCCGTCTCGTCGGTAATCAGCGTATTGCAGCCGATGCGGCGGATGGTGGCGCGGATGGCCACCGCCCGGTGGGCGCCGCCCGAAGAAAGCACGATGTGCCTGGCTTTCTTCAGCGTATCGAGATCGACCGACATCACCCGGTCGTTCAGCGCGTGATCGACCGAACGGCCGTCCTCATCGAGGAAGTTGAACATCGTGTCGCAGACGCAGCCGGCGGCGATCAGCCGTTCCAGCTCCGCCTTGGAGATGAAACCTTCGGAAAGCGATGTGGAATGCGGGCCGATGTCGCCGCAGCTGACGACCGCGAGGTCGAGGTTTTCCGCCAGGTCGTAGATCGCCTTCAGACCGCATTTTTCGATCAGCGCCTGCTTTGTCTTCACCGAATCGACAAGCAGGGGGGCGAGGAACATGTAACACTCGGCGTTCAACTGTCCGGCAAAACGCCATGTATAATCGATCGGGTTCGTCTGGTGCACGGCGACGATGCCGCCAAGCAGGGAGACGACCTTGCAGTTCTCCTTGCGCTGCGGGCGAAAGCTTGAAAGCGAGGCGGTCATGGTGCGCCCCCAGCCGACGCCAATCGTCATGTTGTCCTGCACCGATTCGGTCAGGAACTGGCCGAGCGCCAGGCCGACAGCCGTTGCAATCGATTCCGCGCTCGTGTCCTTGGGCTCCGGCACGACCAGCGCCTCGTCCAGCCCATAGGCCTTTTCCAGCCGAGTGCTGAGGTCAAGACAGCTGTCGATGCCCTCGCTGATCCAGATCTGCACCTCTGACCGCTTCATCGCCTCGTCGAGCATGCGAATGACCGTGGACCGGCTGATTCCCAGCCGTTCGGCCACGTCCTTCTGCGTCAGGCCCTGGTTATAATAGAGCCACGCTGCGCGCAGCCGCATCGAGGCCGCGTCGGAATAGGCATTATGGGTCTCGCGTCTCAGTCTCGCCAAAGGGCCGTCCTAATATTCATTCCATCGTCCCTTGCATATTGTTCGAGATGGAACATATGTCAATTCGTGAAGACAAATGTCTTGACTTGCTAACCATGAAGCGGTGATAGTCAGTCATCGCGCTGCGGCTCTCCCTTGAGGAGCCAATCGAAGCCGCCTGCGTTCAGGGCTTACGCTTCCCAATGAGGATTTATTCGGATGACGTCGAAACTAGAGCAACTTCGTTCCATGACTGTAGTCGTCGCCGATACCGGCGACATTGAAGCCGTCGCGCGGCTGAAGCCGGTGGATTGCACGACCAATCCGTCCATCGTGCTGAAGGCGATCGGCTCACCGGCCTTTGCCGACAAGTTCAAGGAAGCCGTTTCCTGGGGCCGCAAGCAGAACGGCAATGACGATGCGATCGTGGCAGCCGTTGCCGACCGCCTGGCGATCAGCGTTGGTGCCGCTCTCGCCGAAATCGTCCCTGGCCGCGTTTCGACCGAAGTTGATGCCGACCTGTCCTTCGACACCGAAGCCTCGATCGCCAAGGCGCACCAGATCATTGCCGCCTACAAGGAGCTCGGCATCGAGCGCGAGCGCATCCTCATCAAGCTGGCGTCGACCTGGGAAGGCATCCGCGCTGCCGAAGTGCTGCAGACGGAAGGCATCGATTGCAACCTGACGCTTCTCTTCAGCCAGGCCCAGGCGATCGCCTGCGCCGAAGCCAAGGTCTTCCTCATTTCGCCCTTCGTCGGCCGCATCCTCGACTGGCACAAGAAGGCGACTGGCCAGGACTACACGGCTGAAACGGATCCGGGCGTCATCTCGGTTCGCAACATCTACAACTACTACAAGGCCAACGGCATCTCGACGATCGTGATGGGCGCGTCCTTCCGCAATGTTGGCGAAATCGAAGCGCTGGCGGGCTGTGACCGCCTGACGATTTCGCCGAACCTGCTCGACGAGCTGGACAAGGCCGAAGGCAAGCTGGAGCGCAAGCTGAGCCCCGAAACCTTCACCGCCGAACCGATGCAGTCGATCGACGAGAAGACCTTCCGCTGGATGCTCAACGAAGACCAGATGGCGACCGAAAAGCTGTCGGACGGTATTCGCCTGTTCTCCAAGGACCTCACGGCGCTCCGGGAACTCGTCCGCAAGGAACTGCTGCGCGCCGCCGCCTAAGGCGACCTGAAGCTGACGAATTGAGAAAGTCGGAGCCCGCCCTTGCGCGGGCTTCGGCTTTTTTATGTGCCGCCTGAACTATTGCCGAAACAACGGCCGGTCGTTCAAAATTCAGCGCGCCGCTTAAACCTTCATCAAGAACAATGACCCATGTTAGCGGCCATATTCCATTTGTTGGTTTTTGCGTTCGTGGAGTTGTTCATGCCGGAGCTCGGCACGTGAAGGGTCTCAAGTTCCGGTTATCGAAGAAGCTCATCTTCGTCTTGATGGGCAGCATTGTCGTGCTTGGCGGGGGCAGTGGCGCGGCGGCCGTATTTGTCGGCACCGACAAGATCCTCGGCCCTTCCTATCTGGAACTTAACGGCCTTTCCTGCACCACCATCGAGACGGTCAAGATCAAGCGCAACAAGCGTTATTGGGTCCGTAAATTCGTTGTTGCCGACGGGCAGGGCGACGGCATGGCGCGGCTGAAGACGGCGCTTCGTGTTGCCAAGGCCGTGCAGGAAAAGGAAAAGGCGGACCTCGTCCAGGTGGCCATGCTCGACAAGAGCGGCCCGACGACGCGCGCGCAGATGCGCGGTCGTATGATCGGCGCGCAGGTGATCTACATCCCTGATACGTCCAAGGCGCCCGATGGCGTCACGGCGCAGACCTATTCCGCTTATTATGTCGATGGCACTGCGGCGCCCTCCGGCGAGTTCTACGGCATGCGCATCGACTTGCCGCTCGAAGACGTGGAAGGCATGACCGCACGCCTTACCGACACTGCAGATTGCGTCGATCCGCCGTCCGCCATTCCCGCGGATGGTCATGGCGCCGCGTCCGGCCACGGCGACAAACCGAAGGGCGATGCGCACGGCGAAGCCAAGGACCACGGCAAGACGGAAGGCTATGGCGAAGCGTCCGGACATGATGCGGCCCCCACCGCGGAAGGCCATGACGCGCCGGCCGAAGGCCATGGCGAAGAGGTGGCTGCCAAGCAGAGCGGTGGTTTCCTGAGTTCGATCACCGGCATGTTCTTTGGCGGCAGGCAAGAAGCGCCCGCGGAGGATCATGCTGTGGAAGGCGCCGAGCATTCCGCACCGGAAGACGAACCTGCCCAGGCCGCGCATGCACCCGAGCCTGCGCCGGAACCCCGCACGTCTGCTGAAGGCGGAAAACGCTGGTCGAAACAGACGGCGGCTGATGCCTTGCATTCCGACACGCTAAAGCCGGAAGTAGAACACGCCGAAGCTGCACCCAAGCCGGTGGACGGGTCAACGGAGGCGGATGCCGCCGGTGCCGCCTGGCTTGCAAAATTGCGCGGTGAAGCCGCCGCAGAACATCCCGCGGAGCCTGCACCCACGCATTGAGAGACAAACGAAAAAGGCGGCCGTTGAGCCGCCTTTTCTTGTTTCACTTGTCCGACAGTTAGTCCGCCTTGGCCCGGCGTGCCGGGAAGAGGATGACGTCGCGGATCGACGGCGCGTCGGTCAAGAGCATCACCAGCCGGTCGACGCCGATGCCGAGGCCGCCTGCCGGCGGCATGCCCTGGTCGATCGCGTCCAGGAACTCGTCGTCCAACTGCTTGTCCTTTTCGCCACGCGCATGCGCCTGCTCGAGCTGTTCGACCATGCGCCTGCGCTGCTCTTCCGGGTCATTGAGCTCGGAGAATGCGTTGCCCAGTTCCCAGGCATTGCAGTAGGTCTCAAAACGTTCAACGAGGCGCGGCTCGCCCGGTACTTCCTTGGCGAAGGGCGAGATGTCCTTCGGGAAATGCGTGACGTGGCTCGGCTGGATCAGCGTCGGCTCGACCTTTTCCTCAAAGATGAAGGCAAGGCATTCGCCCCAGGTCCAGTCCTTCTCGACCTCGAAACCGGCAGCCTTGGCGGCGGCGCGGGCTTCCTCGTCGGTCTTGATCGCCAAGAAGTCGATGCCCGTCGCTTCCTTGACGGCATCCGGCATAGGCACGCGCTTGAACGGGCCCTTGAAGGACAGTTCCTTGTCGCCGAACTTGAACTCGGTGGTGCCGTGGATGGTCATCGCAAGCCGGGCAAACAGGCGCTCCACGAGATCCATGATGTCCTCGTAGTCGGCGTAAGCCCAGTAGCACTCCATCATGGTGAACTCGGGATTGTGCCGGGTCGACACGCCCTCGTTGCGGAAGTTGCGGTTGATCTCGAAGACCTTGTCGGTGAGGCCCGATACCAGCGTGCGCTTCAGGAACAGTTCCGGCGCGATGCGCAGGTACATGTCGAGCTTCAGCGTGTTGTGGTGGGTCTTGAACGGCTCGGCGGTCGCGCCGCCATAAACCGAATGCAGCATCGGCGTTTCGACTTCCATGAAGCCGTCGTCTTCCATGAAGCGGCGGATGCCGGAGACAATGCGCGAGCGCTGCTGGAAGCGGAGCTTGGATTCCTCGTTCGTCATGATGTCGAGGTGCCGCTTGCGGTAGCGCAGCTCGATGTCGGAGAGACCATGCCACTTTTCCGGCATCGGCAGCAGCGATTTGGTCAGCATGATGATCGACTGCGCGTTGATCGTCAGCTCGCCACGCTTGGTGCGACGCACGACGCCGGTGACGCCGATGATGTCGCCGAGATCGATCAGCGGCAGCATAGCGCGCGCCTCTTCCGGCGTGGTGTCCTTGTGGGAGAAGATCTGAACCTTGCCGGAAGCATCATGGATATCCATGAACATGCCGGAGTTGCGCGAGGAATAGACACGGCCGGCAACGGTCACGACATCCTGCGTTTCGACGTCCGCCTCGAGGTTCTTGTACTTCTCGGCCAGCTCCGCATTGGTCATGGTGCGGTGGAAATGCGCCGGATAAACGTCGCCGATCTTCTCGCGCAGGATAGCAAGCTTCTGGGCGCGCACCTGGGTGGCATCGGAGGAGAGGGCGGTTTCGGTCGTGGTGTTCTCGGTCATCGTTCAAATCCTGTTGCGGCGGTGCCGCGCGGCCAACGTCTCCGTATCCGTCATTCCTGTGCTTGTCACAGGAACCCAGTGCGCCCGACTCCTTGGGCGCGAGAGACCTTATGCATTCCTTACGGCGCCGACGCGCCGTAGCTGGGTTCCTGTTACAAGCACGGGAATGACGGAGGGAAGGGAGTGCCTTGCCTCCGCAGGCATTATTTCCCGTCGCCGACCATCGAGGCGACGACCGTCGCGGCAACCTTCAACCGCTGGCGCACGACCGAGCGGCCGAGGATCGCCATTGAATCGAACAGTGGCAGCGACCGCGACGAACCGGACATGGCAACGAACAGCGGCGGGGTTACCACGCGCAGCTTCTTGCCGAGCTTGTCGGCGACGTTACGCAGTTCCGCGTCGATCGACTCGACGTTCCACTCGACCATCTTTTCGAAATCGGCCTGGACCGTGTTGATGATCTCCAGCGTCTCCGCCGGGCTGGTCTTCAGGCCCGCGAAGGAAGCCGGCGTCAGGCCGACATCGCTCGAAAGGAGGAAGCCGGCCAGGTTCGGCAGTTCGCCAAGCTTGGAAATGCGGCTCTGCGAATGCTTCAGGCCTTCCGTCAGGCGGCTGTTTTCCATCGCCCATTCGAGCGTGCGGGACACGAATTCTTCCGGCGAAAGCTTTTCACGGATCCAGCGACCGTTCAGCCAGTCGAGCTTCTGGATGTCGAAGATCGCACCGGCCTTGGACAGGTTGTCGGCATCGAACTTTTCGATCAGCTCGTCCATGGTGAGCAGTTCCTCGCCTTCCGCCATCTGGATGAAGAAGAGGCCGAGGAAGTTCATCAGCGCTTCCGGCAGGTAGCCGAGGGCCGAGTAGTAGGAGATCGAGGTCGGGTTCTTGCGCTTCGACAGCTTCGACTTGTCGGCATTGCGCATCAGCGACAGGTGCATGAAGACCGGCTGTTCCCAGCCGAAATAACGGTAAAGCAGGATGTGCTTTGGCACAGATGCCAGCCATTCCTCGCCGCGCGCCACATGGGTGATCTTCATCAGGTGGTCGTCGATGACGTTCGCCATGTGGTAGGTCGGCATGCCGTCGCCCTTGATGAGAACCTGCATGTCCACCGAGTCCCACGGGATCGACACGTCGCCGTAGACGCCGTCGGTGAAGTCGCACGAACCTGAGGTCGGGATCTTCATGCGAATGACCGAGGTCTCGCCGGCTTCCATCTTGGCCGTCACTTCCTCAGCCGTCAGGTTGAGGCAGAGGCCATCGTATTTCGGCGGCTTGCCGGCGGCGCGCTGGCCTTCGCGCATCTGTTCGAGACGTTCCGGCGTGCAGAAGCAGCGGAAGGCATGGCCCTTGTCGAGCAGTTCCTGCGCGTAGGGCTGGTACATGTCCTTGCGGTCGGACTGGCGGTAGGGGCCGTAGGGCCCGCCGATATCCGGGCCCTCCGCCCAGGACAGGCCGGTCCAGCGCAGCGCGTCGAGGACCTTTTCTTCGAACTCGCGCGTCGAACGCGTCGCGTCGGTGTCTTCAATGCGCAGGATGAACTCGCCGCCATGCTTCTTGGCGAAGAGGTAGTTGAACAGTGCGATATAGGCCGTCCCGACATGCGGCTCGCCGGTGGGCGACGGTGCGATACGGACGCGGGGTTTCGTGGCAATCATGGAAAATGCTCTATCTGCGGCGCAAAGGCGCCAGCCTGTCTTCAAACAATGCGGATTGGCGCAGGCTTAGGCCATAATAAGGCGCAAGCGTCAAGATTATGTGGGAAAAGTCGTCGCGGGGCGGGTGGTGAAGCGTCCCTCAGATCACGCCGTCAGTTCACGGGCCACACATATAGCAGCGCGGGGATGCTGACGAGCACGATCAGGCAGGACAGCGGCAGGCCGAGCCTCGGATAGTCCGAGAACTTGTAGCCGCCGGGGCCGAAGACAAGCGTATTGCACTGATGGCCGACGGGGGTGAGGAAGTCGCAGCCGGCACCGATCGCAACGGCCATGAGGAAGGCTTCCGGCCTGAAGCCAAGATTGGTCGCAAAGCTTGCGGCGATCGGCGCCATGACCAGCACGGTCGCGGCATTGTTGAGGAACGGGGTCACAGCCATGGCGGTGACGAGGATCAGGCCGAGAGCGCCCCAGGCCGGCATGCTCGCAGCCGCCTCGCCGAGCCAGCCGGCGATCAGGTCGCTGCCGCCGGTCGTCCTCAGCGAGTCCGATACCGGGATCAGCGCCGCCAGCATCACCAGGATCGGCCCATCGACGGACTTGTAGATATCGGCCAGCGGGATCACCCGGAACACCACCATTCCCAGTGCCGCAGCAAAGAAGGCGACGGCAACCGGGGCCAGGCCGACCGCGGTCGTTGCCATGGCGAGCGCCAGGATGATGAGCGGAATGAAGGCGCGGCGCTTCGTGCCGAGCATGATTTCCTGCTGTGCGAGCGGCAGCAGGGCAAAGTCCTGCATGACCCGCGGAAGGTTTTCACGCGTTCCCTGCAGTACCAGCACGTCGCCGCCGGAAAGGGTCAGCGAACCAAGGCGTTCCTTGACACGTTCGCCGCGGCGGCTCACCGCCAGGATGTTGACGCCGCGCGTATAGGAAAGCGCCATCTCCTTCGCCGACAGACCTTTAAGCGGCGAGTCCTGGCTGATGATCGCCTCGATCGAGATCAGGTCCTCGGCAAGCTGGCCGTTGTGCTTGAGCGGCTTGCCGGACAGCTTCAGCTTGCCGGACGAGATGATGCGGTCGAGCGCCGAGGATGGGCCTTCGAGCAGCACGATGTCGTTCTCCCGCAAGGTGAGGTCCGGGAAGGGCGACATGCGCACCGTCCCGCGTAGCACGGCAGTCGCGATCGCCTCGCCGTCGCCGAGCTTCAGAAGCTCACTGACCGGGCCATTCAGCACCGTGGAGTCGGCCTGCACCATGGCTTCGGAGGTGTAGTTCTTGATCTCGATGGCATCCTCGATCGATGAGTTCTGCTTGGTGCGGCTCGGGACGAGCCAATGGAAGAAAATCAGGAAGGTGACGCCGACAAGGGTCAGGATCACGCCCATCGGCGTGAAGTCGAACATGGTGAAGGAGGTGCCGGTCATCTCTTCGCGCAGCCGCGACACGACGATGTTGGGCGAGGTGCCGATCTGTGTCATCAGGCCGCCAAGCAGCGCCGAAAACGACATCGGCATCAGGTATTTCGAAGGCGACACGCCGGACTTCTTGGCGAACTGGAAAGCGACCGGCATCATGATCGCCAGCGCGCCGATATTCTTGATGAAGGCGGAGAAGACCGCGACCACGATCATCAGCAGCGCCAGCTGCAGGTGGACCGAGCCAAGGTTCGGGAAGAATTTCTTGATTGCGGTGTTGACGATGCCCGAGCGCGCCACGCCGGCGCTCACGACCAATGCGCTGCCGACGATGATGACGATATCGTCCGAAAAGCCCGAAAATGCCTTGTCTGCCGGCACGACGCCAAGCACCACCGCCACAATCAGGGCGCAGCAGGCGACGACGTCATAACGGAAGCGATCCCAGATGAAGACGACCATCATCGCAGCGATGACGGCGAAGGCGAAAATCTGCGGCTGGGTCATGCGGCTCCGGGCAGGCAGGATCGGCAAGAACTGCCGAACGTGTTGAAGTGCTCTTCAACTTCCATCTGCCCGTGAAGTTCCGCTGTCGATAGGCTTGCCCGATGAATGTCCGGAAACGGACGTTGCTGGCGTCAATAAGCGGTGGCGGCCGTCACGCAACGGCCGCCACCGTGTCACTATCTCAGTGCAGCGTCTTTGCCACCTGCCCCGCCTTTTTCTTCGCCCGGGCGTTGCGCGCAAACATGTTGAGCGCTTCGACGCCGGCGGAAAACGCCATGGCCGCGTAGATGTAGCCCTTCGGCACATGCACGCCGAACCCTTCGGCAATCAGCGTGCCGCCAATCATCAGCAGGAAGGCGAGCGCCAGCATGACGATGGTTGGGTTGCGCTCGATGAAGTTGGCAAGCGGTGTTGCGGCCACCAGCATCACCGTGACGGCAGCCACGACGGCGACGATCATGATCGGCAGGTGAGGGGTCATGCCGACGGCGGTGATGATGCTGTCGATCGAGAAAACGAGGTCGAGGACCAGGATCTGGCCGATCGCCGAGGTGAACGTCATCTGCGCGACATCCTTGCCGGCGCCGACCAGGTCTTCCTTATGGTCGACCACGTCCACCGAGTGGTGGATTTCCTTGGTCGCCTTGTAGACGAGGAACAGGCCTCCGGCGATCAGGATCAGGTCCTTCCAGGAGAAGGCATGGCCGAAGGCCTCGAAGATCGGGTTGGTCAGCTTGACGATCCAGGCGACGGTGCCCAGCAGGCCCAGGCGCATGATCAGCGCCAGTCCGATGCCGATCTTGCGTGCCCGTTCCCGGTGCTCGGGAGGCAACTTGTTCGTCAGGATGGAAATGAAGATCAGGTTGTCGATGCCAAGCACGACTTCCATGACCACGAGTGTAACGAGCGCTACCCAGGCCGCCGGGTCTGCTACGAGCGCCGCAATGTCCATCCATATCTCCTGTCTCAATCAGAGCGCGTAAATGCGGCCCCGATCTAGGAAGCGGAGGATGAAAAACAAGATGAAGTTGTACCTGGACCGCCTGAAATCAGGCGGGTTCGGGCACTTTTGCGATCACGGATGCGTCATGCGTGCCATATGCTGCCATAAAGACGCGTATCGCACCCTTCACTGCTCGTGAAAGTTCGTGTTCCGGCGGCACGTCCAGCAGGTCCCCAAACAGGCGCGCCTTGAAGAAGGTCGCGCTCGACATGTCGATGAACTGGCGTGCTGCAAGCTCCTTGTCGTCCACCTTCAGGTTCCCGAGCTCGATATGGCGCTCGATGAATTCCTCCAGAACGGTTCGCACGTTCTGAGAAGGCGAATTGAAGAAGTGCTGACAGAGGCGCGGCAGCCGGTCAACGACGCCGATCACGGTGCGCATCGCATCGATCACCTGAGGAGCGGTGATGTGGCTCGTGAAGCCCATGCCGAACCGGTATAGACCGTCCTCGACTTCCTCACTGCCAGCGAGGATGTCGCGCATCTGGTGGGTGATGCGTTCCTTTTCCTGCGCAACGATCGCGCCGAACAGGGCTTCCTTGTTTTCGAAGTAGACGTAGATGGTGCCCTTGGAGACACCTGCTTCGCGGGTAATGTCGTTCATGCTGGCCGCATCGAAGCCGAGACGCATGAAGACAGCCTTGGCGCCTTCTATGATCTGCTCACGTTTGGCCGGATCCGCACCCGCGGCGAAACGCCCCGCTGGAACGGGATCGGCTTTTTCTTGTTTCCTTTTCTGGCTGGCCATGTTGCGCCCTTTTTAACCTTTTCGAACCGCGTGGTTCGATTGGACTTGATATGTGGCATCGAAAGGTCTATGTCAAGGCCACTGAACCGATCGGTTCGATTTGATCACGCTCCCAAACACGGTATCGAGACGATGACGGCCTCTCATAATTCCAGCGCCCTTCGCGCTGTAAAGACGGAAAATGCTGGTCCGGAGACCGAGGCACGGCAGGAGCCTGCGCAAGAGCAGCCGGCGGCAGCCGACGCCGTTGCGGCTCCCGCTGCGCATCAGGCCCCTGAAAAGAAGAAGCGTCGCGGCTTCATCTTGCCCATTATCGCTCTTGCTGTTCTGGGTGCCGGCGGCTGGTATGGCTATGGCTGGTGGACCGATGGTCGCTTCATGGTTTCGACCGACGACGCCTATGTGGAAGGTGACATTGCGGTCATTTCTCCCAAGGTTTCCGGTTATGTCGCCAAGGTGAACGTGGTCGAGAACCAGGCGGTGAAGGCAGGCGATCCGCTGGTCACGCTGGATGACGAAGATTACCAGCTGGCGCTGCGCAAGGCGCTGACCGCAATCGAATCCGCCAAGCTTGCGGTGTCGCGCATCGATGCACAGATCGCCGGCGCCGAAGCCGCACTCGCCCAGGCGAAGGCGCAGGAAGGTGCCCTTCAGGCCGCCGTTCGTGGCGCCGAGATCAATGAAAAGCGCGCCACTAGCCTGCAGCAGAGCTCGGTCGGTACCGCCGCCTCGCTCGACAATGCGCAGGTCGCATTGGAGCAGGCGCGGGCCAACCTCGTTGCCGGCCAGGCCGGTGTCAGCTCGGCCGAAGCCAATATCGGCCTCCTCAAGGCTCAGCGCGCCGAAGCGATCAATACGATCCGCATCCAGGAATTGGCACGTGACCAGGCGCAGCGCGACCTCGGCTTCACGGTGCTGAAGGCGCCTTATGACGGCGTGATCGGCAACCTGTCGGTCCAGACCGGCGATCTGGTGTCTGCGGGCAAGCGCCTCGCATCACTGGTTCCGCTGAGCGAGCTGTATATCGAGGCTAATTTCAAGGAAACGCAGATCGGCAATCTGCAGCCTGGTTCCAAGGTTCGCGTCCATGTCGACGCCTACGAGGAACACACGATCACCGGCACGGTGGAGTCGATTGCTCCGGCCTCCGGCGCTGTGTTCTCCATGCTGCCGCCGGAAAATGCGACCGGCAACTTCACCAAGGTGGTGCAGCGCGTCCCGGTGCGGATCTCGATCCCGAAGGAAGACCTGGAACGTCAGCACCTGCGTGCAGGGCTCTCGGTTGTCGTTGATGTCGATACGCGCACGGCGCCCGGCAACACGGCCGTGGCCCAGAACTAACACCCAAGGAGAACGGCCATGGCAGGAGCAACGGCCGTAGCGGGCGCGCCTCAGGCGATGCCCGACGATCAACCTATGGATCGCCGCAAGCTCATCGCGTTCTTCGCGATGGTCTTCGGCATGTTCATGTCGATCCTCGACATCCAGATCGTGTCGGCATCGCTGGCCGAGATCCAGGCCGGTCTGTCGGCCGGCTCGGATGAGATCGCCTGGGTCCAGACCTCCTACCTGATCGCCGAAGTCATCATGATCCCCCTGTCGGGGACCCTGGCGCGCATCATCTCGACGCGCTACCTGTTTGCGATCTGCGCCGCCGGCTTCACGATCGCCAGCGCGCTCTGCGCCACCGCCTCGAACATCGAGGAAATGATCGTCTACCGCGCCCTGCAGGGCTTTATCGGTGGCGGCATGATCCCGTCGGTCTTCGCGGCAGCCTTCACCATTTTCCCGCCATCCAAGCGCAGCATCGTTTCGCCGCTGATCGGTCTCGTGGCAACGCTTGCGCCCACCATCGGCCCGACGGTCGGTGGTTATCTTAGCCACGCCTTTTCCTGGCACTGGCTGTTCCTGGTCAACATCATCCCCGGCGTCATCGTCACCGCCGTCACCTTCACGATGATCGACTTTGACAAGCCGCAGCTGCAGCTCATCAAGAAGTTCGACTGGTGGGGGCTGGCCTCCATGGCGGTCTTCCTCGGCTCGCTCGAATACGTGCTGGAGGAAGGCAACAACAAGGACTGGTTCAGCGACGAGCATATTGTCATGGGCACGGTCTTCGTTGTGCTCGGCGCGGTCGTCTTCTTCTGGCGGGCGTTCAAGGTCGAGTTCCCTGTGGTGGAACTGCGCGCCTTCGGCAATGCCAACTTCGCCTTCGGCTCGCTGTTTTCCTTCATCATGGGCGTCGGGCTTTACGGCCTCACCTATCTCTACCCGCTCTATCTCGGGCGCATCCGGGGATATGACTCGCTGATGATCGGCGAGACCATGTTCGTTTCCGGTATCGCCATGTTCGTGTCGGCGCCGATCGTCGGCAAGCTGTCGAACAATATGGACTTGCGGGTGATGATGGCGATCGGCTTTGCGGCGTTTGCGGCCGGCACCTGGCTGATGACCGGGATCACCGCCGACTGGGACTTCTATGAACTGCTGCTGCCGCAGGTGCTGCGTGGCTTCGGCATGATGATGTGCATGGTGCCGATCAGCAATATCGCGCTTGGTACGCTTGCGCCGCATCGCATCCAGGGTGCATCGGGTCTGTTCAACCTGACCCGTAACCTTGGCGGCGCCGTCGGTCTTGCCATCATCAACACGGCGCTCACCCAGCGTTCCGACCAGCATTATGCACGGCTTTCAGAACACGTGAATTACGGCAACCCCGCCGCCATGAACTGGCTGGACAGCGTCGGAGCGAACTACGATTCCTTCGGGCTCGATGGCGCGGCCGTGGCGCTCCAGAAGCTTTCCGGCATCCTCACCCAGCAGGCCTGGCTCCTGTCCTTCATGGACGTGTTCCTGGTGCTGACGGTGCTGTTTGCCAGCCTGATCCTGTTTGTCTTCATGATCGCCAAGCCTGCTCGGCCCGCCGGTGCCGGCGGCGGCGGCCACTGACCGCCAGAACACATTCCACCGCCGGAAAAGGGCCGCCACGCAAGTGACGGCCCTTTTTCTTTGCAAACGTTCCAACCGGCCAATTTTCTGATTTACGTACCTCAAATTCTGCGCTACGACCTCCTGCGGAGGAACGCATGAAGCCTACAGTCCACGACATCGCGCGATCCGCAGGCGTCAGCCTTGCCACCGTCGATCGCGTGCTGAACGGACGTCCAGGGGTGCGGGCGGTGACGCGTAGCAAGGTGGAGGAGGCCATCGCCGCACTCGGTTTCGTGCGCGACCTGGCGGCCGCAAACCTTGCCAAGAGCCGCACCTATTCCTTTGTTTTCATCCTGCCGGACTACGACAACTCCTTCATGAAGGGGTTGCGCCGCGAGGTGGTGGCGGCGAGCGAACGTGCCTCGACCGAACGCACCGAAATCCGCATTGTCGCCGTGCCGCATTTTGATCCGCATGCACTCGTGGCAGCACTGGAAGAGGTTCTGGCGGACAAGCCGAACGGCGTCGCCTTCGTGGCGATCGACGCCCCGGAAGTGAGGGAAATTGCCGCCAAGCTGAACGAGGCGGGCGTGCCGATGGTAACGCTGGTCTCCGACCTGCCGGCCTCGTCGCGTGATCATTATGCCGGCATCGACAACATTGCCGCCGGACGCACCGCCGGCAGCCTGCTGGGGCGCTTCCTGAGCGGCCGCGAGGCGCAGGTCGCGGTGCTGGCGGGCTCGATGCTGGTGCGCGACCACCGCGAGCGCGTTGAAGGGTTTCTTGCGGTCATGGCGGAAGCCTATCCCAATCTCCGCGTCCTGCCGGTGATCGAAGGCCGCGACGACAGCGCGCTCGTCGAGGAAAAGGTCTCCGAAGCATTCGAAGTGACGCCGGGTATCGCCGGTATCTACAGTCTCGGCGGCGGTAACCGCGGCTTGCTCCGCGTGCTGCGCAAGGTCCCTGTGGAGGCGCGGCCGGTTGTGGTTGCCCATGACCTGACGGACGCCACCCGCGCCGCACTCGGGGAGGGCATCATTGATGCCGTTCTCAACCAGGATGCGGGCCATGAGGTGCGCAGCGCCGTGCGCGTGCTGAAAGCGAAGGCCGACGGGCTGCCGGTGATCGAGGCCCAGGAGCGCATCCGCATCGACATATTCTTGAAGGACAATCTGCCGTGAAGGCGGAGGATTAGGAGAAACACCATGTATCTTGGTCTCGATCTCGGCACGTCCGGTGTCAAAGCCATGCTCATCGACGGCGATCAGAAGATCATCGGCTCGGCCAGCGGTTCCCTCGACGTCTCGCGCCCGCATTCCGGCTGGTCGGAGCAGGATCCGGCACACTGGATCCGGGCGACGCAAGAGGCAGTCGCCGGGTTGAAGGCGAAGTTCCCGCAGCAGCTCGCGGCCGTGAAGGGCATCGGCCTGTCGGGACAGATGCATGGCGCCACGCTGCTCGATGCTGACGACAAGGTCCTGCGGCCGTGCATTCTGTGGAACGACACGCGTTCCTTCCGCGAGGCGGCGGAATTCGATGCTAACCCGATCTTCCGCAATCTCACCGGCAATATCGTGTTTCCCGGCTTCACCGCGCCGAAGCTTGCCTGGGTGAAGAACAACGAGCCGAAGATTTTTGCCAAGGTGGCCAAGGTGCTGCTGCCGAAGGACTATCTGCGCCTCTGGCTGACGGGCGAGCACATCTCCGAGATGTCGGATTCGGCCGGCACCTCCTGGCTCGATACCGGCGCCCGCAAATGGTCGAGCGAGTTGCTCGCCGCAACCGATCTTTCCGAAGACCAGATGCCGAAGCTCGTGGAAGGTACCGAGCAGGCGGGCATGCTGCGCGGTGAGCTGAAGCTCGCCTGGGGCATCCCGGGCGATGTCGTCGTGGCCGGTGGGGCAGGCGACAATGCCGCATCCGCCTGCGGCATGGGTACGGTTGCCGAAGGAAATGCCTTCGTGTCGCTCGGTACCTCGGGCGTGCTGTTTGCCGCCAACGCCTCATACCTGCCGAAGCCGGAAAGCGCGGTCCACGCCTTCTGCCATGCGCTGCCGAAGACCTGGCACCAGATGGGCGTCATCCTGTCCGCGACCGACGCGCTCAACTGGTATTCGCATATCGCCGGCAAATCCGCCGCCGAGCTGACGCAGGAACTGGGCGATACGCTGAAGGCGCCGACCGGCGTCACCTTCCTGCCGTATCTTTCCGGCGAACGGACCCCGCACAACGACGCCGTCATCCGCGGCTCGTTCATCGGGCTGGGGCATGAAAGCAGCCGCGTGGTGCTGACCCAGGCGGTGCTCGAAGGCGTCACCTTCGCCATCCGCGACAACCTCGAAGCGCTGAAGTCTGCGGGTACGTCGATTTCCCGCGTCACCGCCATCGGCGGCGGCTCGCGGTCGCGCTACTGGCTGGCGTCGATTGCGACGGCGCTCGGCGTGCCGGTCGATATTCCGGCCGACGGAGATTTCGGTGCAGCCTTCGGGGCAGCGCGCCTTGGCCTGATTGCGGCGACGGGCGCCGATCCGGTTGCCGTCTGCTCGGCTCCGAAAACGGAAGAAACCATCGATCCGGTGACAAGTCATGGCGAGGCATACGAGGCTGCCTATGCCCGCTACCGTGCCGCCTATCCCGCGATCCGTACGATTGGACATTGAGTTAGGAGCCCCCTCATCCGGCCCTTCGGGCCACCTTCTCCCCCGCGGGGAGAAGGTGCCGGCAGGCGGATGAGGGGGCCACCCCCGCGACCAACAACTTCAGATATCTAAGGAGGAATATCATGAGCACTGGCTTTTTTGGCGATATCCAGAAGATCAAATACGAAGGCCCGGACAGCACCAATCCGCTCGCCTTCCGCTTCTACAATCCGGACGAAATCGTCGCGGGCAAGCGGATGGAAGACCATCTGCGTTTTGCGGTTGCCTACTGGCACACGTTCACCTGGCCGGGCGGTGACCCCTTCGGTGGTCAGACCTTCCAGCGCCCGTGGTTCGAGGACAGCATGGCGGCGGCGAAGATGAAGGCGGATGTCGCCTTCGAATTCTACCAGCTGCTCGGCGCACCCTTCTACTGCTTCCATGACGCCGACGTTCGCCCTGAAGGCAAGACATTTGCCGAGAACACCAGGAACCTCAACGAGATCGTCGACTACTTCGAAAAGAAGCAGGCCGAGACGGGCGTGAAGCTTCTCTGGGGTACGGCGAACCTCTTCTCGCACCGCCGCTTCATGGCCGGCGCCTCCACCAATCCGGATCCGGATGTGTTCGCCTTCTCCGCGGCGACGGTGAAGACCTGCATGGACGCCACCAAGCGCCTCGGCGGTTCCAACTACGTGCTGTGGGGTGGTCGGGAAGGCTACGAGACCCTTCTTAATACCGACCTGTCGCGCGAGCTCGACCAGATGGGCCGCTTCCTCAACCTCGTCGTCGAATACAAGTACAAGATCGGCTTTGAAGGCACGATCCTGATCGAGCCGAAGCCGCAGGAGCCGACCAAGCACCAGTATGACTACGACGTCGCGACCGTTTATGCCTTCCTGCAGAAGCACGGGCTGGACAAGGAAGTGAAGGTCAATATCGAGCAGGGCCACGCCATCCTTGCCGGCCATTCCTTTGAGCACGAGATCGCGATGGCCAATGCCTTTGGCATCTTCGGGTCGATCGACATGAACCGCAACGACTACCAGTCCGGCTGGGATACCGACCAGTTCCCCAACAATGTGCCGGAAATGGCGCTCGCCTATTACCACATCCTGCAGGCTGGCGGCTTCAAGAACGGCGGCACAAACTTCGATGCAAAGCTGCGTCGCCAGTCGCTCGATCCGCAGGATCTGCTGATCGGCCATATCGGTGGCATGGATTGCTGCGCCCGCGGCCTGAAGGCTGCGGCCCGCATGGTCGAGGAAGGCGCGCTCTCGAAGCCGCTCGAAGAGCGTTACGCCGGCTGGAACAGCCCCGAAGCCCAGAAGATGCTGCGTGGCGAATACAAGCTGGACGACATCGCCGCCATGGTGGAACGGGAAAACATCAATCCCGAGCCGCGCTCCGGCCGCCAGGAATACCTGGAGAATGTCGTCAACCGCTACGTCTGAGCGGTTCAGGAAACGGAGGCTGCGGGAGAACCCGCAGTCTCCCCATCCCGCCTGCGGATAAGTGAGGGTTTGCGGGGAGGGACGACCAGTTGTTGCTTTACGTACCTCAAAAACTGCGCTAGCTTTTTGGCCGGGAGGAGTTTGCGTGCGTTTTCATATGCCAGAGTCTGTCCGTGACGTTTGCGCGGGGCGAGCCGTCGCGCGCGCCTTCCCTGTTGCGGGTGAGCCACGATGAAAGACGTTCCCGCTCCCGCCGGGTCTCCGCTCCTGGAGGCAATGGGCCTTTCAAAGACGTTCGGCGTGGTCGAGGTCCTGAAGGACATCAACATCACCGTGCGTGCAGGCGAAGTGCATGCCATCATCGGCGAAAACGGCGCCGGCAAATCCACGCTGATGAAGATCCTTGCCGGCAACCAGCCGCCGACCCGCGGCGAGATGCGCATGGATGGCGAGGTCGTCAGCTTCTCCGGGCCGGTCGACGCCGAGAACCATGGCATCGTCCTGGTGCACCAGGAAATCCTGCTCGCGCCGGACCTGACGGTGGCGCAGAACATCTATCTCGGGCGCGAGATCCGGAAGGGGCTTTCGCTCGATGATCGCGCCATGAACGAGGGTGCGGAAAAGGCGATCCGCGACCTCGGCGGCGACCTCGACCCCCGCACCATCGTGTCCAGCCTTTCAATTGCCCAGCGCCAGCTCGTGCAGATTGCCCGCGTGCTTCTCGTGCCGCATCGCCTCGTCATCTTCGACGAGCCGACCGCCTCGCTGACGCCGCATGAGACCGAGGCGCTGCTGAAGGTGATCAACGACATCCGCGCCAAGGGCGTCGGTGTCCTGTACATTTCCCACCGCCTGCCCGAGGTGAAGGAAATCGCTGACCGCGTGACGGTGCTGCGCGATGGCCGGCTCGTCGCCTCGCATGAAGCGAGCGAACTGCAGCCGTCCGACATGGCGCGGCTGATGGTCGGACGCGATGTCGCCAAGCTTTATCCCGATCGCCAGGCGGCAACGGTGCGCGAAACCGTGCTGGAGGTCGAGCATTTCGATGTGCCGGGTTTCGCGCATGACGCGTCGTTCCAGCTTCGCCGCGGCGAAATCCTCGGCTTTGCCGGCCTGGTGGGCGCCGGTCGCACGGAACTGATGGAAGGCATCGTAGGCCTGCGCTCCGGGCGCGGCAGCGTGCGCTTCAACGGGCACCCCGTCAGCTTCACCGATGTCCATACAAGCCTCAAGGCTGGCGTTGCCTATCTGTCGGAAGACCGCAAGGGCAAAGGCCTGCTTCTCGCCAAGGACCTGCTCGTCAACCTGACGCTCGCCTCGCTCAACAAGTTTAGCGGGATGTTCCAGATCGATGCGAAGAGGGAAGCCCAGGCGCTCGACCAGGCGATCCGCGATTTCGACATCCGCACCGGCAACAAGTCCATCCTGGCCGGGCAGCTTTCGGGTGGCAACCAGCAGAAACTGCTGCTTGCCAAGATGATGCTGCTCGATCCGAAGGTCGTCATCATCGACGAGCCGACACGCGGCATCGACATCGGCAACAAGGAACAGATCTACAAATTCATCGCCAAGCTGGCAGAGGAGGGGCGCTCGATCATCGTCGTGTCCTCCGAAATGCCGGAACTGATCGGCATCTGCGACCGCATTCTGGTGATGCGGTCCGGCCAGATCGTTGGCGAGGTCACGGGGGAGCACATGAACGAAAACGAGATCGTCCAGCTGGCGACGGGCGTGAAGATCGGGGAGGCTGCGTAGGCATGTCATCCGCTGCAACCGATACGCCGAGCAATCCGACCAAGGCGCCGAAAACCTCGCGTGACTGGGACATGGCGGCGATTGCGCCCTTCATTGCACTCGCCCTGCTGCTGGTGCTGGGCTATTTCGCCAACCCGAATTTCGTGACCGTTGCCAACCTCAGCAACGTCGTCACCCGCAGTGCCTTCATCGCCATCATCGCGCTCGGCGCGACCTATGTGATGACCGCCGGCGGGCTCGACCTTTCGGTTGGCTCCATGCTCGCCTTCGTGGCGAGCCTGATGATTATGTTCATGAATTCAGGGCAGATCGCCGACCCGATGCTGATGCTGCTGGCAGCGATGGGCTTGGCCCTGCTGCTCGGCGCAGCCTGCGGCCTGTTCAACGGCATCATCACGACTGTCGGCCGGATCGAGCCGTTCATCGCCACGCTCGGCACGATGGGGATCTATCGCGGCCTGACCTACTGGCTGAGCCAGGGCGGCGCCATTACCGTGCGAGACCGCGAGCTCATCACGCTCTACCGGCCCTTCTATTCCGGCTCGCTGTTCGGCGTGCCTGTGCCGATCATCGTCATCCTCGCCACGGCTGCGATCTGCGCCTTCGTGCTTTACCGCACCCGCTACGGGCGGCATGTGACGGCAGTTGGTTCGAACGAGGATGTGGCACGCTACTCCGGCATTTCCATCAACCGGGTGCGCACGATCACCTATGTGATCCAAGGCCTCTGCGTTGGCGTGGCGGTGCTGCTTTACGTGCCGCGTCTCGGCTCCACCTCGGCGACCACCGGAAGCTTCTGGGAACTGCAGGCGATCACGGCCGTCGTTGTCGGCGGCACGGCCTTGCGGGGCGGCGTTGGGCGCATCTGGGGGACGGTGTGCGGCGCGATCATTCTGGAGGTTGTCGGCAATATCCTGCTCCTGTCCAACTTCATCAGCGAATACCTGATTGGCGCCATGCAGGGTGCGATCATCATCATCGCCATGCTCGTCCAAAGGTCGCTGATGCGCAAATAACCGTGAAATCGACCGGGCCTAGGGGTCGCGTCCGGTCCTCATCTTAGAAGACCTCGTTTTAATGGGAGAGAGAAAATGCGTAGAAGAACATTCGGTCTGGCTGCTGCGGCGCTCGCCGCAACGGTTGCCATCGGGCCGAGCTTCGCCATGGCACAGGACAAGAAGGTCACCATCGGCGTTTCTATTCCGGCCGCCGACCATGGCTGGACCGCCGGCGTCGTTTACCACGCCGAGCGCGTCGCCAAGCTTCTGATGCAGGAGCACCCGGGCCTCAACGTCATCGTCAAGACCTCGCCGGATGCCGCAAGCCAAGCCAACGCCGTGCAGGACCTTTCGGTACAGGGCCTTGACGCTCTCGTCATCCTGCCGACCGATCCGGACCAGCTCGTCAACTCCATCAAGGACGTGAAGGACGCGGGCACGTTCGTTGCTCTCGTCGACCGCGCGCCTTCGGTCAACGACAACTCGATCCGTGACCTCTACGTCGCCGGCAACAACCCGGCTCTCGGCGAAGTCGCCGGCAAGTACATTGCCGAAACCACGCCGGACGCACAGGTCGTCGTCATCCGCGGCCTGCCGATCCCGATCGACCAGCAGCGCCAGGACGGCTTCGACAAGGGCATCGAAGGCTCCAACGTCAAGGTTCTCGACCGCCAGTTCGGCAACTGGAGCCGCGACGACGCCTTCAAGGTGATGCAGGACTTCCTGACCAAGCACCCAAAGATCGACGTTGTCTGGTGCCAGGACGACGACATGGCCGTCGGCGTGCTGGAAGCCATCGAACAGGCCAAGCGCACCGACATCCAGTATGTCGTGGGCGGCGCCGGCTCCAAGGACATGGTCAAGCGCGTCATGGACGGCGACAAGATGATCCCGGTCGACGTTCTGTATCCGCCGGCAATGGTGGCGACTGCCATGCAGCTCACCGCGGGCAACTTCTATGATCAGGTTCCGGTCAGCGGAAACTACATCCTGGACGCAACCCTGGTGACCAAGGACAACGCCAAGGACTTCTACTTCCCCGACTCTCCGTTCTGATCTCCAGAACCGGATCGCTTATCACTTGAAACCCTTTCCCCGCGTCATGCGGGGGAGGGGACGTGCCCTGCGCGGCGCATATGGTCGAAACCGCAGGGTGCCACATCGTGCCTCTCCCCCGTGGGGGAAAAGGTACCGGCAGGCGGATGAGGGGCAGGCCCCCGTCCGAGCGACAATATCACGGAGGTTTTCATGAAGACGATCAAGGGCCCTGCCATCTTCCTCGGCCAATTCGCGGGAGATGCCGCGCCGTTCAACTCCTGGGACGCCATCACCAAATGGGCAGCCGACAAGGGTTACGAAGGCGTCCAGGTGCCGACCTGGGCCGGCCAGCTGATCGACCTGAAGAAGGCGGCCGAATCCAAGGATTATTGCGACGAGTTTGCCGGCGTGGCGCGCCAGAACGGCATCGAGGTCACGGAACTTTCCACCCACCTGCAAGGCCAGCTGGTCGCCGTCCACCCGGCCTATGACGAAGCCTTCGATGGCTTTGCCGTTCCGGAAGTGCGTGGCGACCCGAAAGCCCGCCAGGAATGGGCCGTCAACCAGGTGAAGATGGCGCTGTCGGCCTCCAAGAACCTCGGCATCAAGGCGCATGCGACCTTCTCCGGCGCGCTCGCCTGGCCCTTCATCTACCCCTGGCCGCAGCGCCCGGCAGGTCTTGTCGAGACTGCGTTTGACGAGCTCGCCCGCCGCTGGACGCCGATCCTCGACCATGCGGAAGAGTGCGGCGTCGACGTCTGCTACGAGATCCATCCGGGCGAAGACCTGCACGATGGCGTGACCTTCGAGATGTTCCTCGAGCGGGTGAAGAACCACAGCCGCGCCAACATGCTCTACGATCCGTCGCACTACGTGCTGCAGTGCCTGGATTACCTGGACAACATCGACATCTACAAGGACCGGATCAAGATGTTCCACGTCAAGGACGCGGAATTCAACCCGACCGGCCGGCAGGGCGTCTACGGCGGCTACCAGGGCTGGGTGAACCGCGCCGGCCGCTTCCGGTCGCCGGGCGATGGCCAGGTCGATTTCGGTGCGATCTTCTCCAAGATGGCCGCCAATGACTTCGACGGTTGGGCCGTGGTGGAATGGGAATGCGCACTGAAGAACTCCGAGGACGGAGCCCGCGAAGGCGCCGAATTCGTCCGCGCGCATATCATCCGCGTGACCGAGAAGGCGTTCGACGACTTCGCATCAGGCGGCACGGACGAGGCCGCAAACCGCCGGATGCTGGGTCTGTGACAGGCTCAGCCGGCTTTCAGGGCGGCAAGGTCGCCGCCCTCGATTGCCGGCAGCGCGGCCTCGATCCGGTCGATCGGCCAGTCCCACCAGGCGATCGCGAGAAGCTCATCGATCACATCCTCGGTGAACCGCCGGCGGATCAGTTTGGCCGGGTTGCCGCCAACGATGCTGTAGGGCGCGACATCACCGGTGACGACCGAACCGGCCGCGATGATCGAGCCGGCGCCGATCGTGGCGCCGGGCATCGCCAGGCTGCCGTAGCCGATCCACACGTCCGGGCCGACCACCGTGTCCTTGGCCGGAAGGTCGGCATAATCGGCCATGGTATGCGGCTTGAAGATCCGAAAGGGGTAGCAGCTGAAGCCCTGCATCGGGTGGTTGGCCGAGCTCGTAATGAACTTCACCCCATGCGCCAGTTGTACGAAGGGGCCGATCACCAGCTTCTCGCGGCTGAAGGGGTAAAGATAGGGCGCGATCGCGCCGGCGACGTCCGCCGGCTCGTCGAAGCTCGAATAATAACTGTAGTCGCCGACGGTGATGCGCGGATGCTCGATCACCCGGTTGAGGTGGACGGTGCCTTTGACGGTGGTGCCGTCGGCAAGCGTGATGGGATGGACGGCGTCCGCATGGAGCAATGGCATGATGGGACCTTTCAACGGAGGAGTGTCCGCAGCGCTTGAGGCGCGACGGCAAGGGCTTGGTGTTGAAGCCTCCTCGGTGGAGGCGGGTCCTAGATGTTCACTGCCAGGGCATCCTTCTGTGGGCGAGGCCGAAGACTGATACGCCGATGAGGCAAAGTTAAGAGCAACTTCGGTTGCGCAGCGAAAGGGAGAAGACGATGGCTATCGAAGGCAAGGACGAACAGGCACGCGAGCCGCGCATCCGGCTTGGAATGGTTGGCGGCGGGCAGGGCGCCTTTATCGGCGCGGTGCACCGCATGGCCGCACGGCTCGACGATCAGTTTGATCTCGTTGCCGGCGCATTGTCCTCCACACCGGAAAAGGCAATCGCCTCGGGCCGCGACCTCGGGCTTCATCCGTCGCGCACCTATGGCTCCTACAAGGAGATGGCCATCCGCGAAGCGCGGCTGAAGGACGGCATCGAGGCCGTGTCCATCGTCACGCCGAACCACGTGCATTACGAAGCGGCCAAGGAGTTCCTGCGCCGCGGCATCCACGTCATCTGCGACAAGCCGCTGACCTCGAACCTCGCCGACGCCAAGAAGCTGAAGAAGGTGGCCGACGAGAGCAAGGCGCTCTTCATCCTCACCCATAACTACACCGGTTACCCCATGGTGCGGCAGGCGCGCGAAATGGTCGCCAACGGCGATCTCGGCAAGATCCGCGTCGTGCAGGTGGAATATCCGCAAGACTGGCTGACGGAAGCCGCCGAGCAAACGGGCGCCAAGCAGGCCGTTTGGCGCACCGATCCGGCGCAGTCGGGTGCGGGTGGCTCCACGGGCGATATCGGCACGCATGCCTACAACCTTGCCTGCTTCGTGACTGGCCTGACGCTGACGAGCCTCGCGGCCGACCTTGATAGCTTCGTTCCTGGCCGCCGGCTGGACGATAACGCCCATGTCATGCTGCGCTTCGATGGTGGAGCCAAGGGCATGCTGTGGTGCAGCCAGGTGGCGCCGGGCAACGAAAACGGACTGAAGCTGCGGGTCTATGGCGAAAAGGGCGGCATCGAGTGGTGCCAGGAAAACCCGAACTACCTGTGGTTCACGCCGTTCGGCGAGCCGAAGCGCCTCATTACCCGCAACGGCGCCGGCGCCGGTGCCGCCGCAGGACGGGTGTCGCGCATCCCATCGGGTCACCCGGAAGGTTATCTCGAGGCCTTCGCAACGATCTACACGGAAGCCGCGCGCGCCATCAACGCCGCCAAGAAGGGCACCAAGCTCGACAAGGACGTCATCTATCCGACGGTGGACGATGGCGTGAAGGGCGTGGCCTTCGTCGAGGCCTGCGTTGCCTCCTCCAAGAAGAACGGCGCCTGGGTCAAGCTCTAGGCCCCGGCTTTGGCCCACGGGTTTTGCACGCGCAGGGTCGCTGAAGATCCTGCGCGACCCGCGCCCCGTGGGCAAGCCAGCATTGCGTGTCTTGCGCTGTACAACCACTGGCGCCTCGGCTACATCGCCGTCGCAAGAGGCCCCCATTGGGCGAAATCCTGAAAGGCTGGCCAGGTTATGACCAAGACACCCGATCCCAAGCAGTTTGCAACCCGCTTCCCCGGCGACTTTTTGTGGGGCGTGGCGACGGCCTCCTTCCAGGTCGAGGGGGCGACGAAGGCGGATGGCCGCAAGCCCTCCATCTGGGATGCGTTTTCCAACATGCCGGGGCGTGTCTTCCAGGGCCATAACGGCGATGTCGCCTGCGACCACTACAATCGCTGGGAAGAGGATCTCGACCTCATCAAGGACATGGGCGTCGAAGCCTATCGGTTTTCGATCGCCTGGCCGCGCATCGTTCCGGAAGGCACCGGCCGCATCAACGAAAAGGGCCTCGATTTCTACGACCGTCTGATCGACGGCTGCAAGGCGCGCGGCATCAAGACCTATGCGACGCTCTACCACTGGGACCTGCCGCTTTCGCTGATGGGTGACGGTGGCTGGACGGCACGCTCCACCGCGCATGCCTTCGAACGTTACACCAAGGTGGTGATGGAGCGACTTGGCGACCGGCTCGATGCGGTCGCGACCTTCAACGAGCCCTGGTGCATCGTGTGGCTGAGCCACCTCTACGGCATCCATGCGCCGGGCGAACGCAACATGCAGGCGGCCCTTGCGGCCATGCACCACGTCAACCTGGCGCATGGCCTCGGCGTGGCGCAGATCCGTGACATCGCACCGGACGTGCCGGTCGGCCTGGTGCTGAATGCGCATTCGGTCATCGCGGCTTCCGACAAGCCGGAAGACCAGGCGGCGGCCGAACGCGCCCACCAGTTCCACAACGGCGCCTTCTTCGATCTGGTCTTCAAGGGCCAGTATCCCGACCAGTTCCACGAGGCCTTGGGGGCTCGCATGCCCGCCGTGGAAGAGGATGACCTGAAGATCATCAGCCAGAAGCTCGATTGGTGGGGCCTCAACTATTACACGCCGATGCGCGTCGCCGACGATTGCGCCCGCACCGGGGACTTCCCCTGGACGGTGGATGCCAAGCCGGTCAGCGATGTGAAGACGGATATCGGCTGGGAAGTCTATTCGCCGGGCCTGAAGCTTCTCGTTGAAGATCTTTACCGCCGCTACGATCTGCCGGACTGCTACATCACCGAAAACGGCGCCTGCTACAACATGGAGGTGGTCGACGGGGAGGTGGATGACCAGCCGCGCCTCGACTATTATGTCGAGCACCTGTCCGTCGTTTCCGACCTCATCGTCGACAACTACCCGATGAAGGGGTACTTCGCCTGGAGCCTGATGGACAATTTTGAATGGGCAGAAGGGTATCGCATGCGCTTCGGCCTCGTTCATGTTGACTATGAGACGCAGGAGCGGACGGTGAAGAACAGCGGCAAGTGGTATCGCCAGCTGGCCGCTGAATTCCCGCGGGGGAACCACAAGCCGGGCTGACCGCGAAGAACTTGGAACGTTTTTCTCGTTCTGCCCGATAATTGAAATACTGTCCCTGTCAAAACCGATTGGGGCGGGGCATCTATGCGGCCGTTAAACTTCTTGTTCTTTAGTGAAAGCCGAATTAGATGCTCCGGAAAGTCAACTGTCATCGAATGTGCTGCCTGGCTGCATGACGTGCCCGGCGCCTGTGCCGTGATGACCAGACTGAAAACGTGAGCCTTACATGACGATCCCTTTAGCTGCGACACCAGTCGCGCCTGCCCCTGTGGGCGAACAAGTGGCTGACCGAGCGCCCGGCCAGGCGCCCATGGTCGACTTTCAATCCGTAACCAAGCGCTTCGGCAGCAGCCGCGACGAGAACCAGTTCACCGCACTCGATGGCGTTGATCTTTCCGTGGCGCGCGGTGCCATCACCGGCATCATCGGCCGCTCCGGCGCCGGCAAGTCGACCCTCATCCGCCTCGTCAACGGGCTGGAGAAGGCAACGTCGGGCCGCGTCGTCGTCGATGGCGTCGAGGTCGGCAGCCTGTCGGAAACGGGCCTGCGGGACCTGCGCCGCCAGGTCGGCATGATCTTCCAGCACTTCAACCTGCTTTCTTCGCGCACGGCCTTTGACAACGTCGCGCTGCCGCTCGAGATCGCCGGCGTCGACAAAAACGAAATCCGCGCCAAGGTCGGGCCGCTGCTCGATCTCGTCGGGCTCGGCGACAAGGCCGACCGCTATCCCTCGGAACTTTCGGGTGGCCAGAAGCAGCGCATCGGCATTGCCCGCGCGCTCGCCACCTCGCCCAAGCTGCTGCTTTCCGACGAGGCGACCTCGGCGCTTGACCCGGAAACCACCCAGTCGATCCTGGCGCTCCTCAAGCAGATCAACGCCGAGCTCGGGCTCACCGTTCTGCTCATCACCCATGAGATGGAAGTGGTGAAGACCATTGCCTCGCATGTCGCGGTGATCGATCGCGGCAAGATAGTCGAACAGGGCCGAACCTTTGACGTCTTCACTGGCGCCAAGCATGAAACGACGCGCTCGTTGCTCTCGGCTTCGCTCGGCACGCAGCTGCCGGAATGGATCCGCGGTAGCATGAAACCGCAGCCCGGCGCCGGCGACCGGATCCTCGTGCGGCTCATCTTCTTCGGCGACACGGCGTTCCAGCCGCTTACCGGCCGCCTGGTGGCTGAGCTTGGCGCGGATGTGAACATCCTGGCCGGCAGCATCGAAGAGATTGCCGGCGAACCCTATGGCTCGCTCGTGGTGGCTTACCCCGCCGAACCTGCGGTCGTCGAGCGCGCCAACCGTTTTTATGCCGAAAGCGGCCTTTCCACGGAGGTGCTCGGTTATGTCGCTTGATATGCTCATCGGCCTGCTCACCAAGTCGCTCGGCCAGACGCTGCAGATGGTGGTGATCGCCGGCCTGATCGGATCGCTGATCGGCCTGCCGATCGGCATCTTCCTTGCCACCAGCGGCAAGGGCGAACTTTTTCCGGCCCCGATTGCCAACCGCATCCTCGGCGCGATCGTCAACGCGACGCGCTCGACGCCGTTCATCATCCTCGTGGTGGCGATCATCCCGTTCACCCGCTTTGTCACCGGCACCTCGATCGGCACCTATGCCGCCATCGTGCCGCTGACCATCGCAACCATCCCTTTCTTTGCGCGCCTGGTCGAAGCGGCGATCCGCGAAGTCGACAAGGGGCTGATCGAGGCTGCCCGCGCCATGGGCGCCACCCCGATGCAGATCGTCTTCAAGGTTCTGCTTGCAGAAGCACGCCCCAGCATCACGCTTGCCATCACGATGACCCTCGTCAGCCTCATCGGCTACTCGGCCATGGTCGGCGCGGTCGGCGGCGGTGGCTTGGGCGACCTCGGTATCCGTTACGGCTACCAGCGCTTCATGCCGGAAGTCATGCTTGCCGTCGTCGTCGTGCTGATCGTGCTCGTGCAGATCGTGCAAAGCGCCGGCGATGCACTGGCCCGCCGTTTCGACAAGCGCAACCGCAAGACCTGAGTTTTCTAAATCCCGCAATACCAGCCTCCCAAGACTGGCCTGACAACCAAACGACAAGGAAGCATCCCATGAAAAAGCTTATCGTTGCTGCGGCACTCGCCGCATTTGCTGCCGGTTCGGCGCTCGCTGAAGACATCAAGGTCGGCGTCACGCCCGGCGAACACGCCCAGATCATGGAAAAGGTGAAGGACGTTGCGGCCAAGAAGGGCCTCAACATCGAGATCCTCGAGTTCTCCGACTACGTCGTGCCGAACCAGGCGCTCGCCGATGGCGACCTCAACGCCAACTCCTTCCAGCACCAGCCCTACCTCGACAACCAGATCGCTGACCGCGGTTTCAAGATTGTCAGCGTCGGCACGACCATCACCACCCCGATGGGCGTCTACTCCAAGAAGGTGAAGAGCCTCGACGAACTGAAGGAAGGCGCCACCGTCGCCATCCCGAACGACCCGACCAACGGCGGCCGTGCGCTTCTCGTTCTGGCCAGCAAGGGCCTGATCAAGTTCAAGGAAAACCCGGGCCTCAAGGTGACCTCGGCTGATATCGTCGAGAACCCGAAGAAGATCGAGTTCGCCGAAATCGACGCTGCCCAGCTGCCGCGTTCGCTCGACGACGTCGACGCTGCCGTCATCAACACCAACTACGCCATGGAAGCCGGCCTGCACCCGAAGACCGATGCAATCGCCATCGAAGGTGAAAAGTCGCCTTACGCAAACGTCATCGCCGTTCGCGAAGAAGACAAGGACGCTCCGTGGGTCAAGACGCTGGTTGAAGCCTACCATGACGATAGCATCCGCACCTTCATCAACGAAGAGTTCAAGGGCGCGCTGATTCCGTCCTTCTAAGACACTCGCGTTTAAACTCTTGAAAATGGCCGGTTCTCTTGCGGGAGAGCCGGCCATTTCTGCTTTAACGGCTTCTGAAGGAATCCCGGAGTAGGATTTTATTGCTCCACGAGGTACTCCATGCGGCTTCTTCCGCCACGAATTCGCCGGTCCAGTGCAATCGGCCGCCGCCTGGCTGTAACATGCATGTTGCTGGCCTTCGCGGTGGTGGTTCTCCTCGTGACGACCTTCATCCTGACAGCGCTGAACCGCATCGCCGACTACGCCAATCGGCTCGATGACGGACGCTCGTGGGAAACCACGACCGGTGCGGTGAAGACCTTCGAACGCCAGCTGCACGCGACGCTCAACGACTACGCCGCATGGGACGACGCAGCGCGTTATGTCTACGACAACGATGCCGACTGGATGGTCAGCAATCTCGGGATCATGACCGCCAACAGCAACCTGTTTGATGTCGCGGTCGTCATGGACAGCCAGCAGAACGTCATCATGACGTATGAGAACGGCCAGCCGGCTGCCTGGTCGCCAAACCAGTATTTCGATGAATCGCTGTCGACGCTGTTCGACAAGGCAAGCTCGGCCGGCAAGGACCAGCTTCCGGAAGCTTCCGGCTTCATCCAAACTTCGCGCGGCATGGCGGCTGTTGCGATCGGCCTCGTGCGCGAAAAGTCGGGCCGCCTGACGGTGGCGCCGGACGCGCGCCGCTTCCTCGTCTTCGCCCGTCATCTCGACGCGGAGACGATCGAGGATCTCGGCCGCACCTACATCATCGATGGTCTGCGTCTCGCCGGTGAAGACGACGTCACCTCCAAGGCCGTCGAGATCCGCAGCCGGCACGGCCAGATGCTGGCGCGGCTGACCTGGGATTCACGGCTTCCCGGCAACCTAGGTTACGTGGAGGTGAAGCCGCTCGTCTATTATGCGCTCGCGATGGTCGGGCTGTTTTTCCTGCTGCTGGTGGTGGGCGGCAGCAATACGCTGAAGAAGCTCAAGGCAGACGAGGCGGCGGCGCGGCATCTGGCGATGCGCGATCGCCTCAGCGGTCTCCTCAACCGCACCGGTTTCTTCCTGTCGCTCGACGAACTCGTCACCGAGGCGCAAAGCCGCGGCACCAATGTCGCGCTGCTTTATCTCGATCTCGACGGCTTCAAGGAAGTCAACGACGCCTATGGCCATGGCACCGGCGACCAATTGATCCGCGGCGTAGCGGCGGGCCTGAGGGCTCTCGTCGGTGAACGGGACGTGCTGGCGCGCGTCGGTGGCGACGAGTTCGCCATTGCCATCCAGGGCATCGAGGTCGGGCGCCTGGCGGATGAACTCAGCGACCGCATCCTTGGCTTCTTCGATGAACCTTTCATCATCGGCGAGCGGGTTGCGACGATCGGCACCTCGATCGGCATTGCGGTCTCGATCCGCGGCAAGGTCTCGGGCGAGGAACTCGTGCGCCGCGCCGACATGGCGATGTACCGCGCAAAGGAAACCGGCCGTGGCCGCGCCGAATATTACCGCAAGGAAATGGATGCCGAGCGTGAAGAGCGCAACAAGCTCGAGATCGACCTGCGGATCGCCATCGAACGGCGCGAGCTCACGGTGCTCTACCAGCCGGTCGTTGAGGCCGGTACGTGGCGGCTGGTCGGGCTGGAAGCGCTTTGCCGCTGGGATCGTCCAGGTTACGGCTACGTCTCCCCGGACGTCTTCATTCCGATCGCGGAATCTACCGGCTTGATCGACCAGCTCGGCCTCTTCGTGCTGCACCGGGCCTGCGAGACGATCGCCGCCTGGCCGGAGCTGAAGCTCGCGGTCAACATCTCGCCCGGCCAGTTCCGCGATCCGGCCTTCGCCGTCCATGTCGGTTCCGTGTTCCGCAAGACCGGGACCAAGCCTTCGCGTGTGACTTTGGAAATGACCGAAGGGTATTTCATCCAGAACCCGGAGCGTGCCCGCGGCGCACTCGCCAAACTGCGCCAGCTCGGCGTGAAGATCGCGCTCGACGATTTCGGCGCAGGCTTCTCAAGCGTCGGTTACCTTCGCCAGTTCGGCTTCGACCGGATGAAGATCGACAAGTCGCTGGTGCATGCGCTGGCCGAGGGAAGCCGTGCAGTCGACATGCTGCACGCCACCGTTTCGCTTGCCCGTTCGCTTGATATCCCGGTCACTGCCGAAGGTGTCGAAACGAAGGACCAGGCGGTTGCGCTGAAGCTCAGCGGTTGCGATGAGTTGCAGGGTTATCTGTTCGGCAAGCCGATGACGGCGCAGGAAGTCGACGCGCTGTACCGCAAGCGCTCGGAGGGGGAAGCGGGCGCAGCCTGACCAGGCCCGCCCGACTCAGTTTCGGCCCATCAGCTGCCGATATGTTTTTCGCCGCGCTTCTTGGCGAGCGCGATCTGGTGCTGGCGCTGGCGGTAGCGCAGCCGGTCTTCTTCGGTGCGCGTGTGGTAGCACTTCGAGCAGGACACGCCTTCCTCGTAGAGCGGTGAGGTGACTTCTTCGGCCGTGATCGGATTGCGGCAGGCGTGGCAGAGCTTGTGGTTGCCTTCCTTCAGGCCATGCTCGACGGACACGCGCTCGTCGAACACGAAACACGCGCCTTCCCACAGGCTTTCTTCGGCCGGCACTTCCTCCAGATATTTCAGGATGCCGCCCTTGAGGTGGTAGACTTCGTCGAAGCCCTGTTCCTTCATGAAGGCAGTGGCCTTTTCGCAGCGGATGCCGCCGGTGCAATACATGGCGATCTTCGGCTTGTTGTGCAGGCCGGGATTGTTGCGCACCCAGTCCGGAAACTCGCGGAAGGTCTTGGTCTGCGGATCGACCGCGCCCTTGAAGATGCCGATCGCCGTCTCGTAATCGTTGCGCGTGTCGATGACGATCGTCTCGGGATCGGAAATCAGCGAATTCCAATCCTTCGGGTCGACATAGGTGCCGACGATGCGGTTGGGGTCGATGTTGTCGACGCCCATGGTGACGATTTCCTTCTTGAGGCGCACCTTCATGCGCAGGAAGGGCATCTTCGAAGCGCGGCTTTCCTTGTGCTCCAGATGCGCGAACTCCGGCTGGGCGCGCAGGTAAGCGAGCAGCCTGGCGATTGCCTCGTCGGTTCCGGCCACCGTGCCGTTGATGCCCTCGCGGGCGAGCAGCAGCGTGCCCTTGATGCCGTTCTCGTCGCAAAGCGCCTGCAGCGGCTCACGGAAGCTTTCGCAGCGTTCGAAACGGGCAAAATGATAAAGCGCGGCCACGAGGAAAGGGCCGGCAGCTTCCGGTCTGGCGAGTGTCTGGTTTTCGGTCATGCCGGCTGAAATACAGCCAGATGCGCCGTGGCGCAACGGATTGCTTAAGCGGCGGGGGCGCTTTCTTTTGCCGCAGGCTGGCTCGTCTTGTGCTTTTTCTTCGCCTTGCGTTGCTTGCGCGCGTTGATGATTGCCTCGTGCCACAGCGTGGCGATGAGATCGCTTTCCCGCTCGGCCGTCTCGGAGAACACCTCGTGCGCCCGTTCCAGCGCTTCCTGGCGCAGGGCCTGCTGGCGGGCGATGATCGCGCCCAGCACCCGCGCCAGCGTATCGCTGTCGCCAAAGAGGTCGGGGCTTTCGTTGACGAGCCCGGTCAGCACCGACAGGTCATGTTCGTGGCCAAGAATGTCGACCAGTTCCTTGGTCTTCTGTTGCTTGGCGAGCATCGCCGACGGCCAGGCGTCGCGCAGCAGCGACAGATGCATCCAGTAGGCTTGGCCGGCTTTTCGCAGTTCGTGATAGTGCTCGGCATCCGACTGGCTATCGCAGGCGGCAAGGGCGGTGTCTGCCTTCTCGCGCTGCTTCTTCCAGGCCTTGGCAAGCCGCTTCGCGGTTGGCCCCGGCCGGTCATCGAGATCGAGCTCTTCCAGCGCTGCAATCGCCTCCCGGCAGGCCGCACTTGCGGCGGTTATCTTTGCGGGTAAGTCGTGTTCCTCCTCGGCGATGCGGTTGCGCCGCACGGTCAGCGCTTCGGACGCCAGCTTCAGGGCGGCGAGCTCGTCGTCGGAACCTGCATGGGTTGCCAGGTAATCGACCGTCTCGATGAGTGCGGTGGCATCCCGCACGGCCGACAGTGTCTTGGCGACATCGCGGATGCGGGCGTTTTCCCGATGCCGGAAGGTTTTGGCATCCGGTGCGACAAGGCGATAAAGCGCCCGCAGCCGCTTGAACCGCTTGCGTGCGGCATGCACGGCCTCATGGGGTGTGTCGGGCTGGTCTTCCAGAAGCCGGATGGCGCGGGAAAGCTGGCTTTCGGCAACGGCGCGGAATTCCGCGGTGAAAGGCTTAGAGGCTCGCAGACGATACGCCATGGACCAACTCCGAACTCATGTCCTCTGTCGCCATCACCAGGTTGGAAAAGCGCCGGTCGCCGGTCACTTCCTCGCCGATCCAATCCGGCAGGTCAGGCTGGGCAGCCTCATCCTCCATCTCCACCTCGGCAATGACCAGCCCCTGGTAGGCGCCTCCATAAACGTCGATCTCCCAGGTGTAGCCGTGGTGCTCCACCTCGTAGCGGGTTTTTTCCAGTACGACGCCCACGGCGCAATCGGCCAGTTGTTCGGCATCCGCCAAGGGGATCTCGTATTCGAACTCGTCGCGCGACATGAACTGGCGGCCGACCTTGATCGTCAGCTTGGCGCGCTCGCCGTCCATGATCCGCACCCGCACCGACCGATCCTCGCCCGAGGCGATATAGGCCTGGCGAAAGCTCGATGACGACACCGTCTGCGACCGCCACCCGTCGCCCACCACCTTGAACTTGCGCTCGATTTCCTTGGCCATGCACCCGCCTGCGTTACGCTCGCGCTTCGACGCGCAGCCTAAAGCAAAGGTTCCGATCCGCAACCACCGCAAATGTCGCAGATCCGGTTTTTTCTCGACAAGGGGAGCCCGCGGCGATATTCCCGCAAGCAGAATTTCAATCGTTTTAGCGGGAGAAGCGCCATGGCTGGCCAGACCGAAACACGGACCGAGAAGCTGCTTTCCATCCTCAAGCTCCAGCCCGTCGTGCCGGTGCTCATCGTCGAGGACGCAAAGTCGGCCGTGGGCCTTGCAAAGGCTTTGGTCGCAGGCGGCCTGAAGGCGATCGAGATCACCATGCGCACGCCGGCGGCCCTCGATGCCGTCAAGGCCGTAGCGGCCGAAGTCGAAGGCGCGCATGTCGGCGCCGGTACGATCCTGAACGGCCGCGACTGGGACGCAGCCGTCAAGGCTGGCTCCACCTTCATCGTTTCCCCGGGCGTCACCCCGGGCGTGCTCGCCGCCGCCAAGGATGGCGCCGTGCCGCTGCTTCCGGGTGCGGCAACCGCCAGCGAAGTCATGACGCTGCGTGAAGCAGGCTTCGACGTGATGAAGTTCTTCCCGGCCGAGCAGGCCGGAGGCGCCGCCTACCTGAAGGCGCTGTCCTCGCCCCTCGCTGGCACGCTGTTTTGCCCGACCGGCGGCATCTCGCTCAAGAATGCGAAGGACTACCTGTCGCTGCCGAACGTCGTCTGTGTTGGCGGCTCCTGGGTCGCGCCGAAGGACCTGGTTGCCGCAGGCGACTGGGCGGGCATCACCAAGCTTGCCGCCGAGGCAGCCGGCCTCAAGGCCTGATCCAAAGTCCGACTGCGCCTCAAGCCCATGCATCATCCGGCGCGGAGAAATTGTTTTCCGCGCTTGGGCTTCCTATCTCCACCGGACGTTCAAACGGTGAGGAGATAGCCATGTTCGATGCCAAGAAACTGCTGGACCAGTTCCTAGGTTCGCAGATATCCGGAATGTCGGGCGGAAACCTGAAGGATCGGGCAGGGCAACTCGGCGAGTATGCCCGCAACAATCCGTGGAAGGCAGCGGGGCTGGCAGCCGCCATGCTCGGCACCAAGACGGGCCGCAAGCTCGCGGGCAATGTCGCGTCCGCCGGCGGCCTTGCCGCAATTGCCGGCCTTGGCTACCTCGCCTACAAGAACTACCAGTCCGGCCAGTCGCCGCAGTCTGTGCCGCAACCACAACCGGCCACCAGCGAGCCGATCAGCCTGCCGCCGCCGGATTCGCCGTTCAGCCCGCAGTCGTCGCACCTGTCGAACGACTTTGCGCTGACACTGGTGAGGGCCATGATTGCCGCCGCCAAGGCCGATGGCCATATCGATGCCTCCGAACGTGCCAGCATTATGGAAAAGGTGCATGCGGTGGATCTTGGCTCGGAGGCCGAAGCCTTCATCCAGAACGAGCTCGCCAACCCCGTCGATATCGATGATCTCGTCGCCGCTGCCCGCACGGAAGAACAGAAGGTCGAGCTTTATACCGCGACCCGCATGACGATAGATCCCGACACCCGCGCCGAACGCGGTTACCTCGACCTGCTTGCAGGCCGCCTGGGGCTGCCGGACGCGCTGATCGATCATATTGACGCCACCGTTTCGGCCGCCAAGGTGCACGTCTAGCGACAGCGACAACTGGCCGGTTGCCTTTCCGGAGGCGCTGGCCTAAGCCTCTTGCCTCCTGGGAAAGAGGCCTTCATGCGCGACCTGACGAATTATAAAGTTTCCGCTCCGGGCCCGGTCACCCTGACCGGCCGTTTCGTGACGCTCGAGCCCTATGATCGCGACACGCATCTGGCGGGGCTCTGGGAAGCGCTGGGCGGTGCAGGGGCGATCAACGAGCTCCTGAAATATTTCCCGAGCGAGGACTATCACCAGCCCGAGGACCTCGATCGCTGGCTGCAGTCGGTGCGGCCGTCCGGTTACGTCACGCTGATCGCCCGCGAAAACGCCAGCGGCAAGATCGTCGGCATGGCAAGCTACATGCGCCCGGACCCGAAGAACGGCGTCGTGGAGGTGGGTTCGGTGGCGCATGGCGCCGCCATGAAGCGCTCGCCGATGGCGACTGAACTGCACTACCTCATGGCGCGCCACGTCTTCGATGACCTCGGCTATCGCCGCTACGAGTGGAAGTGCCACAACGAAAACGAGGCGAGCAAGACCACGGCTCGCCGCTACGGCTTCACCTTCGAGGGCGTCTTCCGCCAGCATGTGATCTCGCGCGGCCGCAACCGCGACACCGCCTGGTTCTCGATGATCGACAGCGAATGGCCGCTCCTGAAGGCGGCCTTCGAGGCATGGCTGGCACCGGAGAACTTCGACGGCGAGGGGCGGCAGAAGCGCCGTCTCGAAGAGATCCGCGCCGAGATTACGAAGGAGATGGCATGACGCCGGAAGCCAAGTCACACGCCATCGCGGCAGGGGTCATTCTCGTCGCCGCGATCCTGGTCATTTATTTCCTGCCGACCATCGTGATCGGCATCGGCCAGTATTCGCCGATCCTCGGCTTCGTGGTGGGCGCGCTCTTGCTGCTCGGCTTCTTTGCCGTCTTCTGGCTGCGGGCGCGTTACCAGAAAAACAGACGCGGCGAGTAACGCCGCGCCTTTTCTTTGACCATCAGGCAGCGGCTGCGGCCGAACCGATCTGGTTGAGTTCGGCGATCGCATCGGCCGGCAGCTCGAGATCTGCCACGGCGAGGTTTTCCCGAAGATGCCCGCGGGACGAGGTGCCCGGGATCAGCAGGATGTTCGGCGAGCGGGCAAGCAGCCAGGCGAGCGCCACCTGTAGCGGCGTGGCGCCAAGGCGCGATGCCACGTTCGACAGCGTTTCCGACTGCAAGGGCGAAAAGCCACCGAGCGGGAAGAAGGGCACATAGGCCGTTCCTTCCTTCGCCAGCTGGTCGATCAGCGCGTCATCCTCGCGGTGGGCGAGGTTGTACTGGTTCTGCACGCCGACGATCCGGGTGATCTTGCGGCCGTCCTCCACCTGCTTGCGGGTCACGTTCGACAGGCCGATATGCTTGATGAGGCCTTTCTGCTGCAGTTCGGCCAGCACCGTCAGCGGTTCTTCGAGCGACCCTTCCGCCGGGCCATGGACGTCGAACATGGCGCGCAGGTTGACCACCTCGATCACGTCGAGCCCGAGATTGCGCAGGTTGTCGTGAACCGCAGCTTCGAGATCCTGCCTGGAGAACGCCGGGTTCCAGGAGGCATCGGGGCCGCGTCGTGCGCCGATCTTGGTGACGACCACCAGGTCGTCGCGGTAAGGGTGCAGCGCCTCGCGGATGATCTGGTTGGTGATGTGCGGCCCGTAGAAGTCGCTGGTGTCGATGTGGTTGACGCCGCTTTCGACCGCCTCACGCAGCACCGCGACAGCTTCGGCACGATCCTTCGGCGGGCCGAAGACGCCCTTGCCGGCGAGCTGCATGGCGCCATAACCAAGCCGCTTCACGCTGCGATCACCAAGGGTGTAGGTTCCGGATTTTTCGATGTTGGTCATGTCTGTGCTCCTTGTTTCAGCTTCCGAAACAAAGATAGAGGCAGAACATCCTCAGGATAATCGGCTATAATCCGAACGGGTTGTACGGAGATTCGGACAATGACGATCGAGCTGGGAGACCTTGAAGCCTTTGTCGCGGTGGCGCGTGCCGGCGGCTTTCGCGAAGCGGCGCGCGTGACCGACCGCAGCGCCTCCAGCCTCAGCGACGCGATCCGCCGCCTTGAGGCGAGTGTCGGCGCGCGGCTCCTCAACCGCACCACCCGCTCGGTGCAGCCGACGGAGGTGGGGCGCGGCCTGCTTGACCGGCTGAGCCCGGTGTTGAGCGAGATGGAGGCGGCGCTGGATTTTGCCCGTGGCTCGGGCGACAGGCCCGCCGGCACCTTGCGGATCAACGTGCCGGTGAGTGCCGCACGGCTCGTCTTGCCACAGATCGTGCCGAGCTTCCTCAGGGCCTATCCCGACATCCAGTTGCAGATCTTCACGGACGAAAGCTTCGTCGACGTCATCGCCGCCGGCTGCGATGCCGGCATCCGTTACGAGGAGCGGCTGGAGCAGGACATGATCGCGGTGCCGATCGGACCGCGCGAACAGCGGTTTGCGGCGGCAGCCTCGCCCGAATATCTTGACGCCAACGGACGGCCGGAGCATCCGCGCGATCTCCTGTCCCACACCTGCATCCGCGCCCGGTTTGCGAGCGGTTCCATGGCGGTCTGGGAGTTCGAGCGCGACGGGGAGGAGGTCACGGTCGACCCCTCGGCGCAATTCGTGGTGCAGGCCGGTGGCGGCACCCAGCTTTCCGTCGATGTGGCGGTGGCCGGCGGCGGCATCGTCTACCTGTTCGAGGACTGGCTGCGCCCGCATCTCGACAGCGGTGTGCTGCAGCCGGTGCTGGAGGAGTGGTGGCCACGGTTTTCCGGACCATTCCTGTATTATCCGGGCCGGCGGCTCGTGCCAGCGCCGCTGCGCGCCTTCATCGATTTCGTCAAGGAGAACCGCTCGCGGGCGTGAGGCTTCAGCCGCCCACCCCCGGCGCCTGCAGCGAAGCCCCAAGCAGCGACAGCCCGATCAGCAGCACGAACAGCGCGCCGCCGATCTCGATGGCATGCCCCAGCCACCCTGCCTTGCGCGATCCGGGCCCGGCGAGCTTCAGCGCCATGTCCTTGGCGCCGACGGCGAGGATGGCGAGCAGGGCCACGGTGATCGCGGTGCCGATCGACATCGCCAACACGGAGAGCACGCCGCCGAGGTAGAGGCTGTTCAGCAGCGAAAAGCTCATCACCAGGATGGCGCCAGAGCAGGGGCGAAGGCCGACCGCAATGATTGCCGACCATGCTTCCCGGAGGCTGAACTCCCTGGCGCGCAGCATGGCGGGGTCGGGCATGTGGCTGACGCCGCAGGTCTCGCAGTATTCCGTCTCGCCCTTGTGGGCATGGTCATCGACCGCGACCGCCTGGAACTTGAGGCCGGTGGAGGTCCGCGCGCTGCCGGCGCTGTTGAACAGCATCGCCGTTGTTGGCGCGCGCACCACCCGCAATCGCAGTGCCCGTAGTTTCCTGACGAGCAACCAGGCTCCGAACAGCGCCACCATGGCAAAACTTGCGATCTCCATCGCCCGCGTCGCGGCCGTCATGGTGATGCCGGAGCCGCGCAGCAGGAAATAGGCAGCGCCAACGAGACCGATCGCAACAGCGCCCTGCAACAGCGCCGAAACGAAGGAGATGACGATACCGCGCTTCAACTGCACTTCGTTGGCGATCATGTAGGACGAGATGACCGCCTTCCCGTGGCCGGGACCCGCGGCATGGAAGACGCCATAGGCAAAGGACAGGCCGACAAGGCCGGACAGCGCCCATGGATCGTCGCGCATGGCCTTGAGCGCCGTCGTCAGCGATCTGTAGAAGGCCTGCTGGTGGGTGTTGATCCAGGCGAGGAAGGGGCCGAAAAGGCCCCCGGTCGAAAACGAGGGTTCGGCCGAGCCAACGCCCAGCGGAGACTGGGCAAGCGCGATGTTGGTCAAGGCAAAGGCAGTCAGAACGGCAAGGGCAAGCCCGTGTCGTCGTGTCAGCATGTCAGTTCCAGTCTTGTGGCGAACAGTTTTGTCATGTCGGTGCCGGTCGGGTCGTTGAAGAACGCGTCCGTCAGCGTGGCGCTGTTTTGCTCGATGATCTCGTCGGGGTCCGGACGCACCACCTTGTGCTGGCAGTGCCCGAAACCCTCTCCCTTGACCGCCAGGTCCTCATCGGTCGGGAAATCGATCGAGGTGTACATGGTCGGGTCATAGATGCCAAAGGTGAGCCTTCCCTTCACCGGCACCGGCTTCACCGGCTTGATCGCGAAGATCACCAGCAACTGGTTGTCTTGCAGCGTCACATGCAGCACGTCGGGCTTCGTGACGTCGACCGTCTCGCCATTCATGGTGATGGTGGTGAAATAGCTGTAGTCAGCAAGCGAGGTGCGCATCGTCTCGCCAAGTTCGGCAAGTTCGGCCTCGTCGAGCTTCAGGTCGGTGTTCTTGTCGAAATCTAGGATGACGCTCGAGGAGAACATCTCGTCGAACCGCCAGACGTTGTGGAGTTCGGCGACATTGCCGTCAGCACCGGCCACCACTTCCAGGCGGGCTTCGGCGAAGACATGCGGATGCGCCAGCGCGGGCAACGGCGCCAAGGCGAAAAGACCGACTGCCGCCGCTCGAAGATAGGTCATGAAGGAAGGCCGCCCCGCTTCTTGTTTTCCGATTGGGTGATCTGACGCGCAAATGAGACGGAATTTCGGCTCCGGTCAACGCTGGCTCAGTGGTTCTGGCGCCGGAACCAGGCCGACAGGAAATCCACGAAACTGCGGACCTTTGCCGGAAGATAACGGCGATGCGGGTAGACGGCATAGATGCCGCGATCCTTGGTGATGTAGTCATCAAACAGGGTCACCAGTTCGCCCGACTGGATGGAACTGCCGGCAATGAAATCCGGAATGATGGCAACGCCGATGCCGGCACGCGCGGCGCGCAGGGTTGCCTGCGGGCTGTTCACCTCGATCGGGCCGCTCACGGCCACCGAAATCGTCGCGCCGTCGGTGTCGGAGAACCGGACGTTGTTATGCCAGCGGGAGTTGGTGTCGATGATGAACGGCACCCGGTTCAGGTCCTGGGGATGCTCCAACGGGCCATACTTGGCAACGAAGTCCGCCGTCGCCACCGCGTAGACCCGGAAGTCGGAGAGCTTGCGGGCAATCAGTCCCGAATCCTCAAGCTTGGTGATTCGAATCGCAAGGTCGAAATTTTCCTCGATGAGGTCGACGAATCGGTCCTCGGCGACGATTTCGAGCGAGACTTCGGGATGATCCTTGGCGAAATCGATCAGCGACTGGCCAACCTCGGCATCCACGAAGGTGCGTGGTGCGGAAACTCGCAGGCGACCCTTCAGGTCGGCGTTATTTTCCCGCACCAGGTCAGCTAAGTTGTCAATTTCCTTGAGGATATCGGCGGCCGTCCGATAATAGGTATGGCCTGCCTCCGTCATCGAGAACTGGCGGGTGGTGCGATTGAGCAGCAGCGCGCCCAGATCGTCCTCAAGCTCACGGACGTATTTCGAAAGCAGCGCCTTCGAGCGTCCCGTGCGACGTGCGGCGGCGGAAAACCCTTCCGCTTCAACCACATCGATGAAAGCGCGCATACGCGTCAAAGTATCCAAACGTCACCCCACTTCTCCGGCGGTTACTAGTTGGGAACTCGCTGGAAATTGTGCAATGCGAATTTTAGGCGAAAGCAAAAAATCTCTTGATTATGACCTCGTTTATTCTTATTTCCCGTGCTGCCCAAAGTCGCACGTGCCTGTGGGTGTCCGCCGACCCTCGAATTGGGATCTAAGTCCCTAAGGTGAGGTCATCGGTAAGGTACCTGGAACTAACCGCTCCAGTCGCTATTCCGGCCAACCGGGAAATGCGAGGACATCTTGAAGCAACGACGGTGCGGGCCTTTCTGGTCTCTGTAGGCTTTCCATCAGCCTGCAATTCTGAAGAGGCACACCATCATTGCCGGAAGTGCGGTAGGGACCACCCTCCAATCCAAGGCAGACAAAGCCGGATCAATGCTCATGGCAGGGCGTTGGTCTACATATCGCGCGTATGGGCGTGTTTAGGTTCCGGGATCTCCATCGGCCGGGGCCTTGCGCATACTCATCCGTCCTTTGTCCTCCGGTTTGACCGCCGGAGCTTTGAGATTTCGAAGGGACTGACCGATGACCACAGCTCGCATCCTCGACTTTCTGCAGACCCGACGTCCTGAAGGCCCGTGCCTCGTCGTTGATCTCGATGTCGTCCGCGACAACTTCACCGCCTTCCGTCATGCCCTGCCGGACAGCGCGATCTATTATGCCGTCAAGGCAAACCCGGAGCCGGAAATCCTGAAGCTGCTCGCTTCCATGGGTTCGAGCTTCGATTGCGCCTCCGTGGCCGAAATCCAGATGGCTCTCGATGCCGGCGCCACGGCCGACCGCATCTCCTTCGGCAACACGATCAAGAAGGAGCGCGACGTTGCGCGTGCCTTCGAGCTCGGCGTTGGCCTTTATGCCGTCGACAGCCACGAGGAAGTCGAGAAGGTTGCCCGTGCCGCCCCCGGCGCCAAGGTATTCTGCCGCGTGCTGACCGATGGCGAAGGCGCCGAATGGCCGCTGTCGCGCAAGTTCGGCTGCGTGCCGCAGATGGCGGTCGACGTGCTCGTCTACGCACACCAACTGGGCCTTGAGTCCTACGGCGTGTCGTTCCACGTCGGTTCGCAGATGACCAAGCTCGACGCTTGGGATGCCGCCCTTGCCGATGCCAAGCGCGTCTTCGCGCAGCTCGCCAAGCAGGGCATCTTCCTGCAGATGGTCAACATGGGTGGCGGTTTCCCGACCAAGTACCTGCGCGACGTGCCGACGGCGGAAGCCTACGGCCAGGCGATCTTTGCTGCGCTGACCAAGCATTTCGGCAACAACCTGCCGAAGACGATCATCGAGCCGGGTCGCGGCATGGTCGGCAATGCCGGTGTCATCAAGGCTGAAGTCGTCCTCGTGTCGAAGAAGTCGGACAACGACAACCATCGCTGGGTCTTCCTCGACATCGGCAAGTTCGGTGGTCTCGCCGAAACCATGGACGAGGCAATCCGCTATCCGATCCGCACCGTGCGCGATGCGGACCAGATGGAGCCTTGCGTGCTGGCCGGCCCAACCTGCGACAGTGCCGACGTGCTCTACGAGAAGAACATGTATCCGCTGCCGATCTCTCTGACGATCGGTGACGAAGTTCTGATCGAAGGCACCGGCGCCTATACGACGACCTATTCGGCAGTCGCCTTCAACGGCTTCGAGCCGCTCAAGGCCTACGTCATCTAGGGCGTTCATCCTCGCCGGCCCCGTAACCAGTCGGGGCGGCAAACCCACCATTTTCGCTGATACCGTCTGAAACGGTTTTGGGTTCGGGAGGCCACGATGGCCACTGTTCTTGATTCTGTCCGCGCGACCCTTGCGCCGAACGCCACCTTCACGATCGACGCCGAAACGGCGGGCGATGTCCTTGCGCGCGAGAGCCTGCTCGACCGCGCGATGGGGGCGGACCGCCGCACCAAGTCGTCTGAGAAGATCCGCCGCGGTCGCCTGCCGGCCGACGGCTTGGCGCTTGTTGCGCGTGATGCCGACGCCCAGGTGATCGGCACCGTTCGCCTGTGGGACATCCAGGCTGGTATTTCGCCCGAAGGTAAGCCGATCCCGGCCCTGCTGCTTGGGCCGCTGGCGGTCGATCCGAACCATGAAGGAAAGGGCATCGGCGGCGCGCTGATGCGAGCTGCCATTGCCGAGGCGGCAAGCCGCGGCCATGGCGCGATCCTGCTGGTCGGCGATGCCGCCTATTACGAGCGCTTCGGTTTCCTGGCGGAAAAGGCCCAGCATCTCGTGATGCCGGGCCCGTTTGCCCGCGACCGGTTCCTCGGCCTCGAATTGAAGGCCGGCTGGCTGGATGGTGCGGCCGGCATGGTGGTCGCCAGCGGCCGCAGCCAGGCCTGATCCTCTTGCCTCAGGCCTTGCCGCGCGCCTTGGCGTAAGCGTATTCGCCGCCCTTGCTCAGGGCCGTCTGATAGGCCGGGCGCGCACGGATCCTCTCGAGCCAGCCGATCGTCGCCGGCCGGCTTTCACCAAGTCCTGCACGGCTTCGCGCTGCTTCCAGCGGAAAACTCATCATGATGTCGGCGGCGGTCATCTCGCCGCCGGCAAACCATGGCCGCCGGCTCAACTCCCGTTCCACGAACTCGAGATGCACGTCCACCATCGGCTGGATGCGCTGGGCTGCCTTCTTGCCGAGGAAGGGCACGCGGCTCACCACCAGCTTGGCAAATAGCGGCGGCATCAACGAGCCTTCCGCGTAATGCATGAACTGGCGGTAGAGCAGGTGGCCCTCGCCGCTCGGCGGAGGGCCGAGCCTGCCGCCCGCCTTGTCGACCAGGTATTCGCAGATCGCACCGGTCTCGACGAGCGTCACCCCCATGCCGCCGGGGCCATCGGTGTCCTCCAGGATCGGCGACTTGCCGAGCGGGTGCACCTGGCGCATCTCCCGCGGGGCCAGCATGGTTTTCGGGTCCCGCTTGTAGAAGCGGATCTCGTAGGTCATGTCGAGTTCCTCAAGCATCCAGAGGATGCGCTGGGAACGGCTGTTGTTGAGATGATGGACGATGATCACAACGCAGCTCCGAAGTTGGGGCGCATACCGGCGCCTCAACCTATTACGCATGAAAACCGCATCCGGACCAACCGGTAAAAGCGAAATCCGCGTCCGGCGGCTGTGCCGAAGCATCAGATCATGCCGCCATTGGCGCGCAGGATCTGGCCGTTTACCCAGCCGCTGTCCGGGCTTGCGAGGAACGACACGACCGGGGCAATGTCGTTCGGCTGGCCAAGACGCCCCAGCGGGATCAAGCCGACGATGCGCTGGAGCAGGTCGTCCGACTTGCCGTTCATGAAGAGCTCCGTTTCCACCGGACCCGGTGCCACGGTATTGACGGTGATCTTGCGGGCACCGAACTCCTTGGAAGCAACATGCGTCAAGGCTTCGACGCCGGCCTTGCTGGCGGCATAGGCGCCATAGGTCGGGCCATAAACGCCGACGACACTGGACGACAGGTTGATGATCCGGCCGCCTTCGCGCAGCCGCTTACCACCCTCGCGGATGCCGCGGAAAGTGCCGGTCAGGTTCACCGCCAGATGCTGTTCGAAGGCGTCGTCGCTGGTGTCCGCCACCGGCGAGAGCGCCATCATTGCGGCATTGTTGACGAGGACATCGACGCCGCCAAAGGCTTGTTCCGCGGCATCGAAAAGCCGTGCCATGGCATCGGTCGCACCGACATCGGCCTGCACGGCAATGGCCTTGCCGCCAGTAGCCTCGATCTCCGCCACGGCCTCGTCGGCTGCTGCGCGGCTCGATGCATAGTTGACGACCACAGCAAGCCCGTCCTGCGCGAGCCTCAGGGCAATCGCCTTGCCGATCCCCTTGGAAGCGCCGGTAACGATGGCAACACGTTGAACTGGATTGGTCATGGAATTTCTCCTGTTGTTGTGGTGACCAAGAGATATGACTGTCGTGCAGGCAGAACAATTGGCGCCAACTTGACATCAAAATTCGGCTGTGGTGAACAACGGAGATGGATCGTCTCGGGCGCATGCAGCTCTTTACGCGGATCGTCGAACGGGGAAGCTTTGCTGCCGCCGCGGCCGACCTGGGGCTGGCGCGTTCCACCGTCACCGCCGCCATCAAGCAGCTTGAAGACGATATTGGCGTGCGCCTCCTGGAGCGGACGACGCGGCATGTTACGCCGACGCTTGACGGTCGCGGTTTCTACGAGCGTTGCCTGTCGATCCTCGCCGATGTGGACGAGGCGGAGAATATCTTCCGCGATGCGCAGCCGCGCGGGCTCCTCAGGGTCGATGCCCATCCGCATCTCACCCGCACGCTGCTTGTGCCGCGGCTGCACGAGTTCCTCGATCGTTATCCGCTCATCGACCTGCAGATCGGCCAGGGTGACCGGCTGGTCGATCTCGTGCGCGAGGGGGTCGATTGCGCCATCCGAGCCGGAGAACTCGAAGACACCGGGCTCATCATGCGCCGGCTCGGCCAACTCACCGAAATCACCTGCGCCAGCCCTGCCTATATCGAAAAGCACGGCATGCCGCGCTCGCCGGACGAGCTTGAAGGCCACCAGGCGGTCGGCTTCATCTCGTCGCGCACCGGGCAGATCATGCCGCTCGAATTCACCGTGGACGGCGAGTTGCGGCACGTCACCTTGCCGTGCCGGCTCACCGTCAACAACTCCGACACGATGGTGGATCTGGCGCGCCAGGGTTACGGCCTGATGCAGGCGCCGCGCTACCGCTTCCGTGACGACCTGGAGGCGGGCCGCCTCGTGGAGGTGCTGGCAGATTTCCCGCCATCGCCCACGCCGCTTTCGGCACTTTACCCGCAGAACCGCCAGCTTTCGCCGCGCGTGCGGGTGTTTATCGATTGGATCGCAAGGGTGTTCGCAGAAGCCGAGCTATAGGGCAGGGCGCGTCACGGCTGGTAGATCGCCTGCAGCTTTGCCAGGTCCGCCGCCTTCAACTCCACAGGGTCGGCATCGTCGCGCAGCGGCTTGAACCATGATGCCGCCTCCTGGACGCGCTTTCCATGCGGCTCCGGATAACTGCCGAGCCCCAGCACCCATTGGCGAACAATATCGCGTTCCATGCGTCCGGCGGCATAACGGTCATGCATCGTCCGGGCGGACGTAATCAGGTCTTCGACCTTCTTCATCAGTGCACCATCGGCTCCGGGTCCGGTTCGCCGAAGAAGGAGCGGATGCCGTCGCGCTCCACGGTCGCCAGGAACTCGTCGAAGGCCTCGCGATCCGTGGCGAAGGGTTCCTCCCAGGAGGTCACATCCTCATCCGGGGTGATGACTTCGAGGGTCCAGTCGCCATTCGTCCCTGCCTCGCGATAGATATCGACGAGAACGGTAATGTCGTCCTGCGTGAACTCGCCCGCAAGTTCAGAATGTTCGGTCTTGGGTGCCTTGGCCATTGAGTGTCCGATCATTGAGCCGATGCCGGCTGCTTGCCCCGAAGGCTGGCAACCGATGCCCTTCATCGCCCTGTTTGGCGATTCCGGCAAGAGTTATTCCGCCACCTGCTTTGCCACGGCAAGTGCTCACGGTGCGTCACCATGGCGTGAATCCGGCTGATGATGGTACAAGAGCAGCCCACATCACCCTATCTGCCGCGCATGTTGACCCGACGCCACACCCTCCTTGCCCTGCCGGCGCTGCTCGCCACGCGTCCCGGCCTTGCCCAAGACACAAGGCAACTGCCGGTGCCACAACCTCCGACGTCCGTCGATGCGGTGCTCGCCGGTGCGGGCGAACTCGAGCCGCTCAAGGTGGTTATGGTATCGCGGGAAGGGCGGATCGTGGCACAGCGCGCCTTCAACGGCCATTCGCTCGATGCCTCGACCAACATCAAGTCCGCCTCCAAGTCGATCATCTCCTGCCTCGTCGGCATTGCCATCGACCGAAAGCTGCTGGACGGCACGGAGCAGAAGATCGCGCCGATCCTCCAATCCGAGCTGCCGCGCAACCCGGATCGGCGCATCCACGAGATCACCATCGGCAATCTCCTGTCCATGCAGGCGGGGCTGGCGCGCATGTCGGGCCCGAACTACGGCCGCTGGGTCTCGAGCCGCAATTGGGTGCGCTTTGCGCTGTCCGAACCCTTCGATGGCGAGCCCGGCGGTGCGATGCTGTATTCCACGGCCTCAACGCATCTCTTGTCGGCCATCCTCACCCGGGTCAGCCGCAAGCCGACGCTGACACTGGCGCGCGAATGGCTGGCACCGCTGGATGACTTCCGCATCGGCTCATGGGAGCGCGATCCGCAGGGCATCCATCTCGGCGGCAACCAGATGGCGATGACTGCACGCTCGCTCCTGGCCTTCGGCGAGCTCTACCGCAACGGCGGCAAGGCCCCGAACGGCAAGCAGGTCGTGTCGCAGAGCTGGATCGAACAAAGCTGGACGCCGCGCACAAACTCCCGTTTCTCCGGCGATGGATATGGCTACGGCTGGTTCCTGCGCTCGATCGGCGGCGAAGACGTGAAGTTCGGCTGGGGTTACGGCGGCCAGATGGTGTATGTTGTGCCGTCGCTGGCGCTCACCGCCGTCATGACTTCCAGCGACAGCGGACCATCGGCGCGAAGCGGTTATCGCGACGACCTGCACGACCTGCTTGCCGAGATCATCGACGCGGTTCGCCAAGCTTGATCAAACGTGGAAAATTTCGGGGTGCTGCCCGAGCAACTTCAACCGCATAGCTGAAAAACAGGGGCCGTTTTTCCACGGGGTCCGGCCGGCGCTTATTCTGGTCCCGTCATCGGACAGGAAGTCGGGTCGCGAACCGGCTTTTCCTCTTGGGGAAGTAACCATTGTCCGATGATGGCTGTTGATGCAGGAAGGCGCTGTCAGGGCGCCGACCACCGAAAGGAACCGGTTTCGTAATTTGGACCCTCCGGAACCAGCCTCTCGGAAAATGCAAAAGCAGTCGGGCAGGCGGCAAGCCTGACATACTACCTCTAGCCTACCAACTGCCTGCCCATGTCACATGGATCCGGCCGCGGCGGAGTTATCTCCGCTGCGGTTATCCGTGCTGCTCAATTTTCTTAAGCCGAGATGTCGACCACGCCGCAATCGCCAGCTTCGGATGAGAAGGCCAGAAGCCTGCCATTGGCGCTCCAGCTCATGCCGGTGATCGCGCCCTTGCCGGGGCGGCGCAACAGCGCCTCCTTCTGGTCAGCGATGCGAACGCCAAGGATCATCCCATCGACAAAACCGATCGCAAGAACTTCTTCGGCCGGGTGGAAGGCAACCTGTGTGACCAGGATATTGGCGCGGGTGCCGAGTTCGAGCGGCGCCTTGCCCATCGGCCCGTCCTTCGACGAGAAGGGCCAGACGATCGCCGCCGGTGCACCGGAGGAGGCAAGCCACTTGCCCTTCGGGGACCACGACAGCGACTTCACCTTGGCCGGGTAACCGGTCATCCGCATGTGGCGATTTTCGCCGGGCTTGCCATCGAGCTTCCAGCCGTGCAGCGCGTTTTCCTGCATGGTGGTGACCAGGAAGCGTCCGTCGGGCGAGAAGGTGACGCCGGTATGGGCGCCCTTCCATTCGAGATCGACCGGTGCGCCCGAGGTCGCAACCCAGTGCAGCGTCACGCCATTGTAGCGGGCGGCGGCAATGCGCAGCCCCTTGGTGGCGAAGGCCAGCCCTTCAACGCTGCGCTCTTCCTTGAACTCCTTGATGGTGCCGTCATTCTGGCGAACGAAGCTCGACTTGCCATGCGCATAAGCAACGGCGCCCTGCGGACCGCCAGCCACCACGGAAATCCACTTGCGCGGCGCTTCGGCGAGCACCGTCGCCGTGCCGTCCGCGGCAATCCGAACCACCTTGCCGTCCTCGCCGCCGCTGATGAGCGACGGGCTATGCAGATCGCGGATGCAGGTGAGCAGCCCCTGGTGGGCCTCTGTTACCTTTTCGCCGCTGTCCAGCCGGTGGATCGTGCCCGATGCATTGGCGAAGAAGGGCGTGTCGCCGAGGAAATGAGCCGCGACGACATGGCCTTCGATATCAAACGGTGCAACTGTCGGCATCAGGCGGCGGTCGTTACGGCAGCCTGGCAGGCGAGGAAGCTCTTCTCGATCTTGTCGAAGTCAAGCTCGCGGCCGATGAAGACGAGGCGGCTTTCGCGCTTTTCGCCATCCTTCCACGGACGCTGGTGATCGCCTTCAACGATCATGTGCACGCCCTGCACCACGTACCGTTCCTCGTCGCCCTTGAAGGCGATGATGCCCTTGAGGCGCAGGATGTTCGGGCCCTCCGTCTGGGTGATCTTCTGGATCCAGGGGAAGAAGCGCTCCGGGTTCATCTCGCCGCCACGCAGAGAGATCGACTTCACCGTCACGTCATGGATCGGCGACATGGCGCCATGCTCATGGTGGTGATGGTCGTGATCATGGTCATGATCATGATGATGGTGGTCATGATCGTGGTCGTGGTGATGATGGTGGTGCCCGTGGTCATGATCGCAGTCGGGGCCGCAGACATGGTCCTCGTGGTCGTGGTCCAGGAAGTGCGGATCGTTTTCCAGCGCACGTTCCAGGTTGAAGGCGCCTTGGTCCAGCACGCGGGCGAGATCGACGCCCGAACGGCTTGTCTTGTAGACACGCGCGGTCGGGTTGATGGCGCGCACGACATCCTCGACGACGGCCAGTTCTTCCGGCGAAACAAGGTCGGTCTTGTTGATCACGACGACATCGGCAAAAGCGATCTGGTCTTCGGCCTCGCGGCTGTCCTTCAGGCGAAGCGGCAGGTGCTTGGCATCGACCAGCGCCACCACGGCGTCGAGTTCCGTCTTGGCGCGCACGTCGTCGTCCATGAAGAAGGTCTGCGCAACCGGCACCGGATCAGCCAGGCCGGTGGTCTCGACGATGATGCCGTCGAAGCGGCCAGGGCGGCGCATCAGGCCTTCCACGACCCGGATCAGGTCGCCGCGAACGGTGCAGCAGACGCAGCCGTTGTTCATCTCGTAGATTTCTTCATCCGACTCGACGATCAGGTCGTTGTCGATGCCGATCTCGCCGAATTCGTTGACGATGACGGCATATTTCTTGCCGTGGCTTTCCGACAGGATGCGGTTCAGGAGCGTCGTCTTGCCGGCGCCGAGATAGCCGGTCAGCACAGTCACGGGTACGGGCTTCGGAGCGGCTGCTTCGGATGTGTTTTCGGCCATGGGAAACCTCGAATTCTTTGGGAGTTCGTCCGGCATCGCGGACAGGTTGGCCTCATATAAGGCTAAGCCCGGAGGAGTTCAAAGGGTTTCGATGTTATATAATCACATCAGCTGGAGGAGGGAGGAAGGGCGGAGCGGACGTCGGTTTGTGCAAAGTCATTGCCGATGTAAAGCAGCGGGCAGTCGAACTCTTGGGCGGTCGCATAGGCGAAGCAATCACCGAAGTTGAGGCCGGCGCGGTGAAAGCCTTTGCCCCATCGCCGATAAACATCCGAGACGAGACGCGCCCGTTCATCCGTCACTGGTATGACTTCCGCTATCGAGCCCGCGATGATCTCGTCTAGAGTTGAGAGACGACGTGCACCGAGAGCGACAATCCTCGCCTCAACAAGCGTGCCTGCAGACATGATGATACGCGGCTCTCGCGCCATGATGTTGGAACACGCCCAACCCATCTCTTCATCTTTGATGATTGCGATGAGAGCGGACGTGTCGACGACGATCATTTAGGTAAGCCAAGCTCGTCGTAAAGAAAATCTTGGCTCCTTGCCGCGTCCGTACCAAAATCCGGTGGATCGTCCTTGGCACTTTGTCGGATCTTTTCAAAGAGCTTCAAGCGTTCTTCCGTAGGCAGCGGGGAGCGCGAGATCGGCTCCAGCCTTACCGACGCCCCGCCGTCCTGCGTCAGGACGACCTCCTCGCCTTGGGTGGCGAGCTTCACCAGTTCCGTCAATTGGCCTTCCGCTTCCGCAATGGAAATGCGCATGGGCGCCTCCTTCGGGCGTTTCATCCAGACATAATATGCGCAGGCGATGAGGGCTTACAAGCGGGCTCAACGCAGGCGTGTCACGTCGAACGCGGCCACGTCTTCCAGGAGTTCAGTGATCCCCTGCACGGCATGGGTAACCAGTTCTTCCCCCCGTTCGGCGGTGGCGGCGGAGGCATCGCCCGCCACGCCTTCGTCGTTGAGGTCCGACATCTTCCAGCCGAATGCATGTGGCCCATAGGCGCGCAGGTGTTTGAAGCTTTGTGCGAATGCGGACTGTCGCGAGCCAAAATTCTTGGTCTTCGTCATGTCGACGCGGTCCGGCCACAGCGCCAGCATCACGGAAGTCTCGATGTCGCCGCCGTGGATGTCGACGGCCTTCTTCTCCGGCGTGATCCAGCCCGGTGGCTGGCCGAAGCGCGTCCAGCTGGTCGCCACAACAAGCATGTTGAGCCGCACCCGCGCTTCCGTCGCGACGATTGTCATGAGCGGGGAATTGCCGCCATGGGCGTTCAAAAGCACGAGCTTGCGGATGCCTCGCGCGTACAGATCGGCGGCAATGCCGAGCCAGCGGTTCACCGCTTCGTCAAAGGCCAGCGTCCTGGTGCCGGCAACGTCCATGTGTTCGATCGAATAACCGACCTGCTCCACGGGCAGGAAGGTCACAGGCAGATCTTCGGGAAGCGCGGCGATCAGCCGGCTCACCAGCCCTTCGGCGATCAGCGTATCTGTTTCGAAGGGAAGATGCGGTCCGTGCTGCTCATGCGCGCCAAGCGGCAGGACGGCGATCCAGTCCTGCCTTTCTGTGGATGCAATCTTCGTATCGTTGTCGTGATAACGTCGCTTTGGGCCTGGCATCTGGCGATGGTTTCCCGGTTTGGTTATGGATGTCGCGACACAGGTAGTTCAGTTTCTTCTTGAGGGCAAAGCAGGCGGTTGGCAATGAGCAAGAAGAAGGGCGACAAGAAGGGCAAGTCCGGCAAGAAGAAGGCCGCGGAGGCGAGTTTGGTTGCCGATCTTGCGCCGGCCATCACTCAAGCCGCCCGTTCGATGCGCACCCTGCTCAGCCGCAGCCTTGGCGAAACCGGGCTCTATGCCGGCCAGGATGGTGTGATCCTGACGCTCGCGGAAGAGGATGGGCTGACACCGGGCCAGCTTGCAGCGCGGCTTGGGGTCAAGGCGCCGACGATGACCCGCACGATCGGCCGCATGGAAGCGCAAGGGTTTCTTGAACGGCGCGCCGACGGCACGGATGGCCGGCTGACCAAGGTGCACCTGACCGAAACGGGGCTGAAGACGGTGGACCAGATCGGCCGCTCGGTTGCCGATTGCGGCGCGCTCGCCGCCAAGGGCCTCACCGACAAGGAGGTGCGCACGCTCCTCAAGCTGTTGAAGGCAATCGAGAACAACGTCCAGCCAGCGCTTGGTAACGATGACAGTTGAAACCTGAAGGACCATATTGTCGGGCCGAATTAAATTGTTTATTTAAAGTTTAATTCGGCGCCGGACCTTCGGCGCCTGCCGCTGCGGGTGGGGGACATGGCGCAAAAGGTCAAACTGTCGACGATTGCCGAAAGCCTCGGCCTTTCCACTGCGACCATTTCCCTGGCATTGCGCGACAGCCCTCTGGTGGCGGTCGATACGCGCGAAAAGATCAAGGAACAGGCGCGGGCGCTGGGCTATATCTACAATCGCCGCGCCGCCAGCCTCCGGACCTCGCGTTCCGGCATCATCGGGGTCGTGGTGCACGACATCATGAACCCGTTCTACGGCGAAATCCTCAAGGCGATCGAAACCGAGCTCGATCGCAGCCGCCACACCTTCATCCTCTCGAACCACTACGACTCGGTCGAGAAGCAGCGGATGTTCATCGAAACGCTGCTGCAGCTTGGCGGGGATGGCGTCATCATGTCGCCGGCGATCGGCACGCCGGTTGAGGACATGCGGCTCACCGAAGACAATGGCATGCCGGCCGTGCTCATCGCGCGTTCGATCGACGGCGTCGACATGCCGACCTATCGCGGCGATGACAGCTATGGCATTTCGCTTGCCACCAACCACCTGATCGGGCTCGGGCACCGGACGATTGCCATGATCGGCGGCACCGACCAGACCTCGACCGGCCGTGACCGTTACCAGGGTTACGTCAACGCCTTGCGCAAGGCCAATATCGAGGTCGATCGGGACCTGCGCATTCCCGGGCCACGCACCATGCAGGGTGGGTTCGAGGCTGCGGTGCATTTCCTGTCGCTGCCGCAAAAGCCGACGGCCGCCGTCTGCTGGAACGACCTTGTCGCCATCGGCCTGATGAACGGCATCGGCCGCGCCGGTCTTGTTGTCGGGCAGGATATCTCGGTAACGGGCTACGACGACCTGGAGCAGGCGTCGATTGCGACGCCATCGCTCACCACCGTCTCGAACGGGCAGGCGGAAGTTGGGCGGCTCGCGGCGCGCGCCCTGCTGGACCGGCTGGCCGGCAGCCATGAGCCGGACGGCATCCACCTGATCAAGCCGGAAATGCGCATCCGCCAGTCGACCGGTCCCTACCGCCCGAGAGCCTGATCAGTCTGGATCAGGCGGCAACGCTCTTGACGGTGTTGCCGGCGGCATAGGTGCGAACCGCGTCGCCGAAGGCCTGGAAGAGGGCGCGCGAAGGCGCGTCGGTTTCGGCCCAATATTCCGGATGCCATTGCACGCCGACGGCGAAGTTCTTGGCATCGATCACCGAGACCGCCTCGATTGTCCCGTCTGCCGCCGTTGCCTCCACCTTCAGTCGCGGGGCAGTTTCGGCGATTGCCTGGCGGTGCAAGGAGTTCACCTGCACTTCGCCGGTCAGCCCGAGATATTGCGCCATGCACGAGCCTTCCTGCACGAAGACCGGCTGGCGGATGGCATACATGCCGTCGCGCTCAAGGACCGGCGGCTTGCGGTGGTCCCAGATGCCGGGCTGGTCCTGGATTTCGCTGGCAAGCGTGCCGCCCAGCGCCACGTTCAGTTCCTGGATGCCACGGCAGATGGCGAGAAGCGGAATGCCGCGGTCGATTGCGCGGCGAATGAGCGGTAGCGAGGTTGCATCGCGCGCGGTGTCGAACGGCCCGTCACTTTCCGTCGCTTGCCTGCCGTAGAGGGAAGGGTGGACATTGGTCGCCGAGCCCGAGATCAGCACGCCATCGACCCGGTCGAGGATGGCATCGATGTCATTGCCTTCCTCGAAGGCGGGGATGATGAAGGTCATCACCTCGGCCACCTTCAGCGCGGCTTTCACATACTGGTTTGGCGATGCATGCCACACGCCTCCTTCGATTTCTCTGATGTCGGCAGGAAGAGCGACGATCGGCATGGGCATGTGGGTCTCCAGCAGTCGAAAAGCGATTGGTCATTGATGTGGCGCTTCGAACCTTGCCAAGTCAAGATGATGCGGGGCTTGGCAGTCGTGGCCGATCCCACGGCAACCAATGTTGCCCCTTGAAACTATTTGCGGTTTTTGCAGGCAGACGTCGTCCGACCAAAGTCTAAGAAGATTAGACCACACGCATTAAGGAATGTGAGCGGTGCCGCTTGCACGCAAATAGATGTCATGGTTACTTCGCAAGCATATCCGCGGGATCTCGAGGGCAGACCTGTGGTTTCGTCTTCAAGGGAGGTTAATTTATGGATCGTCGTTCATTCTTTAAGAAGGCTGCCGTTACCGGCACCGGGGCCGCCGCCGCATCGGTGCTTGCTGCTCCGGCCATTGCGCAGGCAAATCCGAAAGTCACCTGGCGTCTGACCTCGTCCTTCCCGAAGTCGCTCGATACCATCTATGGTGGCGCCGAGGATATTGCCAAGCACGTCGCCGAAGCGACGGACGGCAACTTCACGATCCAGCCTTATGCCGCTGCTGAAATCGTCCCCGCCATGCAGGCGGCCGACGCCGTCACCAACTCGACGGTCGAGATGGCCCATACCTGCTCCTATTACTTCGTCGGCAAGGACCCGACCTTCGGTATCGGTAGCGCCATCCCGTTCGGCCTCAACGCGCGCCTGACCAATGCCTGGTTCTACCAGGGCAACGGCAACACGCTGATGAACGAGTTCTTCGCCAAGCATAACATCTATGGCATCCTGGCCGGTAACACCGGTGCCCAGATGGGTGGCTGGTTCCGCAAGGAAATCAACACGGTTGACGACTTCAAGGGTGTCAAGATGCGTATCGCCGGCATTGCCGGCCGCGTGCTTGAAAAGCTCGGCGCCGTGCCGCAGCAGATTGCTGGCGGCGACATCTATCCGGCGCTCGAAAAGGGCACGATCGACGCGGCCGAGTGGATCGGTCCATATGACGACAACAAGCTCGGTTTCGCCAAGGTCGCCAAGTATTACTACTACCCGGCCTTCTGGGAAGGCGGCCTTGCGATCCACGCATTCGTCAACCTCGACAAGTGGAACAGCCTGCCGAAGCAGTACCAGGCGGCGCTGACGGATGCCTGCGCCTTCGCCAACACCAACATGATGGCGAAGTACGACCTCAAGAACCCGGGCGCGATCAAGCAGATCGTTTCGCAGGGAACGACGCTGCGCCCATTCAGCCAGGAAATCCTGGAAGCCTGCTACCAGGCCTCGCTCGAGGTCTACAAGGAAATTTCCGAGACCAACGCCGACTTCAAGAAGATCTACGAAGACCAGGTGGCCTTCAAGAAGGAAGGTTATCTCTGGATGCAGCTGTCGGAATACACCTTCGACACCTTCATGATGATCCAGCAGCGCGCCGGCAAGCTTTAAGCACTACCCAAGCCGAACACGAAAAACCCCGGGTCGCGAGGCCCGGGGTTTTTGTTTGTCCGCTGAACAGCCGAAGCCCTCGGCGGAGGAGGGCGGTGCCCCGCCTTCCGGATCAATGGCTCGCCCGGATTGCCGGGCGAGCGCCAGCCCGTCAGGGGTTGATCTTGGGTGGCTCGCCGAAGTTCGGCATCGGCGGCATGGCTGGCTGTGCCGGCTGAGCTGGCTGGCCTTCTGCAGGCGCACCCGGTGCCGGGGCTTCCGGTGCCGCGCCACCGAAGTTCAGCGGCGGAAGACCGAAGGGCTCGGAGCTCGTGTTGCCGCCACCGAGTGCCGGCAGGTTGATCTCCACGTCATCCGCATTGACCGGATGGTCGTTCTTGTACCCCATCACCAGGCCCGGGAAGGCGATCACGATCATGATGATCAGGAACTGGATGACGATGTACGGGAACACGCCCTTGTAGATCTCGGTGGTCTTGATGCCGGACATCGTCTTGCCTGTCACCTTGTCCACCCAATTGCCCGCAGGCGCGATGGAGCGAAGGAAGAACAGCGAGAAGCCGAAAGGCGGCGTCAGGAACGAGGTCTGCAGGTTGATGCCGAGGATGATGCCGAACCAGATCAGGTCGATGCCAAGCTTTTCGGCAACCGGGGCCAGCAGCGGCACCATGATGAAGGCGATCTCGAAGAAGTCGAGGAAGCAGCCGAGGATGAAGATGATGATCGTCACGACGATCAGGAAGCCATACTCGCCGCCCGGCAGAGCGAGCAGCAGCTCCTCGATCCAGACGTTGCCGTTGATGCCGTAGAAGGTGAGGCCGAAGACGCGGGCACCGATCAGGATGATCATCACGAAGGCGGAAAGACGCGTTGTGGCGTCGAGCGCGCTCTTCACCGTGCCGAAGTTCAGGCGACCCTTGGCAAGCGCCAGGATGAGCGCACCGGTGGCGCCCATGGCGCCGCCTTCGGTCGGCGTTGCGATGCCGAGGAAGATCGTCCCGAGAACCAGGAAGATCAGCGCCAGCGGCGGGATGAGCACGATGATGACCTGCTCGGCCAGCCGCGAGATCAGCTTCTTCTCAAGCTTGCCGTTGATGATCGCCACGAGATAGGCGACGCCAACCGCAAAGGCCATGGCGGAAACAAGCCGCCATTCAGGGCTCTGCACGCCCGTGAAGAGGACGTAGAGGCCGAGGTAGTAGAGTCCGACCGAGACTGCGACCATCACCGCAAGCGAGGTGACGCCGGTGCCGAGCGTGCGGGCTTCCACCGGCAGGCTCGGCGCCCATTCCGGCTTCACCATGGTGATGGCGAAGACATAAAGGCAGTAGGCGCCGATGATCAGCAGAGCAGGGTATAGCGCGCCGACATACATGTCGCCGACGGAGCGACCGAGCTGGTCGGCCATGACGATGAGGACGAGCGATGGCGGGACGATCTGCGCCAGCGTGCCGGAAGCTGCAATGGTGCCGGAAACGAACGGCTTGTTGTAGCCGTAACGCAGCATGATCGGCAGCGAGATGAGGCCCATGGCCATGACTGAGGCGGCAACGACGCCGGTCGTGGCGCCGAGCAGCGCGCCGACGAAGATCACCGCATAGGCAAGGCCGCCGCGGATGGGGCCGAACAGTTGACCAATCGTGTCCAGCAGGTCTTCCGCCATGCGGGACCGCTCGAGGATGATCCCCATGAAGGTGAAGAACGGGATCGACAGCAGGGTGTCGTTGTACATGATCCCGTAGATGCGATCCGGATGGCTCTGCAGGAGCGGCCAGAACAGCTGGATCTGCGGTGAGATGTGGGAGAGTTCCACGCCGATCACGAAGTAGAGCAGGCCGCCTGCCGCAAGGGTGAATGCGACGGGGTAACCGAGCAGCAGCATGCCCATTACGCTCGTGAACATGACGAGCGGCAAATTATGCGCGATAAGTTCGATCATCTCAGACCTCGGATGCAGCGGGCGGCATTTCGCCGGCAGTGTCTTCGCGCGGGTCGTCCATCTTGCCCGTCAGAACTGCGAAGCGCTTGATGATCTCCGAGATGGCCTGGAGAAGCAGGAGAGCGAAGCCGAGGAGGACGGCGAGCTTGGCCGGCCAGATGATCAGGCCGCCGGCATTGGAGGAAACCTCACCGGAAAAGAAGGAGCGCCAGAACCAGGGCCAGGCGAGCCAGGTCATCAGGCTTGCAAACGGAAGCAGGAAAAGGATGTGGAGGATGAGGTCGATCGTGTCCCGGGTCTTTTTCGACCAGGTGGACGACAGGATGTCGATGCGAACATGCTCGTTCTTCAGCAGGGCATAGGCGCTGGCCAGCATGAATACGGTGCCGAAGAGATACCACTGTACCTCGAGCCAGGCATTCGACGACATATCGAGCGCCTTGCGGAGCACCGCGTTTCCGGCACTGATGAGAACGGCTGCGAGCAGCAGCCAAGACACTGATTTTCCAATCGCAGTCGTCGTGGCGTCGACAATGCGACTGAACGCTATGAGAGCGCCCATTTGTCCCTTCCTTCGAGGCGCTCGATTGCCCTACGCCCCTGATCGCTTTTCAAACACCCCTGCAGCGAGCTGACGTCAGCTCGTGCAATTCCAGCGTGACCTCTAGGATATTAGCGGCTTCAACGCAATGACGTGTCCACTGATCCTTAAGCATAAGACCAGATGAATCGGGGCGCCGATCCGGGCGGAAGATGAAGATCCCGCCATTGAATCGCTCCATTGCTGGTGCAGCATTGCAGGCTTCGGGCAAGACTAAGCTTTAAATTACCGAGATTGGCTTCAAGGTTTGTTCAGCACATGCCGAGCGAGCGCGTGTCTCATCCGGCGTGACGTGGCGGGAACAAGCAATTCTTAAAGGGTTTTACCCCATCGTGAGCTGGTAATCGAGGGAACGGACCCTATGAAAGAGAATGAGGCGAACACGTTGGCGACAGATGTTTATCTGTCCTTCGTCACTTCGCTGTTTGGAAATCGCGGCACTCTCTGGACCGGCGTGGTTGTCCATGTCTGGTGGTGCCTGGTTGTATTCCACTATAGCAGTGCCCGGTTCTACCTCGTCTTTGCGGCGGGCTTCATCGCCGTGTTCGCCTATCGCATGTACGTGTTCCAGCGCTTCGACAAGGCGGACAAGACCACCATCACCGGCAAGCAGATCGCCTCGTGGGAGCTGCAGAATGTGGTTGGCGCCTTCCTGGCCGCCCTGCTTCTCGGCACCGCCAGCGGTTATGCGCTGATCGTTCTGGTCAATCCCTTTGTCGGTTTCACCTGCATTGCGATGACGCTCGGCTCGATGATGTCGATCGTCGGCCGCAATTATGGTTCGCGCATCGCCGTCGACCTCCAGACGCTCGGCTGCACCGGCCCGATCCTGATCGCCTGCCTGTTTACCGAAAACATCCATCTCGTGCTGATGGCGCTGCTGCTGATCCCGTTCGGCCTGACGACCCGTTCCATGGCGAACGGCGTGCGCGAATTCCTCTACGAAAACGTCGTTGCCTCGCGGCAGATGACCATCATCGCCAGTCGCTTCGATACGGCGCTGAAGACTGTCGCGCATGGTGTCGTCATGCTCGATTCCAAGGGCCGCGTCGAAGTCATCAACCGCCAGGCGCTGGACCTTTTGAGCCTTGGCCGTTCGGCTGACGTGAAGGACCGCGTGCTGGCCGAACTCCTGCCGAAGAGCCCCCGCAACCTGTCGGGCGCCAACCTGGCGCGGATCACCGCGCTGATCGATGGCAGCCAGCAGCGTGCGCTGCTTCAGGTGGCCGACGAGCAGCATCTGGAATTTTCCGCAAGCCGTCGTGCCGATGGCGGCGTGGTGCTGGTGTTCGAAGACGTCAGCGCCCGGGTGGCAGCCGAACAGCAGATCCTGCACATGGTGCGCTTCGACTCGCTGACCGGCCTGCCGAACCGCAACCACTTTGCAGAACTCGCCGAGGAGCGCCTCAAGGGTCGCGACGACGCGCTGGCGGCATTTGCCGTGTTCAATGTCGATGGCTTCAAGCATGTCAACGACGTACGTGGCCACGTGGTCGGCGACCGGCTGTTGTCGATGATCGCCGAACGGCTGCGGGCGCTCGAAGCGCCGAACATGCTGGCCGGACGCCTGGTTGGCGACGAGTTTGCCGTGCTCCTGCTTGGCGACGATTGTGCGCATGACCTCGAACAGCAGATGCGCGAGCTTCATGAAGAGCTGCAGGGCGGCTACCAGGTGGACGAACTGCGGCTGCCGGTGTCATTGAACAGCGGTTGCGTCATTCTCCCCTCGCGCGATTTTGCGATGGAGAACTGCCAGATCAAGGCCGACCTCGCGCTCAACCATGCGAAGAGCGTCGGCAACGGCACGCTTACCGTGTTCCGCCCGGAAATGGACGCCCAGTATATCGCCGAGCAGAAGCTGCGCACCGACCTTCGCCACGCGGTGGAACATGGCGGGCTGCATATCGTCTACCAGCCGATGTACAAGCCGGATGGTTCGAGCATCGAATGCTGCGAGGCGCTGGTGCGCTGGCGCCACCCCGAGCGCGGCATGGTCGGCCCGAATATCTTCATTCCGATGGCCGAAGACATGGGCATCGTCTCCGCCATCAGCCGTTTCGTTATCGAACAGGCGTGCCGCGATTGCGCCGCCTGGCCGGAGCCGCTTGCAGTTTCCGTCAACCTTTCAATCCAGGACTTGCGCAACAGCGACATCCTGGCCTTCGTTGCCGATGTGCTGGAACGGAACGGTTTGAGCCCGAAGCGCCTGCATCTGGAAGTTACCGAAAGCGTCTTCATGGACGAGCCGGTTTCCGTCAGTGCCATTCTGAACCAGTTCCGGGCGACCGGCGTCACCGTTGCGATCGACGACTTCGGCACGGGCTTCTCCAGCCTCAGCTATCTCGACACGCTGCCGCTTGATATCGTCAAGATCGACCGTGCCTTCATCCGCAACGTCGCCGAGGACGAGCGCAAGCGCAAACTGTTGCGTGGCATCGTCAACCTGTCGCGCGATCTCGGTCTGCGGATCGTTGTCGAAGGCGTGGAAACGCAGGAACAGCTTTCGCTGATCAATGCCCGCGGCTTTGCCGATCTCGTGCAGGGTTACGTCTTCTCGATGCCGGTGGCCCCGGAAGAGATCGACGAGCTTCTGAACGGCTCCCTGCGTGGCGGCAAGCGCTCGCGCCTGACGTCGCGCAACAAAACCGATATGCCCGGTCCGCTGATGGCTGCAGCCGGCTGACGGCCGGCTTCAGAAGCCCTCTGGGGCGCTCTCCCACGTTAGATCAAACTGTCAATTCTTAACAGCAGCTGCCATTCGGTAAGCTGCTGTTAATGTTTCATTAACCATGCTTTTTAAAAGCTGATTAAGTATTAGCGCTTCTTCTTGCGGCGGCGCGGTTGTGAGGGTTAATTCTTCGTTAAAGACGGGGAATGACCAATGCCATTTAATAGATCTTTTGTTAACGATAACTTTTCTGCCAAGCTTCTTTCGACACTCGACCATGTTGAATACCGGCGGATCGAAACCCAGGAAGATTTCGAGGATATCGCGCGCCTGCGTTACAAGGCCTACAAGACGCACGGAGTATTGCCGGTCAATGCAACGAAGCTGATCGACGAGATCGACTTCGACCGCAATGCCCATGTGTTCGGCGTCTATTACGACGAGCAGTTGGTGAGCACGATCCGCCTGCATGTCGTGACGCCCGAGCACCGGGTGTGCCAGTCGATCCTCATCTTCCCCGAAGCGGTCAACGAAATGCTTGATGCGGGCATGACGCTGATCGACTCGGCCCGGTTTGCCATTGCACCGGAGTTTGCCGGTGAGCTCTCGGCCATGCCGTACCTGACGGTGCGTTTGACGCCGGTTGCCGCAATCTACTTTGATGCCGACCGCGTTCTCCAGCCAATCCGCCCGGCGCATGCCGCCTTCTACCGCCGCTTCTTCTATGCCCAGCCGCTGGTGGAGCCGCGTCGCGTGCCGACCTACGACTTCGACCTGATGCTGCTCGCCTCCAAGACGCGCGAACTGCGCTCGAAGATGATGAAGCGCTTCCCGGCCTTCCAGTCGGAGGCCTGCGAGCGCCGCATGCTGTTCGATCGTTCGAACTTCGAAACCGCGCCGCTGACGATCCTTCCGACCGCGCGCATCGCCGGTCGCCCGCAGTCGCCCGAGATGGCATATCTCGGTTAATGGATGTCGGGCGCAGCGGCGGACTTTTTGTCACCATTGCGCTTTGACAAGCCATTGTGTAAGGCCTGAGTCAGTGCCAAATGGGCTGCGCCTTGCGCAGATTCTTGTCGGCGAAGGGCTTTTTCTGCGATCGGCGCTTCTGCGGCAGGTCGTGGCTGATCAAGGAGATGGGATCGATGGACAATCACCAAAGCGGACCGGTCGAAATGGGTGCTCCGATGGACTACCAGGAGCATGAAAAGACCTACAGCATGTTCCTCGCCGGGGCCAAGTGGGGCACCATGGTCGTCGTGGTCCTGCTGATTGCCATGGCGGCCGGCTTCTTTGGCGGCGCCGGCATCATCGGCAGCCTGCTGGTCTTCCTCGTCCTGAATGCCGCCGGCGCCTTCCTGCTGCGCTGAGCCTGAGATGGCGGCCCTCGCGGCCGCCATCTGCCTTTGGCGAACCATTCTCGCCTGACGCGAATCGACTGGGAGGAGACAGTCTTTGGCGAAGGTCATATTCGTGTGCCGTGAAGGCGCAGACGAACCGCGTGTTTCTGCTTCGCCGGAAACGGTGAAGCGCTTCATTGGCCTCGGGTTCTCGGTGCTCGTGGAGGCGGGCGCCGGAGATGCTTCCGGTTTTCCCGACCGCGACTACCAGACTGCCGGCGCAACGATCGGCACGGCCGCCGATGCCGGCGGGGCGGACATCATCCTGCGGGTCAACCGTCCGGATCCCGCGGAGTTTTCATCCTACAGATCAGGCGCCATCGTTTTCGCTGTCATGGATCCCTATGGCAGTGAAGCGGCGCTTGCCGCCATGGCCAAGGCCGGGCTGACGACATTTGCGATGGAACTGATGCCGCGCATCACCCGCGCGCAGTCGATGGACGTCCTGTCATCACAAGCCAACCTTGCCGGCTACCGCGCCGTGATCGACGCGTCGCACGAATATGGCCGCGCCTTCCCGATGATGATGACAGCGGCTGGCACGGTTCCGGCCGCCAAGGTCTTCGTCATGGGTGCCGGTGTTGCGGGGCTGCAGGCGATTGCCACCGCGCGCCGCCTCGGCGCGGTCGTGTCGGCAACCGACGTTCGCCCAGCCGCCAAGGAGCAGGTCGCCTCGCTCGGTGCCAAGTTCATTGCCGTCGAGGACGACGAGTTCAAGGCGGCCGAAACGGCAGCCGGTTATGCCAAGCCAATGTCGGAAGCCTATCAGGCCAAGCAGGCGGCGCTGGTGGCCGAACACATAGCCAAGCAGGACATCGTCATCACCACGGCGCTCATTCCCGGACGCCCGGCGCCGCGGCTCGTGACCCGCCCAATGCTCGCCTCGATGCGGCCGGGATCCGTGGCAGTCGACCTTGCAGTCGAGCGCGGCGGCAATATCGAAGGTTCGCAAAAGGGCAAGATCACCACCGTCGAGGGCGTCTGCGTCATCGGTTACACCAATGTGGCGGGCCGGATCGCGGCTTCCGCCTCGGCGCTTTATGCCCGCAACCTCTACGCCTTCCTCGAGACGATGGTCGACAAGAGCACCAAGGACTTCGCGCTGAACCTCGAGGACGAACTGGTGAAGGCAACCATGCTGACCCATGGCGGCAGCGTGGTTCATCCGACTTTTGCTGCTGCGGTGGCTTCGGGTGACGCCATTGAAAAGCCGGTCGTTACGGAGAAGACGGCGATTGATCCGATCGCCGGCGATGCCGCCGTGGACAGGGAGGAGCTGTGATGGCCAACGAGGCTTTGAACAACGCACTCGAACAGTTGGACCAGGCGGTCAATGCCGTGGTTGCGGCAGCCGCCCATGCACCGGAAGCGGCAAGCGTCGCGACCGGCGGAGCGATCGATCCCTTCGTGTTCCGGCTAGCGATCTTCGTTCTGTCGATCTTCGTCGGTTATTACGTCGTCTGGTCTGTCACGCCTGCGCTGCACACGCCGCTGATGGCTGTTACCAACGCCATCTCCTCGGTGATCGTCGTCGGCGCGCTGCTCGCCGTCGGCATTTCCGCCAGCGGTTATGCCACCGGCTTCGGCTTCATCGCGCTCGTGCTTGTTTCGGTGAACATCTTCGGCGGCTTCCTGGTGACCAGCCGAATGCTTGCCATGTACAAGCGAAAAGACCGCTGACGGGTTCTGGGAGGATTAATGTCACAGAATCTCGCAGCCTTCCTTTACCTCGTCTCCGGCGTGCTGTTCATCATGGCGCTGCGCGGGCTCTCCCATCCGACGACGAGCCGCAGGGGCAACGTCTACGGCATGGTCGGCATGGGGATCGCCATCCTCACGACGCTGTTGCTCGCGACGCCTTCCTTCGGCGGGTTCGTGCTGATCGTGCTGGCGCTGGCGATCGGTGGTGGAGCGGGGGCTTACATCGCCCGCACCATCCCGATGACGGCGATGCCGCAGCTGGTGGCCGGCTTTCACTCGCTGGTCGGCCTCGCGGCCGTGATGGTGGCGGCGGCAGCCCTTTATGATCCGCTGTCCTTCGGCATCGGTGCGATCGGCGAGATCCATGGTCAGGCGCTCATCGAGATGGCGCTCGGCGCGGCGATCGGCGCCATCACCTTTACCGGCTCGGTCATCGCCTTCCTCAAGCTCGACGGGCGCATGTCCGGCAAGCCGATCATGCTGCCATACCGGCACGCCATCAATATTGGCCTGCTGCTCTTGATCGTCGTCTTCATCTTCGGCCTGGTGCAGACCGAGAGCCACTTCGATTTCTGGCTGATCGTGTTGCTCGCGCTGGCGCTTGGCGTGTTGATCATCATCCCGATCGGCGGCGCCGACATGCCGGTCGTCGTGTCGATGCTGAATTCCTATTCCGGCTGGGCGGCGGCGGGCATCGGCTTCACCCTCGGTAACCTCGCGCTGATCATCACCGGTGCGCTGGTCGGCTCGTCTGGTGCGATCCTCTCCTACATCATGTGCAAGGGCATGAACCGTTCCTTCATTTCCGTCATTCTCGGCGGCTTTGGCGGCGAGAGCGCGTCCGCCGGTGCGGACGACGGCATCCAGCGCACGGTGAAGCAGGGGTCTGCCGACGACGCGGCCTTCCTGATGCAGAACGCCTCCAAGGTCATCATCGTGCCGGGCTATGGCATGGCGGTGGCGCAGGCGCAGCATGCACTGCGCGAACTTGCCGACACGCTGAAGGAGCATGGCGTGGAGGTGAAATACGCGATCCATCCGGTGGCCGGCCGCATGCCGGGACACATGAACGTGCTGCTTGCCGAAGCCAATGTGCCCTATGACGAAGTGTTCGAACTGGAAGACATCAATGCCGAGTTTGCGCAGGCGGACGTCGCCTATGTGATCGGCGCCAACGACGTCACCAACCCGGCGGCGCGCGACGACAAGTCCTCGCCGATCTACGGCATGCCGATCCTCGATGTCGATCGCGCCAAGACCTGCCTCTTCGTCAAACGCTCGCTCGGTTCCGGTTATGCCGGCATCGACAACACGCTGTTCTACAAGGACGGCACGATGATGCTGCTTGGCGATGCCAAGAAGATGACGGAAGACATCGTCAAGGCGATGAAGCAGTGAGATTATTAGGTGAGGAAAAGCCCGGCCGATGCCGGGCTTTTTTGCTGGAGGCTTTTGTGCCAGACTGACTGGATCAGGAGGCCGCTATGGCAGACATAACCGTTTCAGACACCGTCAAGGACCTGATCGAAGACCGCGTACGCGCGGGTGAATATGCAAGCGCTGGTGACTATGTGCGCGACCTCGTGTTGAGGGAACGCAGCAGGCAGGGTGACGAGCTTTCGCTTGAGGAACTGAAGGAGATCGTTGCCGCAGGGCGGGCGAGCGGCGTGAGCCCTCATAGCGTGCACGACATCTTCGAAAGGGCAAAGAAGAGGTTCGACGCCAGTCAGAAGGCCCGTGGCTGAGTACCGGCTGAGCAATAATGCGGAAGATGATCTTGAGGACATCTTCCTGTTCAGCCTGCACACGTTCGGCGAGCGACAGGCAGTTCAATATGTGGATGATCTCCACCGGTGTCTGGAGCTTTTAGCTGACAATCCCCGTATGGGACGCCGCGCCGCGGGCTTCGATACAGAAGTCCACCGGCACGAACATCAGAGCCATGTCATCTTCTATGAGATTGACGACAATGGCATCTTCGTCATCACTGTCATCCACAAACGCCGTCTCGTACGGGTCACGACGTAGGGTGACAGCGTCACCTCAGCTCGAGGCGCGGGTGCGGGCGGCGCCGTCCTTGGCCGGCTTGTAGTTCGGGTCGAGGCGCACGGCGTGCGAATAGGACTTGTAGGCGCGGGCGCGGTCGCCGCGACGTTCGTAGACGAGCGCCTGGTTGGCCCAGGATTCGGCGAGCTTGTCGTTGAGCTCGATGGCGCGGTTGAAGTCGGCGAAGGCGTTTTCGTCATCGTTCAGCGCCACGTAGGAGATGCCGCGGCCGTTGTAAGGTTCTGGCGAGCTCGGCGACAGCGAGATGGCGCGCGAGAAATCCTCGATCGCCTGCGCATGCTGGCCGCGCAACTGGTAGATCAGGCCGCGGTTGTGCCAGGCGCGCCCATCGGTGGTTTCCAGCTCGATCGCGCGGTTGAAGTCGTTGAAGGCTTCGTTGTTGCGGCCAGCCTGGCGGTAGATATTGCCGCGGCCGATATAGGCGACGTCATAGCTCGGATTGATCTGCAGGGCGCGATTGTAATCGTTTGCGGCTTCGACCGGCTTGCCGAGGTTGCGGTAGGCAAGCGCGCGGTTGGCGTAAGCCTGGTAGAACTGCGGATTGATCTGGATGGCGCGGTTGAAATCGGCAAGAGCCCGCTGGAAGTCCCCGGCGCGGCCATAAGCGGAGCCGCGGACGTTGTAGCCTTCCGGATCGTTCGGGTTGGACTGGATAACGGCCGAGAGCGAGGCGATGTTTTCCTGGCTGCCCTGTGCGCGATCAACGGTGATGAGGTCGGTGGTCGTCGGGGTCGTGGAGCAGCCGGCAAGTGCTAGCGCTGCCATCAGGGCCGCGGGAAGTGCCGTCCTGGTGCTTGCTTTCGAGAGGCGATTCGAGAGGCCGAAGGTTCGTGTTGCACCCGTCACAACGATTGTCTTAGCGGCCATCAGGCACGTATCCCCCAATCAAGCACTGGACCGGACAGATTTGTTCGGTCCCAAATCAAAAAGAGCGGCGGCGCCCAAAGTCGCCACCGCCCTCAGAACATATGAAAACGTCGAAAAAGCGGCCGATCAACGAGCCGAACGCGAAGCCGACGCAGATTTCGCAGGCGCTGCAATCAGGCCTTCGCGCTGCATGCGCTTGCGGGCCAGCTTGCGAACGCGGCGAACAGCTTCAGCCTTTTCGCGGGCGCGCTTTTCGGACGGCTTTTCGTAGTAGTCGCGCATCTTCATTTCGCGGAAAATGCCTTCGCGCTGCATCTTCTTCTTGAGAGCGCGAAGCGCCTGATCAACGTTGTTGTCGCGGACTAGTACCTGCACGTGAATCCCGTTCCTTTGGTTTGGTTGCTCGCCGTCATCGGTACGATTTGAGGCGAAATGGTAAGGTTCGCGCGGCGCAGGCCGTGCGATTGGTGCGTGCAAATAGCAGATGACTTGGCTGAAGTCCAGATGTTGCCGCGGCGCTTTGAACGAAAAAGCTTATGAAAGCGGCCGCCTTCCCGTCACGGGCCACGTCTCTATATCAGGGGCGAACCGAAACGGGACATAAGCAAGGAGACATCCCATGAGAAGCGCCAGCTTTTCCACCTTCGGCAAGCCGTCGGACGTGCTGAAGATCGAGGACCGGCCGCTGCCCGAGCCGGGACCGGGACAGGTGCGCGTGCGCATGCGGATGTCGGCGATCCACAACCACGACCTGCTGACGGTGAGCGGCGACTACGGCATCAAGCCGCAGCTTCCGGCGGTGGCTGGCACCGAGGCGACGGGCGTGGTCGATGCGGTGGGAGAGGGCGTCACCCATCTTCAGCCGGGGCAGCGAGTCGCGGCATCCGGCCAGGGCGCGTGGGCGGATTATTACCTCGCCTCGGCCGGCAGTGCCGTGCCGCTGCCGGATGCGATCAGCGACGAGGCGGCCGCGCAGATGATCTCCATGCCGCTGAGTGCCTTGGCCCTTCTCCATTATCTTGAGGCGAAGCCGGGCGAGTGGATCATCCAGAACGCGGCCAATGGTGCAGTCGGTCGCACGCTTGCGATGTTTGCCAAGCGGCGCGGCGTCCACGTTGTCAATGTCGTGCGGCGGGAAAGTGCTGTTGAGGAGATGCGTGGACTTGGCATCGACCACGTCGTTTCCACCGACAGCGCCGGCTGGAAGGACGAGGTCGCCCGCTTCACGGGCGGGGCGCCGATCAAGGCCGCAATCGATGGCGTCGGCGGCGCGTCTTCCGGTGAGCTTTTGTCGCTGCTGGGGCAGAAAGGCGTGCTCCTGTCGTTCGGGCTGATGTCGGGCCAGCCGATGCAGCTTTCGCCGAGCGACCTGATCTTCAAGGAGACGGTGGTCAAGGGCTTCTGGCTAGCCAAGGTCGGGCCGGCGCTCGGTCCGGAAAAGATCGGCCGCCTGGTGGGCGAGATCGTCGAGAGCGTGGCCAAGGGCGAGATCGACCTGCCGGTATCCGGTATCTTCGATCTTGCGGATGTGTCCAGGGCCGTTGCCGCGGCTGCCGAAGGTCATCGCAAGGGGAAGGTGCTGATCAAGGCCTGAGCCCAAGCCTGCGCCCCTTCAATATAATCGCAGGTTGTGTATGATTGAGTGATCGCATTTTGGTTGCATTGGTTCGCAACTTGATGCAGATTTGCCGTCACGGGGCGCGCTCCAAAACCCGTCGGATCATCTTCCAAGAGGGAAACCGGTTTTGGCCGGTGGAGGGGCGCAGGCATGTTCAAGACATCGAAATGGATCATTCCGGCCCTGGTCATGGGGCTCGCCGGATGCAACTCACCCAACAGTCGCGTTTCACCCGTCAGCTTCGGCTCGTCGACGGGGATCGTCACGAGCGGCAACCTCAGGCTCGTCACGGAACGGCATAAGAAGGATTACCCGCCGGTCGTCTGCACCGAGCCGAGCCCGGACTATATGGTGGCCTTTGACCAGACACGCAGTTTCACCAACACGCGCCCGACCGAGCAGGGGGAGCGTAAGCTGGAAATCAACCTGTCGTCGGTGGAGGATGTCGAAAAAGGCGAGGGCCGGGAGGCGGCCGTGCTTGCGCTCCGCGACGGGCTTTATGTCGCCTGCCAGAGTTACGCCAATGGTGTGATCGGGCAGGATGCCTATGCGATCATCCTCAGCCAGTACGGCAACCTTCTGGTGGCGCTGGTGGGCAAGGACACCGCCCCAGGCAAGGTCGAAGTTTCCGGGCCCAATGCGGCGATTTCGGCCATGACGGTAGCCTGCATCAGCGGCCACGATCCTTCGCGCGACGATTCCGGCCGCAACCCGTTGCTGACAGTCGGCTTCTGCCGCGACCTTCTGGGGCGCGTGGCGCAGCGGGGGCTGGCGGGCGCTGCCCGGCCGCAGGTGACCAAGGTCACCACCACGACGACCGCGACCAAATAGCGCCACAACCCGGATCGGGCGCCGTCCCACGTCTTCGTGATGCCGTGCTTGTGAAGCCGGTCTTTCAGCCTTGTCGAAACAATCGCGTCTTGCGTCGCAATAAAGCTATTGCGACGCATATTGATTTGCGATGGCTATCGCACTAACCCAAGGCCCGACCACCACATTCATCCTGCGAGGAGTTGAAGGCGAAATGCGCAAATATTCGGTTTTCGCCATAGCCCGGGAGGCGTTGCGCGCCCACAAGGGCTGGGAAGCGCAATGGGTTTCGCCTGAACCGCGCTCGAGCTACGACGTGATCATTATCGGCGGCGGTGGCCACGGCCTGGGCGCTGCCTATTACCTGGCCAAGGAGCACGGCATCACCAATGTGGCGGTGCTGGAAAAGGGCTGGATCGGCGGTGGCAATACCGGCCGCAACACCACCATCATCCGCTCCAACTATCTCTATGAAGAGAGCATGGACATCTACGAGCATTCCCTCAAGCTTTGGGAAGGCCTGAGCCAGGATCTCAACTACAACACCATGTATTCGCCGCGTGGCGTGATGATGCTCTCGCACAACACCCACGACATGCAGAGCTTCAAGCGGCACATCAACGCCAACAGGCTCTACGGCATCGACAATGAATGGCTGACGCCGGAACAGGCGAAGGCCTTCGTCCCGGTTCTCGATATCTCCAAGACGGCGCGTTACCCGATCAATGGCGCGGCGCTGCAGCGGCGCGGCGGCACGGCACGTCATGATGCGGTGGCCTGGGGTTATGCGCGTGCGGCGTCTGATCGCGGCGTGCACATCATCCAGAACTGCGAGGTCACCGGCATTCGTCGCGGGCCGAACGGCGAGGTGCAGGGTGTCGATACCAACCGGGGTTTCATCGGCGCCAAGAAGATAGGCGTCTCTGCCGCCGGCCATTCGTCGGTGGTCATGGAAATGGCAGGCGTTCGCGTGCCGCTGCATTCCAACCCGCTGCAGGCGCTCGTTTCCGAGCCGCTGAAGCCGATCTTCCCTTGCGTGGTCATGTCCAACACGGTGCACGCCTACATCTCCCAGTCCGACAAGGGCGAACTGGTGATTGGCGCGGGCACCGACCAATACAATTCCTACAGCCAGACCGGCGGCCTGCAGATCATCACCCACACGCTCGATGCGATCTGCGAGCTCTTCCCGATCTTCCGCCGCGTCAAGATGATGCGTCAGTGGGGTGGCATTACCGACAACACGCCGGATCGTTCGCCGATCCAGGGTGTGACACCGGTGCCGGGCCTGTTCGTCAACTGCGGCTGGGGCACGGGGGGCTTCAAGGCGACGCCGGGTTCGGCCCATCTCTTCGCGCACCTGATTGCGCGCGGCGAGCCGCATCGTCTGGCGGCGGGCCTGACGCTCGACCGTTTCCGCACCGGTCGCCTGATCGACGAGGCAGCCGCGGCTGCCGTGGCGCACTAAGCGAGAGCCATCACAATGCTTCTGATCCACTGCCCCTATTGCGAAGAAGATCGCGCCGAGCTGGAATTCCGCTGGGCCGGCGAGGCGCATATCGCCCGCCCGACCAACATCGCGGAGATTACCGACGAGGAGTTCGCCGAGTTCTTCTTCCTGCGCAACAACGAAAAAGGCCTCACCTATGAGCGCTGGCGCCATATCCATGGCTGTGGCCGCTTCTTCAATGCGGCGCGCGACACCGTGAGCGACAAGTTCCTGATGACCTACAAGGCAGGGCTGCCGAAGCAGCCGGTTCCGGGCGTTGCGGCGACGGAACACACGGTCGAAACCTATGAAGCCACCGAAGGAGATGCACGATGAGCGCTGCATCCAAGAACCTCGGCGCGTTTCGCATCAAGGGTGCCGGGCGTCTGACCCCGGCGCGCACCGCCCGCTTCACCTTCGACGGCAAGACCCATACCGCCATGGAAGGCGACACGGTTGCCTCGGCGCTTCTGGCGCATGGCGTGCACCTGACCGGCCGTTCCTTCAAGTACCATCGGCCGCGCGGCATCCTGACCGCCGGCCCGGAAGAACCGAATGCGCTGCTTGACGTTGCGCGCGATGCGGCACGCCGGCAGCCGAACGTGCGGGCAACCGTGCAGGAAGTGTTCGACGGCGCCAGGATCTCATCGCAGAACCGCTGGCCATCGCTTCGCTTTGACATCGGCGCGTTCAACGACCTGCTCTCCCCGTTCTTCGCGGCCGGCTTCTACTACAAGACCTTCATGTGGCCGAAGGCGGCATGGCACAAGCTTTACGAGCCCTTCATCCGCCGCGCGGCGGGCCTCGGCCAGGCACCGCGGGAAGAGGATCCGGACCATTACGGCAACCGCTTTGCGCATTGCGACGTGCTGATTGCCGGGGCCGGTGTTGCGGGCCTCACGGCCGCGCTTTCCGCCGCCGCGACGGGTGCTTCGGTGATCCTTGTCGACGAGCAGCCGGAAGTGGGTGGTGCACTGCATGCCGACAATGCGACGATCATCGACGGCCAGAACGGTTATGATTGGGCGCAGGCGACCGCCGCCAAGCTGAAGGCCATGCCGAACGTCACCGTACTGACGCGCACAACGGTCTTCGGTTACTACAACCACGGCTTCCTGGGCCTCGCCGAGCGAGTGACGGATCATCTGGCGCGGCCGCACAAGGACCTGCCGCGCGAGCGCCTCTGGCAGGTGCGGGCGAAACGCGTCATCCTGGCGACGGGCTCGATCGAGCGCCACATGGTGTTCGCCAACAACGACCGCCCGGGCATCATGCTCGCCTCGGCTGCGCGCACCTTCCTCAACCACCATGGCGTAGCCGTCGGCCGGCGTGTCGGCGTCTATACCGCGCATGACTCCGCATACGAAGCGGCCTTCGACCTGAAGCGCGCCGGTGTGTCGATCGTCGCGATCGTGGATTGCCGTGAGCGTCCCGGTGATGCGGTGCTGGCGCAGGCGCGTGCACTCGGCATCGACGTGCTGACCGGCCATTCGGTGACGAACACGGCCGGACGGCTGCGCATCAACTCGATGACGGTGGCGCGCAACGGCAATTTCGACATCCGCAAGATGGCGGTGGACGCGCTGATCGTTTCGGCCGGCTGGACGCCCTCCGTGCATCTCTTCTCGCAGTCGCGCGGCAAGCTGCGCTACGACGACCAGAACCAGCGTTTCCTGCCGGATATCTATGCGCAGGATTGCGTTTCGGTTGGCGCCTGCAACGGCACCGATGACCTCGCCGAACTCATTGACGAGGCGATGAACGCGGGCGGCGGACGCGTGGCGCTGACCGGCGAGAACCGCTTCGAATGGACCGGCGGCATGATCGGCGCGGCGGAAGGGGCGGGGCCGGACACGACGGTGAAGGCCTTCGTCGACTTCCAGCATGACGTGACGGCGAAGGACATCCGCCTTGCGGTACGCGAAGGCATGCACTCGATCGAGCATATCAAGCGCTTCACGACGAACGGCATGGCGTCCGACCAGGGCAAGCTGTCCAACATGCATGGCCTGGCGATTGCCGCCGAGATGCTGGACCGGCCGATCCCGCAGGTGGGGCTCACGACATTCCGTGCGCCGTACACGCCGGTGACCTATGGGACGCTGGTCGCCCACTCGCGTGGTGATCTGTTCGACCCGGCGCGCAAGACGCCGATGCATGAGCTTGAAGCGGCCGAAGGCGCCGAGTTCGAGGATGTCGGCAACTGGAAGCGCGCCTGGTATTATCCGAAGCGGGGCGAGGACATGTTTGCCGCCGTCAACCGCGAATGCCGCACCGTGCGCGAAGTCGGCGGCGTCTTCAACGGCTCGACGCTCGGCAAGATCGAGGTCGTCGGCCCGGATGCGGCCCAGTTCCTCAACCTCATCTATACCAATGCCTGGGATACGCTGAAGCCCGGCAAGGCACGCTACGGCATCATGACCCGCGAAGACGGTTTCGTATATGATGACGGCGTTGTTGGACGGCTGGCCGAGGACCGTTTCCATGTGACGACCACGACCGGCGGTGCGCCGCGCGTGCTCAACCACATGGAAGACTATCTGCAGACGGAATTCCCGCATCTCAGGGTGTGGCTGACCTCGACCACCGAGCAGTGGGCGGTGATTGCCGTGCAGGGCCCGAAGGCGCGCGAGATCATCCAGCCGTTCGTCGAAGGCGTGGACATTTCCAACGAAGCCTTCCCGCATATGAGTGTCGCCGAGTGCACAGTGATGGGCGTGCCGTCGCGGCTGTTCCGCGTTTCATTCACGGGCGAGCTGGGCTACGAAATCAACGTGCCGTCGGATTACGGCCCGGCGGTCTGGAAGGCCGTCTGGGAGCGCGCGAGGGACATGGGCGCCTGCCTCTATGGTACCGAAACCATGCACGTGCTGCGCGCCGAGAAGGGCTATATCATCGTTGGCCAGGATACGGACGGCACGGTGACGCCGGATGATGCCGGCCTCGGCTGGGCGGTCTCCAAGAAGAAGACCGACTTTGTCGGCATCCGCGGTTTGAAGCGGCCGGATCTCGTGCGCGAGAACCGCAAGCAGCTCGTCGGCCTGCTCACCAACAAGCCGAGCGATGTGCTGGAAGAAGGCGCGCAGATCGTTGCCGATCCGAACCAGCCGAAGCCGATGACGATGCTTGGCCATGTCACCTCGGCCTACTGGTCCGAAAACTGCGGTCGGGCGATTGCGCTGGCGCTGGTGGCAGGCGGCCGCAGCCGCATCGGCCAGACGCTTTATGTGCCGATGAAGGACAAGACGGTGGCGGTGGAAGTGACGGACATGGTGTTCTTCGACAAGGAAGGGGTGCGCATCCATGGTTGAGATGGCAAACCGAGTGCTTCCGCTTTCCGGCTTCTTCGGCGGCTCGTCTGCCGTGCGGCTGGAAGCGGCCCCTGTCGCGGAACGCATTTCGCTGCGCGCGCGGCCTGAGGATGTGCCGGCTCTCTCTTCGGCGCTCGGGCTCGAACTGCCGGTGCGGCCAAAGACATCCGCTTCCGCAAACGGACGCACGGCGCTTTGGCTCGGTCCGGATGAGTGGCTGGTGATTGGCGAGGTCGGCGGCGGGCTGTTGGATGCGCTGGTTGGCACGAGTGCGCTGCATTCGGCCACCGACTTGTCTCATCGCAACACGGCGATCCTGGTTTCCGGCCCCGGTGTTGCGAACGCGATCAACGGCGGATGCCCGCAGGACCTGTCGCTGAAGGCCTTCCCGGTCGGCGCCTGCTCCCGCACGCTGTTCGGCAAGGTGGAGATCGTTCTGCTGCGCACGGCGGAAGATGCCTTCCGGGTCGAAGTCTGGCGTTCCTTCTCCGACTATGCCTTCGGCCTGCTGGCTGAGGCGGCGCGCGACGCCGGGCTCTAGGCTCCGGTCATCTGCGAGAAAAAAACGAAGGCGCGGTGATGAGCCGCGCCTTCGGTCGTTTCGGTCAAACGGTTTCCGGGCGATCCTTCGGGTCGAACTGGACGATGGTGATCCAGGTCGCCGTCATCGCCGGTTTCTTTTCGTTCTCGATTTCGACGCTCACGTCGTAGGTGGTCATCAGCATGCCGGCGCCGCGAAAACGCGTGTCGGCGAGCTTGAAATGGCCGCGAATACGCGCGCCCGGACGCACCGGCGACATGAAGCGGATGCGATCGAAGCCATAGTTGAGGCCCATCGTCTGCTCGCGGATCTTCGGGACGCAGTCGAAGTTCATGGCCGACAGGAGCGAGAGCGTCAGGAAGCCATGCGCGATGGTGCCGCCGAAGGGGCTTTCGGTCCTGGCGCGTTCTTCATCGACATGGATGAACTGATGATCGAGCGTGGTGTCCGCGAACATGTTGATCATCGACTGCGGAACCGTGATCCAGTCCGATACTCCGACAACGGTGCCAACAAGGCCGGGCATATCGGCAAGCGAAACTTCAGGCATGCTACCTCACGAGGCTCAGGGAACTGCCGCGAACTCTAGCGAAATCAGCGCGCCAAGCGAGCGATTTTTGCATCGCATCATGCGGGGAAACAGAAGCGCACCGATCGCGGCGGAAGCATGCCCTGCCAGGCTTCGCCGGTGACCACATCCGTCCAGCCTTCGCCGGGCAAAGCGAAGGCGAAGGGCTCATGGCTTCGGTTGATGAGGACGGCCAGATGCGTGGCCTGGTCGGTGGTTCGATCGGATGTCGAGAGCATCATGCCGAGCACCGGATTGCTGGCGTTCTCCCAATCACCCACCTGCATCGGCTGGCCGGCAGCGTTCAGCCATTCGACATCGCCTTCGCCGGTGAAGAAGCTCGTCTCCGAGAAGACGGAGAAGCGCTTGCGCATCGCGGAGAGCGCGGCGGTATGCTCGACCAGGCTTTCGTCGATCGTGCTCCAGTCGAGCCAGGTGATCTCGTTGTCCTGCGCATAGGCATTGTTGTTGCCGCGCTGGGAGCGGCCTGCCTCGTCGCCCATGGTGAGCATCACATGGCCGCGCGTGGCAAAGAGGGTCGAAAGGAGGGCGGCAACGTCGCGGCGGCGGTGCTCGAGGATCGCCGGGTCCTGCGTCTCGCCCTCCACGCCGTTGTTCCAGGAGAAGTTTTCGCCGTGGCCGTCGCGGTTTTCCTCGCCGTTCGCCTCGTTGTGCTTGTGCTGGTGCGACACGAGATCAATCAGCGTGAAGCCGTCATGGGCGGCCAGGAAATTGACCGAGCGTGTGTGCCCGTTGCGGAAGACGTCCGAGGAGCCGGCAAGCCGGGTCGCAAGCGCGCCGGTCATCCAGTTATCGCCGCGCCAATAGCGGCGGATGTCGTCGCGGGCGCGGTCGTTCCATTCGAGGAAGGGTTGCGGGAAATTGCCGAGCTGGTAGCCGCCCGGGCCGATGTCCCATGGTTCGGCGATCAGCACGCGGTCCTTCAGCACCTCGTCACCGAGCATCGCCGTCAACGTTTCGGCGTTCGGGTCGAAACCGTCGGCCGTGCGGCCAAGGATCGGCGCGAGATCGAAGCGGAAGCCGTCGACGCCAGCCGACAGCACGAAATGCCGCAGCGTATCGAGGATCAGCTGGCGTACCACGGGATGGTCGCAGGCGATCGTGTTGCCGGTGCCGGTGTCGTTGATCAACTGGCCGGGATTGTCACGGGCATGGCGGTAATAGGTTAGGTTGTCGAGCCCGCGCATGGAAAGTGTTGCGCCATAACGGTCGCTTTCGCCCGAGTGGTTGAAGACGAGGTCGAGGATGACGCCGATGCCAGCCGCATGCAGGGCGGCGACGGTTTCGCGTAGCTCCGTCATGCCGCCCGGGCAGATGCGCGGATCAAGCGCCATCAGCGCGATCGGGTTGTAACCCCAGCCGTTTGTCAAGCCCAGCGCCGGCAGGTGGCGCTCGTCGATCCAGGCGGTGATCGGCATCAACTCGATCGCGTCGACGCCGATCCTCTTCAGGTGCGCGATGACGGATGGATGGGCGAGCGCCGCGACCGTGCCGCGCTCAACTTCGGGCACATCCGGGTGCAGCATGGTGAAGGGCTTGACGGCGACCTCGTAGATGAAGCCGCCCGGCGGCAGGAGCGGCTTTCCTACCCTGGCCGGCTGGTCGCGCGTGACGATCGCCTTCGGCACGAGGTCGGCGGTCTCGACGCCGTATTGCGACAGGCGCTGATCGTGGCGGAAAGGCCCGTCGAGCTCGCGGGCGTAAGGGTCGACGAGGAGCTTCGACGGGTCGAACCAGAGGCCGCGATCCGGATCATAGGTGCCGTGGGCGCGGTATCCGTAGCGCTGTCCGGGATGGATCGAGGGCACGTCGATACGATGAACGGCATCCTCGCCACGCTGCATGGCCAGTGCCTGCTCACGGCCATCGGCGTCGAAGAGGCAAAGTTCGATGCGCTTGGCGTGCTGCGAGTAGACCGCGAACTGCGCCATCTTGTCGGTGAGGGTGACACCGAGCTGGCGGGGTGAGAACATCCGCGGCCTCCCAGGGTTTCAGGTCTTACGCGATCACGTGATGACCGTGGGCTTGTCGCGGCCGGTGCGTGTCTTGAGCTCCGAAATCTCGTTCGCCACGGCGATCAGGTCGGCGAGTGCCGCCTGGGTTTCGATGCCGTGCTTGGCCGGGTCGGGTTCGTAGCGCTCGACGTAGACGCGGATGGTGGCGCCCGAGGTGCCGGTGCCGGACAGGCGGAAGACGACGCGGGAGCCGCCCTCGAACAGCACGCGCACGCCCTGATTCTTCGACACGGATCCATCGACCGGGTCATGGTAGGCAAAGTCATCCGCGGCCGCGACCTTCAGCGCGCCAAAGCTCTGGCCCGGCAGGGAAGCGAGCTTTTCGCGCAGCGCCGCGACAAGAGCGTTGGCGGCCTCGGTGTCGACTTCCTCGTAGTCGTGGCGGGAATAATAGTTGCGGCCGTATTCCGCCCAATGTTTGGTGACGATCTCGGCGACGCTCTCCTTGCGGGCGGCCATGATGTTCAGCCAGAAAAGCACTGCCCAGAGGCCGTCCTTTTCTCGCACGTGGTCGGAGCCGGTGCCAAAACTCTCTTCGCCGCAAACGGTCGCCTTGCCGGCATCGAGCAGGTTGCCGAAGAACTTCCAGCCGGTCGGCGTCTCGTACATGCCGATGCCGAGCTTTTCGGCGACGCGGTCGGCGGCGGCGCTGGTTGGCATGGAGCGGGCGATGCCGGCGATGCCCTTGGAGTACCCGGGAGCGACGGTCGCATTGGCGGCAATGATCGCAAGGCTGTCGGACGGGGTCACGAACATACCCTTGCCGACGATCATGTTGCGGTCACCGTCGCCATCGGAGGCGGCGCCGAAATCGGGGCCGTCGGCGCTCATGACGTCGTCATAAAGGTCCTTGGCGTGGACGAGGTTCGGGTCCGGGTGATGGCCGCCGAAATCCGGCAGCGGCGTGAAATTGCGCACCGAGCCTTCCGGCGCGCCGAGGCGCTTTTCGAAGATCTCCTTGGCGTAGGGGCCGGTCACGGCGCCCATGGAATCGATCGCAATGCGTACTCCGCCGGCGAGCAGGGTGCGGATGGCGCCGAAGTCGAACAGTTGCTCCATCAGTTCGGCATAATCGGCGACCGGATCGATGACCTCGACCGTCATGCCGGCGACGTCGAAGGATCCGAGCTGGTCCAGGTTGAGGTCCGGGACATCAGCGATCCTGTAAGCGTCGATGACCTTGGTGCGGGCAAAGATCGCATCGGTGATCTTCTCCGGTGCGGGGCCGCCATTGCCGATATTGTACTTGATGCCGAAATCTTCGGTCGGGCCGCCCGGATTGTGGCTGGCGGAAAGCACGATGCCGCCGAAGGCCTTGTACTTGCGGATGATGTTGGAGGCGGCGGGCGTCGAGAGGATGCCGCCCTGGCCGACCATGACCTTGCCGAAGCCGGCGGCGGCGGCCATCTTGATCGCCTTCTGGATGACCTCGCGATTGTAATAGCGGCCGTCGCCGCCAATTACGAGCGTCTTGCCCTGAAAGCCTTCCAGCGAATCGAAGATCGACTGGATGAAGTTCTCCGCGTAGTTCTCCTGCGAGAACACCGGCACCTTCTTGCGCAGGCCCGAGGTGCCCGGCTTCTGATCCTGATAGGGGGCTGTCTTGACGGTCTTGATCATCGGTCAGGATCCTTTTTTGGCAAGCAATGTCTTGTAGAGATTGGCGTAGAGCGCAGCGCTCTTCATCCAGGAAACGTCGGTTTTCATGCCCTGCTTCTGCAGCGCGGTCCAGGTTTTCGACTCCCCGTAGAGCGTGACCGCCCGACGCAGCGCGCGGCGCAGGTTCATGGCAGTGATGGGGCCGAAGGCGACGCCGGTGGCAGCGCCCGCCGCAAGCCCGGCATGGCTTGCGTCGATCACGGTGTCGTTGAGGCCGCCAGTACGGGCCACGATCGGCACGCAGCCGTAGCGCAGGCCGTAAAGCTGAGTCAGGCCGCAGGGCTCGAAGCGGGACGGAATGATGATCGCATCGGAACCCGCCTGCATAAGGTGGGAGAGCGGCTCGTCGTAACCGGTGACGAGCGAAACGCGGCCGGGGTGGCGGGCGGCAGCGGCCTGGAAAGCCTGTTCAAGCGCGGCATCGCCCGAGCCGAGGATAGCGAGCTTGGCGCCTGCGTCCACCAGGTCGTCTACCGCCTTGGCCAGCAGATCCATCCCCTTCTGCCAGGTGAGGCGGGACACGACGCAGAAGAGCGGCGCCCGGTCGCGGTCGAGGCCGAAACGTTCCGCAAGCGCGATCTTGTTCGCGGCGCGGTTCTTGAGGGTCGTCGCGGTGTAGTTGGCGCGCAGATTTCTGTCGGTTGCCGGATCCCAGACCGCGTCATCGATGCCGTTGACGATGCCATGGAGATCGCCGGCGCGGTGGCTGAGCAAACCTTCGAGCCCCATGCCAAATTCCGGCGTGAGGATCTCTTCCGCATAGGAGGGGCTGACGGTGGAGATCGCCCAGCTCGCCTGCAGCCCGGCCTTCAGGTAACCCACACCGCCGAAATATTCGACACCATCGATACCGAAGGCGTGCTGCGGCAGGTCGAGGTCGGGGAAGATCTCGGCGCCGTACTGGCCCTGGAAGGCGATGTTGTGGATGGTGATGAGGGACGGAACCTCGCGGGCATCCGAGAAGCGCATATAGGCGGGCACCATCGCCGCCTGCCAGTCATGCACATGCACGATGTCCGGGCGCCAGCCGCCGATCCCGTCCTGTGCGGTCTGCGCGCCCGCTTTCGAGAGCGCCGCAAAACGCAGCCAGTTGTCGGCGTGGTCCTTGCCGTTCGTGTCGAGATAGGGGCCGCCCGGCCGGTCAAACAGAGCGGGCGCATCAAGAACAAGGAGATCGAGGCCCTGGTGCTCGACGGCGAGGACATCGGCCTTTGCGCCGAGCAGGTCGTCGAAACTCCCGACCACCTTCGGGTTGTTGATGGCGCGCATCACGGCCGGGTAGCCCGGCATCAGCGTTCTTACCGAGACGCCATTCTGCTTCAGCGCCAGCGGCAGCGCACCGGCAACATCGGCAAGTCCGCCGGTTTTCACCAGCGGATAGACTTCGGACGCGACCGAAAGCACTTCCATCGTGAATTACAGGTCCAGTTTATCGATCATTGCCTGGGTGATGAGGCATATGCCGCTGTCGCTGCGGCGGAAGCGTTTGGCATCGAGTTCCGGATCCTCGCCGACGACAAGGCCTTCCGGAATGGTGACGCCGGCATCGATGACGACGTTGCGAAGCTGTGCGCGGCGGCCGATCCGCACGTTGGGCAGCACGACCGCCCCGTCGAGGCGCGAATAGGAATTGGCGCGCACGCCGGTAAACAGCAGGCTGCGGTGCAGCGACGAGCCGGAAATGATGCAGTCGCCCGACACGACGGAGGATATCGCCGAACCGCGGCGGTTTTCGTCGTCATGCACGAACTTGGCCGGCGGGGTGATCTCCGCATAGGTCCAGATCGGCCAGGACTTGTCGTAGATGTCGAGGCCCGGCACGATCTCGGTGAGGTCGATATTGGCCTGCCAGTAAGCGTCGATCGTGCCGGCGTCGCGCCAGTAGGGCTCGCGTTCGAAATCGGAGCGGACACAGCTGTCGGCGAAGCGGTGCGCCACGGCTTTGCCATGCTCGACGATGTAGGGAATGATGTCCTTGCCGAAGTCGCGGCTCGACCCCGGCGTATTGGCGTCGCGCTTCAGGGCTTCCATCAGGAACTTGGTGTGGAAGACGTAGATGCCCATGGAGGCAAGGGCAAAACCCGGATTGCCGGGGATGCCCGGCGGGTCGGCGGGCTTTTCAACGAAGGCGATGATCTCGTCCTTCTCGTTGACATGCATCACGCCGAAGCCGGTGGCTTCCATGCGCGGCACTTCCAGGCAGCCAACCGTGACATCGGCGCCGGAATCGACATGCTGCTGGAGCATGTATTCGTAGTCCATCTTGTAGACGTGGTCGCCGGCGAGGATGACCATGTATTCCGGCGCATAGGCCTCGATGATGTCGATGTTCTGGAAGACCGCGTCGGCGGTGCCCTCATACCATTGCGTTTCGGACACGCGCTGGGAGGCGGGCAAGATGTCGAAGCTTTCATTGCGTTCGGGACGGAAGAAGTTCCAGCCGCGCTGCATGTGGCGGATCAGCGAATGCGCCTTGTACTGGGTGGCAACACCGATGCGGCGAATGCCGGAGTTGAGAGCGTTCGAGAGTGCGAAATCGATGATGCGCGCCTTGCCGCCGAAATAGACTGCGGGCTTGGCGCGCCGGTCAGTCAGTTCCTTCAGGCGGCTGCCACGCCCCCCGGCCAGAACATAGGCCATCGCATCACGCGACAGGGGCTGGATTCTCTTTTCGTGCATTCTTGTCCCTCCCAAAAGCTTATGCCTGTTCCAGTTCGAGCATGATCGTCGCAAGCGGCGGCAACGTGACGTCGGCCGATATGCTTCCACCTGCGTTCATGGCCTGGACGCGCCCGCCATTGCCCTTGCCGCTACCACCGTAGATCTCCGCATCGGTGTTGAGAATTTCCCGCCATCTACCCTCGTTTGGCAAGGGGACCCGGTAGTTTTCCCGATAAACCGGCGTGAAATTCGTGATCACCGCCACAGGCTTTTCGCCCGGTGCCATGCGCAGCCAGGCATAGACCGAATTGTCCGCATCGTCGGCGATCAGCCAGCGGAAGCCTTCGCCTTCGCAATCACGCGCGTGGAGCGCGGGCTTGGAGCGGTAACAGAAGTTGAGGTCGCGCACCAAGCGGCGCATGCCCTCGTGCGGGTGGTATTGCAGCAGGTTCCAGTCGAGCGAGCGGCTTTCGCTCCATTCCGCCCATTGGGCAAATTCCTGGCCCATGAAGAGCAGTTTCTTGCCGGGATAACCCCACATGAAGCCGTAATAGGCGCGAAGATTTGCGAACTTCTGCCAGTCGTCGCCGGCCATCTTGGCAATCAGCGAACCTTTGCCATGCACCACCTCGTCGTGGGACAGCGGCAGCACGAAGTTCTCCGAATAGGCATAAACGAGCCCGAAGGTCATCTCGTGGTGATGATGCTTGCGGTGGATCGGCTCACGCTTCAGGTAGCTCAGCGTGTCGTGCATGAAACCCATGTTCCACTTGAAGCCGAAGCCAAGCCCGCCTTCGTGCACCGGATGCGAGACCTTCGGCCATGACGTGGATTCCTCGGCGATCGTCATCACGCCGGGATGGGCGCCATAGGAGAGCGAATTCATCTTCTGCAGGAAACGCACGGCTTCCAGGTTTTCACGCCCGCCATATTCGTTCGGTACCCATTCGCCTTCCTTGCGCGAATAGTCGAGGTAGAGCATGGAGGCGACGGCATCGACGCGGAGCCCATCGAGATGGAATTTCTCCGCCCAATAAAGCGCGTTGTTGACGAGGTAGGAGAGGACCTCGATGCGGCCGAAATTGTAGATCGCCGTGTTCCAGTCGGGGTGGAAACCCTGGCGCGGGTCCTCGTGCTCGTAAAGCGCGGTGCCATCGAACTGGCGCAGGCCGAACTCGTCTGTCGGGAAATGCGCCGGCACCCAATCGAGGATGACGCCAATCCCGACCTTGTGGCAGCCGTTGACGAAGCGCGCGAAACCTTCCGGTTCGCCGAAACGGGCGGTCGGGGCAAAGAGGCCGGTCGTCTGGTAACCCCAGGACGGATCGAACGGGTGCTCGGTGATCGGCAGGAATTCAATATGGGTAAAACCCATGTCGGTGCAGTAGGGGATCAACTGGGCGGCAAGTTCGTCCCAGGACAGGAAAGTGCCGTCGTCGCGTTTGCGCCAGGAGCCGGCATGCACCTCGTAGATGCTGATCGGCTGGCGACGATGGTCGGCCTTTTCCCAGAAGGCGCGGTGCGCATCGTCTTCCCATTCCTGGACGAGTTCCGGTGCCGTCACGGAGGCCGTTTGCGGCCGCAGTTCGGCGCGACGGGCGTAAGGGTCCGCCTTCAGCGGCAGCAGTTCGCCATTCTTGCCGATGATCTCGAACTTGTAGGGCGAGCCGGGGCGCACGTCGGGCGCAAAGATTTCCCAGATGCCGGTATCCATCCGCAGCCGCATGACGTGGCGGCGGCCGTCCCAGTTGTTGAACTCGCCAACCACCGAGACGCGCTTGGCATTCGGCGCCCAGACGGCGAAGTGGAAACCGTCGACGCCCTCGTGCTTCAGCGGGTGGGCGCCCATCTTGTCGAAGAGCCGCAGGTGCGAGCCTTCACGCAGCAGGTAGTCGTCCATCGGGCCGAGCACCGGGCCGAAGGTATAGGGGTCGGTGACGGCCCATTCGACATCGCCGCGGCGGGCGCGGTAGCGCACCGGTTGAAGATGCGCGACCTCGACCAGGCCTTCGAAATAACCGGCCTCGTGGCGGCATTTCAGTTCGCCAAGATCGGTGCCGTTCAGCGTCAGCGCCGTAACCGCCTCGGCGCCGGGAATGAAACATCTGAGGCGGTAGGCATCCCTGAGCCGGTGAAGCCCGAGGACGGCAAACGGATTGGCATGCCTGCCTTCGATGATCGCCTCGATCTCTGATAACGGGATTTCGCCAGGGGCTCGTCCGTCATCGACACGGGGCGATTTCTTCATCAGGCTCTCCAGATTTCCGACGCGTACTGGCGAATAGTTCTGTCAGAGGAGAACCATCCCATGCGGGCGGTATTGCGAATCGTTTTCGAATACCAAGACTTAGGGTCTGACCAGATTTGGTCAACGTGCCGCTGTGCTTCCGCATAGGCGTCGAAATCGGCCGCGACCATGAACCAGTCGTGGTTATAGATGCCGTCCATCAGGCCTGTGAAACGCGAACGATCATCGGGCGAGAAGACGCCGGAGCTGATGGCGCTGAGCGCCTGGGCCAGTTCGCGGGACTTTTCGATGATGGCGCGGGGCTGGTGGCCCTCGTCGCGCACCTTCTGAACCTCTTCGGCGGTGAGGCCGAAGATGACGATGTTGTCCTTGCCGACATGATCGCGCATCTCGACATTGGCGCCATCGAGCGTGCCGATGGTGAGCGCGCCGTTCAGCGCGAACTTCATGTTGCCGGTGCCGGATGCTTCCATGCCGGCGGTCGAGATCTGCTCGGAAAGATCGGCTGCCGGGACCATGATCTCGGCGAGCGAGACGTTGTAGTTCGGCACGAAGACGACCTTGAGCAGGCCACGGACGGCCGGGTCGTTGTTGATGGTGCGTGCCACGTCGTTGGCGAGCTTGATGATGAGCTTGGCGTTGTGGTAGCTCGGCGCCGCCTTGCCGGCGAAGAGTTTTACGCGGGGCACCCAGTCCTGTTCCGGATGCGAGCGAATCTGGTCGTAGAGCGCGACCGTCTCGATGATGTTGAGCAGCTGGCGCTTGTATTCGTGGATGCGCTTGATCTGGATGTCGAACATGGCCGACGGGTCGAGCCGGATGCCCATGCGGCTGCCGACGAGGTTGGCAAGCTGCACCTTGTTCGCCCGCTTCACCGCCGCGAACTTTTCCTGGAAGGTCTTGTCGTCGGCGAACTTGTCGAGTTCGCGCAGCGCCTCGGTGTCGTCGAGGAACTTGTCGCCGATCGCGTCCTGCACCAGCGCGGTGAGGCCCGGGTTACACTGCATCATCCAGCGGCGCGGCGTAATACCGTTGGTCTTGTTGTTGATGCGGGCCGGGTAAAGCTTGTGAAGGTCGGAGAAGACGGTGACCTTCATGAGATCGGTATGGAGTGCCGAGACGCCGTTCACCGAATGCGAGCCGACAAAGGCAAGGTTGCCCATTCGTACGCGTCGCTCGCCGCCTTCGTCGATCAGCGAGATCGAGCGGATCTGGCCATCCGAGAAGCCCTGCTTGCGTGCCTGCAGCAGGATCACCGCGTTGATCGCATAAACGATCTGCATGTGGCGCGGCAGGAGGCGCTCGAAGAGCGGCACGGGCCAGCTTTCCAGTGCTTCCGGCAGGAGCGTGTGGTTGGTGTAGGAGAAGGTCTGGCGGGTAATCTCCCAAGCCTGCTCGAAATCCATGCCGTGGATATCGGTGAGCAAGCGCATCAACTCGGCAATCGACACGGCCGGGTGCGTATCGTTGAGCTGGATCGAGACCTTCTCATGCAGGTTGGTGAAATCCGGATATTGCTGCAGGTGGCGGCGCAGGATGTCCTGGAGCGAAGCCGAAGAGAAGAAGAACTCCTGGCGCAGGCGCAGTTCCTGGCCAGCCGGGTTGGCGTCGGCCGGGTAAAGGACGCGGGTGAGTGCTTCCGCCTTGTTGCTCTCGCGCAGGGCGCCGATATGGTCGCCGGCATTGAAGGCATCGAGCAGGATCGGGTCGATCGGCTGGGCCGACCAGAGGCGCAGCGTGTTGACGCGCTTGCCGCGCCAGCCGACGACCGGGGTGTCATAGGCCATGGCGATGACGCGTTCGGCCGGCTTCCAGACATAACGCGGCGATTCATCATACGCACCGACCGTTTCGACGCTGCCGCCGTAGCCGATTTCGTAAGCGCTTTCGCGGCGCTCGAATTCCCAAGGGTTGCCGTGGGCAAGCCAGGTTTCCGGCAGTTCCACCTGCCAGCCATCCGCCATCTGCTGGCGGAACAGGCCGTGGACATAACGGATGCCGTAGCCGTAAGCGGGGATGTCGACGGTCGCCATGGATTCCATGAAGCAGGCGGCAAGGCGACCAAGGCCACCGTTGCCAAGCGCTGCATCCGGCTCAAGGCCCGCAATGACGTCGATATCGACCCCGAGCGAGATCAGTGCATCTCGCAGTTCCGCCATCAGGCCAAGGTTCGACACGGCGTCGCGCATGAGGCGGCCGATCAGGAACTCGAGCGACAGGTAATAAACGCGCTTGCCGCCGGTGCGGTAGACCTTGCGGGTCGACTCCATCCAGTGGTCGATGATGCGGTCGCGGATGACGAGGATGGCGGCGGTCAGCCAGTCATGCGGTTTTGCGACCTTCGCGTCCTTGCCGATGCGGTAGGTGAGACGCTCGATGATCTCCTCCGCCATGATCTCTGGTCGTGAGCTACGCGGAGCCGGCTGGGGAATATCAACGGAGGAAATGGTTTTCTGCATTAAGTCGCCAACTTTCTGGAGAGCGGAGGTGCGTCCGATTCAGTCAATCCGGCATGATCTATCGATAGAGTTTATGCACCGTTATGAATCGGTTGCAATCATCCATCTATGTTTGACTATCTTGCGGCAGGCAAAGCAAAATGCCCCGCCGTTTCCGGCAGGGCATTTCTCAAGGTTTGCGACCGTTAGTTGGTGAGGCGCGTGCCGGTCTTGGCGGCCTTGCGGGCGATTTCGCCGAAGGTCTGCACGAGCTGCGTCATGTTGTTGGGCTCGTAGTAGAATTCCTTGCCGCTGGAGCAGGCTTCGAGCAGTTCCTTGCCCTTTGCTGGCGCCATGAAGGCGATCGTGTAGATCTTGATCGGGTTGCCGCCGGCGTCCTTGTCGTTCTTGGCCTGCTCGCAGATCCCCATGACCTGGTCGTGGATCTTCTTGCTCCAGATGCCGCCGTTGCCGGTCATCTCGCCATCCGTCATGAAGACGATGAAGCGTTCAAAGCTCTTGTTCTTCTTGGCGTCGTGGGCGTTCTTTTCGCGGGTGTTCTCCGCCTTCAGGGCTGCATAGGCATTGGTGAGCGCGCCGCTTGCGTCCGTCCCGCCATCCGGCTTTGCCGGCAGCTTGGTGACGTATTTGGAGACCTCGGAAGTGCCCCATTCGATCTTCTGCTCAGACTTCGTCTTGTCGTCGTAGGACGAGGCGCCGACGCGGATGAGACCGCTGTTCGGATCGGCCTTCTTGAGCTCGTCGAACATGACGCCCGCGGCCGTCTTCAGCGACGCCATCTTCACGATGTAGTTCGGCGCATCGACATATTCTTCGACCAACCGCTCGCACATGATGGCCTCGTTGTCCGGGCAAGGATACTTTTCCTTGCGCTGCTTCTTGACCTTCTTGGACGGCGCCACCGGGTCGATGGTCGTGGTATCCCAGGCCATGGAGCCGGATTCATCGAGCACGAGATACATGGAAAGCGCATTGCCTTCACGGCCACTGGAGGCGCGGCTTTCGACGGTCACCTTGAGGGTCTTGAAGCCGACGACGGCGCTCATGCCGTTCATCGGGATCTCGTAGGTCGACTTCATGAGGACGTCGTAGCTGTCCGAGTTGTTCGACGAGGTGGAGGTCGTCTGGAAGGTCGTGGCGTCGCGGAGCTTCTTTTCTTCTTCCGCGCGCTGTTCCGGCGTCAGGGAGCCGTCGGAGGCAAGCGTCTGCGAGATGAAGGTCTTGAGGCCGAGCGCTGCGGCCTCCTGCTCGCTCATGTTGCCCTTGTCTGCCATGGCGGAGGCAACCGCGAGCGTGGCCGCATCGGCCAGTGCCTGGATCCGGCTCTTCTGGTCAAGAGCATGGCTGACATCAACCGCGATGCCAGCAAGTCCAAGCATAACGGGCAACATCACGGCAGTAATGATGCCGAAATTGCCGGAACGATCCTTCAGAAGACGCTTAAACTGAATGCTTTGCATGGTGCACCTTGGATCCTGACCCAGAGCCCTCAAACATCTGATCAGCGACGTTTAGAAGGTACGGGTATAGGAACTCCTAAGCTTTTACCTGCAATTTTACCGGATAAGCAGAATCAGACCCAAAACGAGGCTATTTCTACTCGGCTATTTTACCGGGACAACATCGACAGCCTGGATGACCTTCTGGTTACCATAACCCTTGAGCACGCCGATGACAGGTGCGACGTCGGAGTAATCCCTGCCGTAACCGACGACGATGTGGTCGCTGCCGGCCGGCATGTTGTTGGTGGGGTCGAGTTCGATATAGCCCATGGTCTCGCCGCACCAGACGCGCACCCAGGCATGCATGGCGTCGGCACCTTCCAGCCGCTCCTTTCCCGGCGGCGGCAGCGTACGCAGGAAACCGGAAACGTAGCCGGCGGGGATGCCGAGGCTGCGCAGCGCGACGATCATGATATGCGCGAAATCCTGGCAGACGCCGCGCTTCAGGCGAAAGGCTTCCCTGGCGGTGGTGTCGACCGTGGTCGCCTCGCCATCATAGGTGAAGTCCGAGTGGATGCGGGCGCAGAGCGCGGTGGCGATCTCGCGCACCGTCTGCCCGGGCGTCAGGATCTCCTGCGCGTAAGCCGCGATCAGCGGCTCTTCGGGAAGCCGCGGGCTGACGCCGGCAAAGTGGTGCGGTGAATCCGGTTCGACCGACCATAACGCCGCAAGCTGCTCCTTCAGTTGCGCGAGCTCCGGCGAGAAGTCTGCCGTCAGTGGCTGCGCTTCCACCTGGACACGGGCCTGCATGCGGATATCGAACCGCTCATGCGGGGCGCGCACCAGCACGGAGGTTGCCTGCTGTCCGAAGAAATCCACGAAGGTGGTTTTCTCGTCTGCATTCGGGGAAACGCTGACCGAGCCCGCGATAAGGCGCTGGCGATCCGGCAGGGAAAGAGGCAGGAGGCGGATGACATGACGCGCACCGGATGCCGGCACGTCATAGACATAGCCCATGTGGAGATTGAGGTCGTAGAGCATCCCGTCGTCCTGCGGCCTCAGTTGAAGTAAGTCTGGCCGAGGATATCGGACAACTTCTCCATCTCCTGTTCGAGCTTGCGATAAACCTCTTCGGTCATGGCGTCCGGCGTCATGACGGCAAGGCTGGAGTGAAGGCGCATGGCCTCGCGGTAGAAGGGCGACATCTGGCCGTTCACATAAGCGTTCGGCAATTGCTCGACTTCGGCGCGGATCTCGTTCAGCTGGAAGAGGATCGAGCGCGGATTGAGCGCATCGAGCGCGAGCAGATCGGCCACCGTCAGCCGGGCGGTTGCCACGTTGTAGCGCCGCCGGTGGGTCATGACGCTGTCGCCGATCTCGATCAGCATGTCGAGCGAGCCGTCGGGCGCGTACGGCCCCGACATGTGGCCGAGCAGCCGGGTCATGTGAAGTCCGCGTTCGAGGTAGCGGCCGATCGACAGGAAACGCCAGCCGGTGAAGCGGTACATGTTTTCGTGCACGAGGCCGGCAAAGCCCGCGAGCTTGCGCAGCAGCACCGTCATGGCATGCGCCGCGTCATCGCCGGGCTGGACGCGGTCGTGGAAGCGCCGGGCAGTCTTCGAAAGGTCGTTGAGCGCCAGCCAGCCGTCCGGCGAGAAGCGGTCGCGCAGGTTGCTGGCGGAATAGATGGCGCTGTCGATGTTCCGGAGCAGGGTTGCCGGCACCGCCTTCGTCATGTCGAGGTCGATGCCCTTGAGGTAACGGGCAATGTCGGCGAGCAGCGGCGTATCCGGATCGGCGGCTTCCGCATAACGCAGATGCCAGGCGCGCAGGATGCGCAGCGCCCCCTCGGCGCGCTCGATATAACGGCCGAGCCAGAAGAGGTTGTCGGCCGCGCGGCTCGGCAGCGAGCCCGGCATGTTGCGGGTGAAGCTTTCCTCCGGCGGCAGGAGCGTCGACTTGTTGACCGGCTTGTCGGAGACGATCCAGACATCGGCGGCGGTGCCACCGGCCTGCATGGCGATTGCGGCGACGTTATCTCCGGTGCCGATCCGCGCAAAGCCGCCCGGCATGATCTGCCAGCCGGTTTCGGTGCGGGCGGCATAAACGCGCAGCGACATCGGCCGCGGCGTCAGCTTTCCGTCCACATAGGCCGGCGTGGTCGAGAGCGTCACGACTTCCTGGCCGACGAGCTTGGCGCCTTCATTGGCGAGCCACTCGCCGACCGCATGCTTGGCTGTATTGCGCAACGAGGCGCCGAGCACCGACTGGCCGTTATCGTCGAAGAAGGGCAGGCGCGAATAGGCAGGGCCGATGACCATGCGCTCGATGTTCCTGGCCACATGCTCACGCTCGTCCTTCTGGCCACACCACCAGGTGGCGATCGACGGCATGATGAGGTCCTCGCCGGTCAGGCGGCGGCAGATCGACGGCATGAAGGCCAGCAGCGCGCGGGTTTCGAGGATGCCGGAGCCGAGCGCATTGACGAAGGTGACCGCGCCGGAGCGCAGCGCCTGCACCATGCCGGGGGTGCCGATATGGGAATTCTGGTTCAGCTCCAGCGGATCGGCATAGGATGCATCAAGCCGTCGCCAGAGCACGCCGATTGGCTTCAGGCCTGCCACGGTGCGGACCATGACGCGGTTGTTGACGACCGTCAGGTCCTCGCCCTCGAGCAGCATGAAGCCGAGGTAGCGGGCGATATAGGCGTGTTCGAAATAGGTCTCGTTGGCCGGACCCGGAGAAAGGACGGCGATCCGGTCTTCCGGATATTGCTTGTGCTGCTGAAGCGCATCGCGGAAGGCACCGAAGAAGGAGGCCAGCCGATGCACATGGCTTTCGGCATAGATGTCGGAAAAGGCGCGGGTGGTGGCGACGCGGTTCTCCAGCGCAAAGCCTGCGCCCGACGGCGCCTGGGTGCGATCGGCAAGCACCCACCAGTTGCCATCCGGGCCACGGCCGATCTCGAAGGAACAGAAGTGCAGGTAGTGGCCGCTCACAGGCTTGACGCCGACAAGCGGGCGCAGGAATTCTGAGTTGTTGGCGATGAGCGCCGGCGGGATGCAGCCTTCCTTCACCAGCCTGTTGTCGCCGTAGATATCCGCGATCAGCGCTTCGAGCACTTCGGCGCGCTGGGTCAAGCCCTTGCAGACGGTGTCCCATTCCTTGCCGTCGATGAGGACCGGCACGTGGCTGATCGGCCAGTTGCGCTCAGCATTGCCACCGCCAGGTGCGTCATAGGTGCGGTAGAAGACGCCGGCATCACGCAGGTAGCGGTCGGCGCGAGCGAAGCGCTCGTGCAGCTCGCTTTCGCTCATGCGGCCAAGGTGGTTGATGAGGTTGCGCCAGACGGGCCGGATCTGGCCGCTCGGGTCCATCATCTCGTCGGCAACGCCGGGCAGCGCCGCATAACCGCGGACGGGATCGGCAAGCACCGCCCCTTCGCTCACCCGTTCCATTGCCGGTGCCTTGGACATCGGTTCTTCTTACACTCCGTGCGGCCGGCGCAGGTCGAGCGTCAGCGGGAATTCCGGCGAAGGCACTTCGGCGCGCAGCGGATAGCTGCCGGCCGTGTGGCCCCAGGGTTCGAACCGGGCGAGGCGGCGTGCCTCTGCCTCGTTGCCGTTGACCGGGAAGGTCTCATAGTTGCGACCGCCCGGATGCGCAACATGGTAGATGCATCCGCCGACCGACCGACCGGACCATGTATCATAAACATCGAATGTAAGCGGCGAATTAACCGGAAGCACCGGATGAAGCCCCGACGCCGGCTGCCATGCCTTGAAGCGGACGCCGGCGACCGCGGTGCCGGAGGCGCCCGTCTCCCTGAGCGGCAGGGCGCGGCCATTGCAGGCGACGGTGTAGCGCGCCGGGTTGCTCGTCTCGAGCTTCACCTGGAGGCGTTCGACGGAGGAATCCACGAAGCGGACGGTGCCGCCGATCGCCCCCTGTTCACCCATGACATGCCAAGGCTCGAGCGCCTGGCGCAGTTCCAGCTTGCAGCCCTCGTATTCCACCTCACCGAAGAAGGGGAAGCGGAATTCCAGCTGCGCCTCGAACCATTCCGGCCGCAGGTTGAGACCGTTTTCGCGCAGGTCCTGGAGGACATCGAGGAAGTCTGCCCAGATGAAGTGCGGCAGCATGAAACGGTCGGCAAGCGCGGTGCCCCAGCGGACGAACTTGCCCTGCAGCGGGTTCTTCCAGAAACGGGCGATGAGGGCACGAACCAGCAACTGCTGGGCGAGCGACATGCGCGCATTGGGTGGCATCTCGAAGCCGCGGAACTCGACGAGACCAAGACGCCCGGTTGGGCCATCGGGCGAAAACAGCTTGTCGATGCAGATCTCTGACCGGTGGGTGTTGCCGGTGACGTCGGTCAGGAGGTTGCGGAACAGGCGGTCCACCAGCCAGGGCAGGGGAGGCTCGCCCTGTCCGGGGGCGGGCACCTGGGCCAGCGCGATCTCCAGCTCGTAGAGCGAGTCGTGGCGCGCCTCGTCAATGCGCGGCGCCTGCGAGGTCGGGCCGATGAAGAGGCCCGAGAAGAGGTAGGACAGCGACGGGTGGCGCTGCCAGTGGAGCACGATGCTCTTCAACAGGTCCGGGCGGCGCAGGAAAGGGCTGTCGTTCGGGTTGGCGCCACCGACGACGACATGGTTGCCGCCGCCGGTGCCGGTGTGGCGGCCGTCGATCATGAACTTGTCGGCGCCGAGCCGGCTCTGGCGGGCTTCCTCGTAGATCGCCGTGGTGATGTCGACGGTTTCCTTCCAGCTCGAGGCCGGATGGATGTTGACCTCAATGACGCCGGGATCGGGGGCGACGCGGATGACATTGATGCGCTCGTCATGCGGCGGCGCGTAACCTTCGATATGCACCGGCATGCCCAGGCTTTCGGCGGCGTTTTCGGCGGCTGCGATCAGTTCGAGATAGTCTTCGATGCGCTCCACCGGCGGCATGAAGACACACAGGCGCCCGTCGCGTGGTTCAACGGAGATGGCGGTGCGCACCGCGCCGCCAATTTCGCCCGCCACCTGCTCGACGCGGCCGGGATTGGCCGGGTCAGTGGCCCGGAAGGAGGATTCCGGCATGGCGCGTCCGGCGGGGACGATGGCGTCAGGGAGGGGATCACGCGGGATCGTCGGATCTGCCTCGTGGATATAGGGAAACTGCGAGGGCGGCACATGGGGCAGGGTGCCGAGCGGCAAGCGATAACCCACGGGACTGTCGCCGGGAACGAGGAAGATCTTGCCGCGCCGCGTGCGCCATTTCTCGCTCACCCAACGGCGGCTGGGTGTCTCGCCGCGCGCCTGCGAGTTCCAGGCCTGTACGGGCAGCACGTAACCGCTCGGTGTCGTCAGGCCACGTTCGAAGACGCGGGCGATGCGGCTGCGCTCTTCCGGATCTTTCAGCTTGGAGTTGGAGGGATCGACATTGTCCGGCAGGCTGCCTTCGCGCAGGATCCATTCGGCGGGATCTTCATAGGCCGGAAGCACCATCTCGGTGTCGATGCCGAGTTCGGTGGCGAGCGCGGAGAGCAGCTTTTGGGCGTCACCTTCGCCGACATGGTAGTCGCCGCCTTCCTGGGCAATCAGGTCCGGCTTGTTCCAGATCGGCCGGCCGTCCTTGCGCCAGTAGAGCGAGAAGGTCCAGCGCGGCAGGCTTTCGCCCGGATACCACTTGCCCTGACCGTAATGCAGGAAGCCGCCCGGCGCAAAACGTTCGCGCAGCCGGCGGATCAGGATGTCAGCCTTTTCCCGCTTGGTCGGGCCGACTGCGGCTGTGTTCCATTCGTCGGACTGGAAGTCGTCGATCGACACGAAGGTGGGTTCGCCGCCCATGGTGAGACGAACATCTTCGGCGGCAAGCACGGCATCGACCTGTTCGCCCAATGCGTTGAGTGCGTCCCAGCTTTCATCCGAAAACGGCTTGGTGATGCGCGGGTGCTCGGCGACACGCTCCACCTTCATGTCGAAGGCAAAGCTCGTCTCCGCTTCGCCAAAGTAGCCGCCAGAGATCGGTGCGGCATTGCGGTAATGGGGCGTCGCGGCAAGCGGGATATGACTTTCGCCGGTCAGGAGGCCCGACGTGGGATCGAGCCCGATCCAGCCGGCGCCGGGCAGGTAAACTTCCGCCCAGGCATGCAGGTCGGTGAAATCCACTTCGGTGCCGGACGGGCCATTGAGCGCCTTCAGGTCCGGCGTCAGCTGGATGAGGTAACCGGACACGAAGCGCGCGGCAAGACCGAGATGGCGCAGCACCTGGACGAGCAGCCAGCTGGTATCGCGGCAGGAGCCCTTGGCGAGGGTGAGCGTTTCCTCCGGCGTCTGCACGCCGGGTTCCATTCGGATGACATAGGCGATCTCGCGCTGCAGGCGGGCGTTGAGCCCTACCACCATGTCCACCGTCGGCTGGCCCGGCGTCTTGTCGATAGTGTCAAGGAAGGCCTGGAGGTTGGGCGTCGCCGGCTCCGGCTTGCGGTAGATCGACAAGTCCTCGACGAGGTTTTCCGGATAGAGGAACGGCCAGTTCGTCGCCTCTTCCTCCACGAAGAAGTCGAACGGGTTGTAGACCGTCATGTCGGCAACAAGGTCGACCTCGATCTTGAACTCGGTTGCCGGTTCGGGAAAGACGAACCGGGCGAGGTAATTGCCGTAAGGATCCTGCTGCAGATTGACGAAATGATTCTGCGGCGAAACCTTGAGCGAATGGCTCAATACCTTTGTTCGGGAATGGGCGGCGGGCTTGAGGCGGATGATCTGCGGTCCGAGACGGACGGGTTTGTCGTACATGTAATGGGTGAGGTGGTAGATACTCGCCTTGATCGACATCGGTTCCCCAAAAGCAGCCTGTTGCACGGATTTTGGGCGCTGCCTGAGAAGAATGCAAGGTGCAATACTTGGGCGAGGCCCAAGATGTTTGCCGGGTGTTGCTGGCACTGCCTCCTGCAAAGCCTGCGGCGGCATGATAAAGCTCGCTCAATACGATAAGGCGGCAGGGAATAAAGACAGATGACCCATGCTCAGGAAGCGGCTCCGCAATCTTACGAGCTTCCGTTCGGCAGTCAGTTGCGGATGATGATCGGCGCCTTCTGGAGCGCCGAGGTTCGCAACAAGGTGCTGGTGCTGACGGTGGCGTTGCTCGCCGTCATATTCGCCACCACTTATGCGACCTACAAGCTGAATGAATGGAACGGGCCGTTCTATGACGCGCTGGAGCGGCGCGACATGCCCGAATTCCTGAACCAGTTGATGGTGTTCGGCGTCCTTGGCGTGTCGCTGACGCTGCTCAACGTCATCCAGCAGTGGCTGAACCAGACTACCGCGCTGCGCATGCGTGAAGGCCTCGCGCGTGACCTTGCGGAAGTGTGGCTGAAACCCGGTCGGGCGCTGAAGCTCGGTGGGGCAGGCGCGATCGCCAACAATCCCGACCAGAGGCTGCATGAGGATACGCGCATCCTGGCGGAGAACACGACGTCGCTGGCGATCGGTCTCGTTAATTCCACCATCCTGCTCGCAAGCTTCATCGGCGTGCTCTGGGCGATATCGTCGGACTTCGGCTTCCGCATCGACGGGCGCGTCATCACCATTCCGGGCTACATGGTCTGGGCAACCATCATTTATGCGCTTGCCGGCTCGCTCTTGAGCAGTTTTGTCGGCCGTCAGTTGCCGCGGCTCAATGCCGACCGCTATGCCCGCGAGGCAGACCTTCGCGCCACACTGGTGCGGACAAACGAGAACCTCCTGCCGATCACGCTGGCACGCGGCGAGGCGAGCGAACTCAACCGCGTCCACTATGCAATCGATGGCGTGCTGCACATGCTGCAGCGGCTGGCGGTGGCGCTTGCCAACCTTACATGGGTCTCCGCCGGCTTCGGCTGGCTCTCGGTGGTGGCGCCGATCATCATCGCCTCACCGATATATTTCTCCGGTGAGCTTTCCTTTGGTGGTTTGATGATGGCGGTGGGTGCCTTCAACCAGGTCAACCAGGCGCTGCGCTGGTATGTCATCAACTTCAGCGTCATCGCGGACTGGCGGGCGACGCTGGCGCGCGTTTCCTTTTTCCGCAACGCGCTGCTCGCGATGGATACGCCGGCCGCGGAGGGCGAGGTGATCAGCCACAGGATGGGACCGCCCGAAGAGGGGATCAGCCTTCGCGGCGTCGCGGTTTATGGCGAGCCGGACAAGGGCGAGGCGGGCCACGGCACACGCATGGGCGAAGACGCCTGCACGATCATGGCGGGCGAGCGGGTGATGATCAATGGTGATCCGGGTGCCGACCGGCACCTGTTCTTTGCAGCGCTTGCCGGGACCTGGCCCTGGGGGCGGGGCGAGATCACGCTGCCGCACGGCGAGACGATGATCCTGATGCCGCAGGAAGGCTACCTCCCCTTCGCCAGCCTGCGGGAGGCAATGACTTATCCCGCCGGCGGCACCGGCATCAGCGACGAGGCACAAAGGACAGCTCTAGAGGTCGTGGGTCTGGAGCGTTACGCAGACCGGCTCGACGCGGTGGAGCGCTGGGACCGCCTCCTCGACAAGGAGGAGGAGGCAGCGCTGCAGGTGGCCAATGTGCTGCTGCGCAAGCCGCAATGGCTGGTGATCGACGACGTGCTGGAGGGGCTCGAACCGCAGGTACAGGCGCGGCTGGTGGAGGCGCTGGCAACGCTCGAAGGTTCAACGATCATCTATGTCGGTCATTCGCAAGCCTTCAGCGACGCGATGTCACCGAAGCTCCTGCACCTGGCGCCGCTCCAGCCCGGCGAGCCTGTAAAGGAGGATGCACCGGAAGAAACGGAGGGGTGAACGGTTCTGCGGGAGGTGCGCCGTCAGAGCTTTTCGCCGGGCAGGGCGGCGGCCTGGCGGATCCATTCCGCAAGCTGCGTTTCGTCGATCACGTCGTCTTCGTGGATGTGGAAATAACGGACCTCCTTCTGCTTCGAGCTTTCCGGCGGCTGTGGCACCAATGATGTGCCCCGGAAGAAGGTGAGCTTCACGTAGCGGTCGAAGCAGTGGAAGGCGAGGAACCAGCCGTTGCCCTCAATGCCATAGAAGGGCGTGTTCCACTTCACCGCCTTGCGAATATCCGCAACCGTCCTTTCGACGAGCCTGTCTAGCGTGCGTCCAACCCGCTTTTTCCAGCCGGGCATGGCGGCGATATAGGCCTGGACCGGCGCGTCTCCGTCGCCCTTCGGGATCTGCGGATTGCCACCGGACAGGAGTTTTGGCTTGTCCATGCTCAAGCTCCCTTCAAGGTTGCCGTTTCGCCCTCAACATCTGAGCTTCCATAGCAGAAATCGCCTTGCGACACGATCCCGTCAGCGCCACATGCCGCGCATCCTGGCCGTCACATCGATGCGCACCTGCTGGCGATGCTGGCGTTCGGCATCCGACATGGGTGCCACGACCGGCCATGCGGTGGTTTCGAAAAACTGCAGCAGGGTGGCCGGGATGAAGCGGGAGCGCGAGGCATAAACATGCCGGTCGCCCTGCGACTGCTGACCATGCACGAAAAATCGCTGCGGCGTGATGAGATGCAGGTGGTCCTTCGCCCGCGTCATCGCGACATAAAGCAGGCGGCGTTCCTCCTCCAGCTCGGCCGTGGAGCCGGTGCCGAGGTCGGATGGAATGCAGCCATCGACGCAGTTGAGCAGGAAGACCGACCGCCATTCCTGGCCCTTGGCGGAATGGATGGTGGAGAGGATCAGGTAGTCCTCGTCCAGCAGTGGCACCCCGGCTTCCGCGCTCGTCGCGTCCGGCGGATCGAGCGTCAGCTCGGTGAGGAAACGTTCGCGCGACGCATAGCCTGCTGCGATCTGCTCGAGCTGCAACAGGTCGGCCTTGCGGGTTTCTGCATCCTCGTGAATGCGTTCCAGGTGCGGTTCGTACCACTGGCGGGCAAGGCCGATCTCGGACGGCCAGCCTTCCTTTCGGCGCACCGCGCTGAGCATCTCGACAAAGGCCGGCCAATCGGCGCCGGAGCGCGGCGGCGCCGGGATTTCTTCGAGTGCTGCGAGCGGCTCCGGATCGGCGGAGATGGCATCGAGGATCTTGCCCGCCGTCTGTGGACCGACGCCCGGGATGAGCTGCATCAGCCGGAAACCTGAAACGCGATCGCGCGGGTTCTGCGCAAATCTCAGCGCCGCCAGCATGTCCTTCACATGTGCGCTGTCGAGGAACTTCAGGCCGCCGAACTTGACGAAGGGAATGTTGCGGCGCGTGAGCTCCACTTCCAGCGGGCCGGAATGGTGGGAGGCACGAAACAGGACCGCCTGGTTCTTCAGCGTCATGCCCGCCTCGCGGTTTTCCAGCACCTTTTCAACGATGTAGTTGGCCTGTTCCGCCTCGTCCTTCACGGTGACGAGGCGCGGCCGCTCCTCGGCTTCCCGGTCGGTCCAGAGGTTTTTGGTGAAGCGCTCGCGGGCCAGATCGATGACACCGTTGGCGGCGGCCAGGATGGTGGTGGTGGAGCGGTAGTTGCGGTCCAGCGTGACGATTTGCGCCGGCGGATCGAAACTTGCCGGGAAATCGAGGATGTTGCGGATCGTGGCGGCGCGAAAGGAATAGATCGACTGGGCATCATCGCCGACGACGGTGAGCCCGCGGCCGCCCGGCTTGATCGCCATGAGGATCGACGACTGCAGGCGGTTCGTATCCTGGTATTCATCGACCAGGACATGGTCGAAACGAGTGCCGACATCCTCGGCAATGGCCGGTTCGGCCATCATCTGCGCCCAGTAGAGCAGCAGGTCGTCGTAATCGAGGACGTTCTGGGCCTGCTTGGCTTCGACATAAGCGCCAAACAGCTCGCGCAGCTGCTTTTCCCAGTTGAGGCACCAAGGAAACTGCCCTTTCAGCACCTCGTCCAGCGGCGTCTCGGAATTGACGGCGCGGGAATAGATGGCAAGGCAGGTTCCCTTGGTCGGAAACCGGCTTTCCATCTTCGAAAAACCGAGCTCGTGGCGCACGAGGTTCATCAGATCGGCGGAATCTTCCCGGTCGTGGATGGTGAAGTCGGGATCAAGGCCGATCTGCTGGGCGTAGAGCCGCAGGATACGTGCGCCGATGCCATGGAAGGTGCCGGCCCAGGCAAGCGCATCGGTCATCACGCCGGCATTGGCGCCCAGCACCTGCTTGCAGATGCGCTCGACACGGCGCGCCATTTCGGACGCCGCGCGGCGGGAAAAGGTCATCAGCAGGATGCGGCGCGGATCAGCGCCAGAGACGATGAGGTGCGCCACCCGGTGCGCCAGCGTGTTCGTCTTGCCAGAGCCGGCACCGGCAATCACCAGCAGCGGACCGGCCGCACCGCCGTTTGGCACGTCCGAACCGTGCTCCACGGCCCGGCGCTGTGCATCATTGAGCTTTTCCAGATAGGCGATCGACATTCGTTTCCGCAGGCTTGTTCCCGATGTGTTCGGCAGCAATAGCTGATTCGCCGCCAAGGCGCCCGTTGTTCGGTGGCGGGTTCGACCGATGGGGTGGCGGATATGCGTTGGCACGTCGAGCGGGATCAGGCAGGGGCAGTTCGTGCAGATGTCGGGAACAGAGCGGGTTGCTCCGTGGTTTGGAACCTCGCGGGTTCGTTCACGTTATCTGCCCATCATTCATCGAGGGTATCTTCCATGCTGAAATGGGCACTGATTTTCCTGGTCATCTCGCTGATTTCCGGCTTTCTCGGCTTCTCGGGCATTTCGCAGGCCACGGCCGGCATCGCCAAAATCCTGTTCTTCCTCTTCCTCGTTGTCTTCGTGGTTCTGGTGGTCTTCGCATTCGCCGTCGGCAGCGCTGTTTTCTGAGAACACGCGAGGGTTGCGACAAGGGAGGTCTCAGCCTGCAAGGGCTGGGGCTTTCGAGTAGATGTTGTGGAAGCCTAACCCAAGCTGGCGTCGCGATACCGGTTGCGTATCAGCTTCATGTAATAGCTGCCGGGGGAGGAAGTATTTCTCAGGTCATCGATGACATAGTCGGGCACATCGCAAAACTCCCGGATCTGCCCGTTGGACATGAAGATCTTCAATCGCGACGATGCCATGTCGTATTCCGCGGCATCCAAGAGCTTCGACTGCAGCACAACATGCATTTCGCCACCCGCCTTCCGTCATTCCTCCCAGAGAGCAAGAATAAGCAGGATCTGAGGCGAGTCAATTAGCACAATCAGCGCGCGTTGTTTAGCGGCATAGGGCATTGCCGTTGCCATCGACGACGCAGTTGCGCTGCGTTGCGCCGATGCTGCCCGCCTTCCGCGATGGCCGCTCCTGTATCACGCCGGGACGTCTTCCGCCGATCTGCCCGGAGACGCCACCATACTGTGTATCAATGTCGAAGTTTTCGTTTCCGTAAGTGCCGGTATAGCCGCCACTGCCATTCGGTGCGACTTCGTAGTTGCGGTGTTGTTGTGCACTGGCGGGCGACGCAGCGAGAAGAATTGCGACGAGAGGCATTGTCTTCATGATCGAGCTCCTTTTCGTCCTCAAACAATTAACGTGCAGGAAGTTTCCTCGCGGCGACGTGCCAGCCGAGCGTCATGAGTTCGGAGGAGCGCCGGCTCGACGCCGTCAAGATGGCGACAGGTCTGCGGGAGACGACAGGCTATAAATGCCAAAAAGGCTCCCGGTTGCCCGGAAGCCTCTGCTGTTCAGCGAATTGGATGGTGGGCGTGACAAGGATACAATTTCAGTTTTTTGCCTTTGTTTTTATTGCTTTTTTCGGTTTGAATCCCTCACCTGAAATTGGGTGAGGGGAAAGTATGTTCTCGATCTGGTCTGCCACGATGCGGCTGCCCTCGACTCCGAGACGCTTTCGATCGACACCCTTGGTGTAGATTTCGGCCGTTGCCAGCTTGGTCCATCCGTACTGCGCCATCAGTTGGTGGCTGCCTGCGCCGCCTTCAGCCGCCAGTGTGGCGCTGAGCTTCCTGAGCCCGTGAGCCGACTTGGTCACGCCCGCCTCGGTGCATCTCTCCCTGAACCAATTCCCGAATGCTTCCTTCACGAATGGTTTGCCGCGGCTGCTCTCGATCAGATGCAGGCCCTTCCGTGGCGTCTGCTCAATCATCTTCAGAAGATCGTCGGTGAGCTCCACCGTGATCCTCGATCCTGTCTTCGCCGTCGCCAGCGACAGCTCTTTTCCCTTGATGTGCTGACGGCCGGCAATCGCGACGTCGGACCGTCTCAGACCCGTCAGAAGCATCAGCTCCATCGCTAGGCGCTCGGGTGTCCCGATCTCGTGGCGCTGACGGAATGCCCTCACGTCGTCGATCGTCCATGGCGGGAAGCCGTCTGACTTGTAGCCTGGCGGTTCAACGCCGATAGTCGGATCCGCTGCGACCAAGCGCATTTTCCTCGCCCAGCCAAACATCCCCCGCATTACCTTCAGGAAGTTCGCGGCCAGCGCCGGTGTCTCGTGCCGCTTATCCACGCCCTCTTGAATGACGTCCTGAGTGAAGGTGGACAGGGCATAGTGTCCGTTCTTTTCCAGAACCTTTGCCATGATCAGCCGCTGCTGCTTTTGCGTGGCGGGGCTATAGCCGGCCCACTTGGCGCTTTCGGTCGTGTACCGGTCCCAGAGCCACTGCAGCGTGCCCTCGTAAACCTTGGCCACCTCAACGGGCGATCCCGTCAGGGCAGCGCGGTACGCGGCCTTGAACGTCGGGTCGTTCGGGTACGGGAGCCGTATCCGTTTCCCCTTGCCGATGCGAAAATAGAAAACCCACTTGTCGTGGCGGGTTTTCTGCTTGGTGACGTGGAGGGGGAGCTTTCTTGGCATCCCCGAAGCTTCATAGGCTTGGTCGGGAGTAGTCAATTCCGGTTTCCTTGATCTGCTCGGACCTTGGCCGGATGGTGACAACGGCCTCACCAATCTTGATTTCGACAGTGCAGCCAGTCTCTTGCGCGACTTCCGCCGCGCGCTGCATGTCCTGCTTGCGGATGAGGGCAGGGGCGGACATCAGGCAATTTCCCCGCTATTCGACTTATCCACAGGGGTGATGTCGTCCATCGCCTCGATATGCGAGCGCGCCGTTTCCAGCCCGCTCAGCGCATGGTCAAGCACCAGCAGCAGCGAGTGCAGAGCATCGTCGATCTCACGGCCGCGGGTATTGTCGCCCAGGCCCTGGACGATCAGCTTCGCGGCGTTCGTGTAGCCCTTGGTGTCTAGCAGGTTGCTGTCAGCCTGCCGGATCAGATAGAACATCGTTGACGGATCGGCCGGCGCTTCACTTCGCATGCGGTAGCCCTCCGTTGACGTAGAGCGACCGCAGGAGCAACGGTTCCATGGTGCCGCCGCCCTTCTCATCTTCGTCCAGATGCGCGGGCCACCAGAGCTTGTCCAAGTTCGACCACCCGTTGGGGTCTGCTGCCTCGTGGAAGTAGGCGAGCTTCATCTGGGCTTCTTCTGCCGTCAGGCACGGCAGGCGGAGCAAGATCCGAAATGCTTTGATCTCCCGCACGGCCGCATCATCGCGAGTAGCTTTCCTCGCCTTCGGCTTGCCATCGGCGTGGTAGAGCTTGTTTTCGTCTTCGACCATGAGGCGATGCAGGGTGATGGCTTCCTTGATCATCGATGTGGAGTTGACGGTGAGGGCCATAAGCTCATGCTCCCACCGGTTGATGCGATCGGTTTCGGACTTAGCCACGGCTGGACCTCCCGCGCTTTACACCTGGGCTGACCAAGATGAACTCGACCCCAGCCTCGTGGCTGATGTCGAATTGGCATTCCTCGCCGTGGAGTTCGTCCATCAGTTGAGACAGGTGCTTGGTAACCGCCTCGATCTGGGCGGTGAGGATTTCCGCATTCTTGAATTGCGATGTGATCGAGCGGGGCAGGGCGACGGTAGGGCGGCTCATTTCAGCCCCTCCAGATAACCCAGAGCGGCCAGGACCATCCGCTCAGCAGCTTCGCAGCCGTAGACTCCGCCTTGATCGCTCACAGAGATGCGAAGCGCCTCCATAGCTCCTTCGAGCGTTGTCGCTGGCGCGTTCCACTCTGTCAGTCGGTCAAGGTGTGGCCCATAGGTAATATCGGCCAACGCGCTGCACTCGTCGTTGTCCAAGCCCCCAGCGAGCCGGTTGAAGTCTTCCAGCCCGCGTTGATACGCCCGGATGGTGTCCAGAAGCGGGTCAGGAATGTCCGCCGTGGCGACGGCGGTATGGCTGGTAGCAGCGATGACGATGCTAGCCTTCAGAACGGTGCGGCGGTTCATTGCGCGTCCTCCATCTCGTCCACAAGCTGCTGTGCTGCCGTGATCTGCTTCTTCGCGTCCTCAATGATGAGGCAGAAGGCCGCGTAGTCCGCCACGTCGCCTTTGCCGATGAGAACTTCGACCATAATGTCCAGGGTGTGGAGATAGCTATCGGTAGCGCCGAGAGCATCGCGGAACTTCGTGACCCGGTCGGTCATTGGCGCTTCTCCTTGAATTTCGCGATGTTTTCCTCGCCCTGCTTGTCTTGGAAGGCGACAATGCCTTCCGAAATGTCGCGGGCGATCCAGAGAAGGCTGTTTATGCGGCGGTCTATTTCGTCCTTTCCAAGAGCGAACTGAAGTTCGCACATGACGTCCAGAAGGTCGTTCAGGTTGCGGACGGCTGCATCGACTTCCTCAATCTTGTAGCTGCTCATAGCGAAGTCCCTCCATCAATTGCAGCCTCGAAGCGCACGCGGAGGACGCTGGCACGTTCCGCGACATTGCTGATCAGGAAGTCGAAGCAGTCTCGCTCGAGGCGGGTGCATTGGTACTGGAAGCAGTTGTCGTTGACGGTTTTCGGCGGGCCTATGTTGTCCCAAGCATTGACCGCAATGTCGGCCATCAGCATGAGTTCGCGGATATCGTTTTCGAGCCCGCGCATCGCGTCAGCGACCTGTTCGTGGGTAGGTTTGGGCATAGCTTCGCCCTTCGCCGGTGATGGCGTTGTCATTGGTATTCTCCGTGGCTGATTAGGAATGTCTGGTGTGGTTCAGATTTGAGCCATGACTATTCGCGGCGGGTGAGCTTGAACCGGCCTTCGATGTATGGATGCGTGTAAAGCTTGCCGGCCGAATGCTTGGCCTCGTCAGCGAAGCGCTTGAAGATTGCCGAGACCTCTTTGATCGAGAACCCGGAATTGTGGACGCCCTCGGCGTGAGGGTTGCGGACCAGCACGCGGATAGTCGGCGCATACGGACTGTCCCGCATAATCTTGTCGACGACGGTGACGGACAGGCCGTATTCCTTGTTCATGCGCTTCCTGATGCGCTCGATGCCTTCGCAGTCGGTCGGCATCTTCTCGAGGACTGTGTGCGCCTGGGTGATCAGGGACACCTGAGAAGTCAGGACCGCGATCTGCTCGCCCTGCTCAGCCTGCCGGCGCTCGACCTCCGCTTGGATGGTCAGCATCTGGATCAGCGTTTCGGTGGTGGTCAGTGGACGAGGGGAGGCGACTGCAGCCTCAAGCTCCCGAAGGCGACGAATGACCTTGAGGCGGAGCGGAGCGCTGTAGCCAAGAAGCAGAGTTTCGGTCAGTTCCCGGTTGAGCCGGTATTCCGTCTGCTCACGGTTCATGCTGTCGAGGTAGATGTGTCCAAAAATGGACGCATCTTCGTTCAGTTCACCGAGCATCTTCTCGATGTCACGCTTCACGTGCTGGTGCTGCTTGCCGGTCAGATCCGCAATCTCACGGCTGGACATGGTGACGGTGGTAGAGGTGAGCATGTTCATCGAGCGCTCTCCTGCGGCAGGACGAGCGAGCGGAGAAAGGCTTCGAACCCTTCCCATGCCCCGTATTCCTCGTCACCTAGGCATTCGATGATCGGGGTTCTTACGCCAACGGATCCGTCAAGCACATAGCGCAGCTTCGCCTGCACTTCGTCATGCGTGCTGCACGGAGCCGTCGCCATAACCTTAAACGCGGCCACCTCTGCGGCGCCGGTCTGTTCTGCGAGTTCTTCGCTGACTGGGTTATGGTGATCGTCGAATGAACCTTCGTCGGCTAACACCGCTTTCTGGTGCGCCTTGATGGCTGCTTTGACTGCGTGTTGAAGTGCGGTCATGCTTGCTCCTTGTCAGTCGTGACGACCTGTATTGCCTACGGAAGCTGCTTCCATTTGCGCCCTGATGCAGCGAATGACCTCGCTGTTTTGCGAGCTGCCGTTGTATTCGGCCCGGCTCGAGATGAACGTCTTCACGTCATCAGGAAGGCGAACCATTAGTTTGGGCTGTTGAGATTTCTTAACCACGTCTTGTACTCCTTTCGTTAACTTCAAGATGTCACCGTGACATCATGACGTCAACAAAAGAAGTCACGGTGACATCATTTATTTTGTGTCACGGTGACAGTATGGATTGGATATGAGCGACGAAAAGCCGGTAAGAGAGCAAGACAAGTTCATGTTGCGCCTGCCCGACGGCATGCGCGAGCGTATTTCCGATGCTGCAAAAGCTAACCGGCGGAGCATGAATGCTGAGATTGTTGCTGCGTTGGAGGAGAAGTATCCGGAGATCGAATATCCTGAGCTAAGCTTTCTCGACGAGATCGATGAACTCACTAGGAAGCTCGAGCGGATACGGGAAGCTCGCCTGCAGGAGGCTGCCGAGAACTGGAGCGACGCCTTCATCGACGAGGTAGCCGACAAAATCGGGCCTAAGGCAAAGTCGTTGAAGCGGAACAAGACGCCGTCGGAAAGATGATGTCACGGTGACGCTTTTCATTGCATTGATGATGTCACGGTGACATACTCGGCTTCTCATTCCATTGAGGAGCCTTCCTTTGCCTTATTCTCCACAACAGAGCATCACATCAGCGCTTCGACCGCCCGCCAGTGGCGATAGCGGCACGCGCGATGTGGCAAGCCAAACCCTCAAGCAGCGCTTTGAGCTGACGGTATATGAAGCCGCACAGGCCTGCACACTGGCGAAGACCTTTCGGACGGTGCGGAGGGCGCATTCGTGACCATCTCCTCCGAGAAGAAGGGATACCCGCCGCGGCGGTACGTCGTCGAGACAAGCGGTCCGCGTTGCCCGAAGTGCAACGGCAGGGCTCCGAACCGCTACTGCCGCAGGTGCGGGCCGTTGCCTCGCTTGATCCGTGAGGATGGCGTCGTTCGGCGGGAGTTCCCGCGATGAAGAACAAGCGCTGGCAAGTTGAAGGCGCATGGGTGCCGAAGCGGCTGGATCTCCTGCAGAGCGCCGCATGGCGGAATGCACCGCGCGCTCTTAAAGCCCTCCTGGAAGTTCTCGAAATCGAGCACATGCGCAAGAAAGGCAGTGCGAACGGGGAGTTGTTCTTCAGCTACCCGCAGTTCGTCGCGGCTGGATTCAACCGGACGACAGTGTCGTCGATGACGAAGCTTGGCGAAGCGCTCGGGCTCTTGAAGGTGAACCGTGAGACCGGCGTAGGCAGACAGGATCTGCACGATGCCTGCGCCTACACTCTCACATACCTTCCTACCGGGATCATCGGCAATCTTGCTCCTACCGATGATTGGAAGCGGATCAAGACGGACGAACAAGCCTTGCTCATCGTCCAAAGGATGAGGGAGCGAAAAGCCAGCCGCAAGAAAGACAGGAGGGCTGCGTGATGAAAACGCAACTCCGGTCATACTTGGAGGCGTCTACCGGTACCTCAAGTGAGACTACACCGGTCATGCTTGGAGTACTTTACCGGTCATACTTGAAGGACATTCCTCTATATTCTTGGGAGGGTATCCATGCGGCAGGGTGAACTCTTCGACAGAGATCATGCATCAGCCAGCGCGACTGTGCTCTTGTTCCCGCTCAACCGCCGTCGTTCGAAGGTCGCCGATGTTGCTCGGAAGCTGAGCACGAAACGAACGGAAGCGCATGTCGACCAGTACACAGGCCAGGTTACGAACGCTCTTCGCCGCCATCTTCGATCTCTCGGTCTGACCGAGCCACAGCAGCAATCGGAAATCGCGTCCTTCTGGTCGGAGGTTGACCGGGAAGTCGCGTGCTTGTCCTGGCGGGCTTCGACCGGCAACAACCCCAGAGGTGCAGCATGACCAACATCGTCTCTTTCCAACCCAAGCAGCCGCCGATGGGTGCGAGGGATTTGGTCGAACTCCTTCAGACGCTGAAGGCATTCGCACTTGTAGCGTCGGCGCAAGCCGAGAAGGCAAAGACGCTCGACAAGCTTATCGGCGTCTACGCCAACTGGTTGCGCAGGTACTACGAGCTGTCCGGAGCAATTGGGCAGGCTTATCAGGAAGCCACAAAGGATGTTCGACACCGCGGCACGGATGCTGACGAAGATCGCATCGATAACATCGTCGATTGCATGACCGAGCTGGAGGCGCGGATTAATGGACCACACCCTTGGCTGTCCCTGCCAAGCCGGCGCCGCGCTCAGGAAAGGATCGTCCTCATCCTTGGCTTCGCGGCGACCAGCCTCACCAAAGCGATAGAAACCGCCGAGTTGATCGGAAAGCCTGCGCCTCGTCCTGAACCTGGAGGCGCAGCATGACCTTCGTCGACATCAAGCCGGGGCAGTGGGTGCTGGCCTTTTACGAACCCTTCGGGCCGAACAGCCTGACGCTTGCGGAGCACCTTGAGAGGTTCACGAGCCGTGGCGGGGGCTGGGACTGTATCCCTTCGAACGAGATATTCCACCTCTACCGAGTCTCGCGCGCAACGCCGAAAACCTATCACGTCGACGAGATGGATACGCACCTGCGAGCCTACGTCACCAAAACGCAGTATCGGGGCAACGTCATCGCAGCCGGAACAAAGGACGAGATGACGGAGCTGCGGAAGCGGTTCTATGCAATCGGCAAAGAGGCAGACGATCAGATCGATTTCGCCGTCGATCGTCTCGCGAGGCCCGTGCGCCGGCGCGTTTACGCCAAAGCGCGCAAGGAAATTCACAAGCTCCTGCCTCAGCATTTCGGGAGGGGCGAATGATCCTGCTCGACATCTTCAAGCTATGGCGTCGGTTGCGCATGATCCGGAGGGCAGGGCAATGACCCAGATCCTGAATGTCACCCGCAACGAGGACGGCCAGTATCAAGTTAGTGATGCCAGCGGTCACCTCGTCGATGGCCCATTCGAAACCAACGCCGCAGCGTGGCGGGCGCTCGATCGGCTCGACCACGAGAACAACGCGCCACCCAAGATGCCGAAGAACAAGAAGGTGCTCTGGGGCAAGCCTGAGCAGGCGAAGAAAGGGGAGAAGGGCAAGAAGGCGCGCCGCAGGGATAAGCAGGCCCAGCCCAAGCAGGAGCACCGCCTGAAGGTGAACGCAGCCAAGGCGCCGGGATGGATTCGCGGTGTTGCCGCGGCAAAGTTCGACCCGGCCGGCCAGCGGAAGTACCGTGACGACAAGCTGGGCACCTTTGGCGCCGCTTCGCCGGTCAAGCGTATCGATCCTGCGGAATACCTGGCGGCGAAGGCGAGGGGTGAAGCTTGAGGCGTCACCGCGTCAACATCTACAAGATAACCCGAGAGTGCGGTGTTCGCCTCCGGGATGCGAGCGAGCATTCCCCAGCCAGCCGACGGCCGGGGGACTGCTTCTGCAAGCCGACCATTCGCGAGATAGGCGAAAGCCACGGCGAGGCTCATCTTCGCCTCGTCCTCATGCTCCTCACCGGTGACAGGAGCAATGCTCGAGAACTTTACGCCGATGTCCTCAAGGCGGTGTCCCGCCTCCTGGCGAAGCATCCTGAACTCGTCCGTCGCCCGACGCTGATCGACGAGTTCAACGCGCTTAACATCCATCGCCTGCGCCGGCAGGCAAAAGCCATGAACTGCGACACGGCCATGAGCGACGTGCTGCACGTGATGCTCACACTCACATTCATCCTCCCCGACGAAGCGGCATTTGGAGAAGCAGCATGAAATTTCAGGACTGGACAGCGCAGGCGGTAAAGGATCGGGTGATCGAGATGGCGGAGACGCTACGGCGGTCACCATCCGTCAAGGGGCCTCGCATGTTCGGCAATGCCATGCCAGTGCCCGTCAGGCGCTACGACGAGAGTTACGGGCACCAGGCGGCGCGATATCGCGAAAGCGCGTCAGCGGCCGCCCTGGGGCGAATGGAACAGGTTTGGCGGTGGGTGAACGACCTACCAAGCGAAGACGACAGGAAGCTGCTCTATGCCTGGTCGTGGGTAAAGGTGCGTAAAGGGCTGAAGATTTCTGCGTTCGCTGCAGAAAACGACATGAACGAAAGAACTTTACTTCGCTCGGTAACAGCTATCTGCCAGGCCATTGCGGACGATCTAAACCAAAAAGGCCAGTTTCGGCTGGTCACCCCGGATTTACAGGTGTCCGAAACTCAGCCAGATATCACGTCAACAACGGTATCGTCCGGAAATTGCGTCACACACTGGCGCGCTTCGGACGCCAAGCCGCACATCGACCCTGCTCTGCCTCCGGTGAGAGTAATCGAACCCCGGCAGGCCCGGGCGCGGTAACCTTTGGACCGAGGTAGGGCACCTGATGCTCTAATGGCACTTGCTCACGTGGATCTCGTTTTCATACGCGGCGAGAAAAAACATTTTCGCGGTGTCATGATCCGTCTCAAGCCGGAGTGCAGCGTAGCAGACGCTGATCGCTCTTGAGCAAGCAGGGCGGGCGACCGTGAAGTTGTCTCGCATGTAGCGAACCGCTTCTGCGGGGCCGCGGATCTGGCGAACGCGCGTCTTCTCGACGATGTTTACGGGCGGATACCACCGGGCACTGAACAGCACCGGAACAATATGCGACATAGCTTTCTCCCTCTAGCTCATCTGCGTGAGCCAAGGCGAAATATTCCGCATTTCTACAATCAGAGCGAGTCCATCTGACCTAGCTAATTGGAGGTAGACAGCTACATCCGGCGAGCTAAGCCGAACGCCGCAGGCAGCGCGAGAAGCGGAAGGCGGCGTAGATGGTAGCCAAGGTTCTGGAAAGCGATATCGGGTTGAAGCCTTGCCCGTTCTGCGGCGGCTTCGAGTTGCATATCGAGACGGACAGCGAGCCAACGTCAACGGTGCAGGTGGAGTGCGACACTCCCGGCTGTGAAGCCTCCGGGCCTCATGGCAAGGATGCTGACGAAGCCGCAAGGCTTTGGAACCGTCGCGCACCAGCAGACAGAATCGGGAAGCGGCCGCTGTGAAGAGCGAAACGTGCCGCTGAGGTTCGGCCAAGTAGAGGCCTCCGGTTACGCTTCCCGCCCTAACACTGCATGCGCTTCGAAGCCCTGGGTTCTACCAGTAGCCGGGCCACGGCTCGGATAGGGCGCATGCAGGACCTCATCGCTCGGGAGCACGTAAGTGTGTGAGGCTTCGGCCTCCCCGGCGTCCATTACCGCTCATTACGGTTCATTAGCCCCGCCCCGGAGTGATCTGGAGCGGGGTTTGTCGTTTCAGGAAAACAGCAGGTCATCGAGTTTGGCGAATTCGGTGAGGGCTGCGTCGAGTTGGTTGCGCCTTTCCGCGCGCTCACTTGGCCGAAGGTGGAGCTGGATCATTCGCTTCTCGGCCAGGTGAAGATTAACGAAGGCCTTTGTGTAGGCGTCTATAGCGTCTTCTGTTTTCATTTCGGCAATTCCTTTTCTGTTGGGGTAGCGCTCAGTGCGCAGACACCAAGATGCCGCTGATTCAAGCGTGCGTCAAACAAGAAAACCGTTGGTTGTCAATGAGATAAAGGGTTTAGCGGCTGAGTTAAACCGCATGACCAGGAGAGAGACATGACGCCGAGTTCATACCCTATGACTGCGGCGACCAGAGCCGAAGCGAGGGCTGTCTTCGATCAGCATTGCGACATGAACGGCATAGGCTACCTCACTGTCGAGGATGTCGACGGCGAGCGGGTTTGCTTTCTCTATGACGCGAAGGGTTACTGCCTGATCGCATCGAGGCATGGCCAATACGACCTCATCAACTACGCCATCGCGAACGGCATAACCATCCGCTCCAGGCATTAGCGATGGCCACAACCCGCGAAATCATCGAAGACATTGTCGCTCGCCACGATGAGCGCATGAGGGCAGACCCACGCTACGCTATGACCTTCCGCTACATGCAGGAGGCCACCAAGCCGGTCGAGCGCTCTAAGCACTACGATCGCGACGGCTACTGCGATAACCCGGCCAGAGGATATTGATGCTTCCAGTCGATCAGACGCAGTTCGTTGGCGATGGCGTCGGCGGCAATTGTGTTCAGGCTTCGGTTGCTTCCATCCTCAACCTGTCGCTTGCGGACGTTCCGCATTTCCTTGAGGTCGGTGAGCGACCGGAGGAATGGGAGCTATCCATGATGGACTGGCTGGAGGAGCGAGGCATCAGCTACATCCGCCGTGAAGGCGAATGGATCTTCGATGGCTACTATCTCGCATCTGGCCCGTCACCACGTGGAGTCAGCCATATGGTCGTCTACCATGACGGCTCACTTGCTCATGACCCCCATCCGTCGCGAGCTGGCATTCTTGAGGTTAAGCGGACGTGGGTCCTCGCTCCGCTCGATCCGTCCGCCATCCGCCTGACCGCCGCCGCCTAGCCAGAGGCAGAACCTTCGAAGCATGAGTTGAACACTTCCAGCATTCGCCGGGGAAGCTCAACCTGGTCTTGGGCGAGAATCATGATGCCCTCTATGTCTCCGTCACTAGGGGAGCTGTCGGGCCGGTTCATTATCGCGAGGATTTGCTTTTCGAGAGCCTGATGCTCTCTGCTCAATGCGTTGAGATCTGCTATCTGTTCCTCTGTCAGTACCGGTGAAGCCATTTGCATTCTCCCAAGCTTAGTCAAGCCTAGCGATGACAGACGGAGATTCGTCCGGCGTCAATCCACCAATAGAGGTAGCCGTGGCTGCCAATAGCTCGCGCTTCCGCTCACACCCTCTTAAGACAACCCATGCCGGTCGTGAAAACACGGCTAGAGATCGGATCTAGTTTGAGCGGGCCCGGCGGTTGAACGAATCGACAGCGTTGCTGTAGTCGGACGATGCAGACTCGTTTTCGCGATTTGCCTTATCGATGGCCTCTTGCGCCTCTCGCTTATTGCACGTCATGAAGGACTCTACCTCATCCCTGTAGGTCTCCATCTCGCGTTTACAGCGGTCGAACTCCCACTCGTCGTCAAAGGCGCCATACTGTGATGCGCACGAGGGGGCACTAGGTTCGCTGCAATAAGCGTATGCCGTAGCTGGTACGGCCCACGCCGCGAGAACGTAAGCTAGAATAAGTTTGCGCAAACCGGGTCCTCCTGATTCCTCCAGCAAGAGATCACCTCGAGTGCCTAAGCTCAAGACCCTCAAGCCCATGGTCTCTACCATCAAGCCTCTAGTGGGCAGGATGCCAGGAGACGAGAAGGCGAGAGACCAACAGCGACGGGACACAGCCCCATGGCGCAACTGGTACAAGACGGAGAGATGGGCACGGCTTCGGCACGCGGTCTTCCTCCGTGACCACTACCGCTGCCAGCGCACTGGTGAACTGTGCGTAGGTAAGCACCCCGCACCCAACAGTCCTGTTGCCAACCACAAGGTAAGGCACAAGGGCGACCCGGTTCTCTTCTGGGACATCGACAACATCGAGACCGTGAGCAAGGCTGTCCATGATAGCCTCATCCAGTCCGAAGAGCGCAGGTCAGAACTACGGGACTGAGTACCTGTGAACCGCTATATCAGCTGAGAGGCTGACTTGAGGGGAAAACCGCAGAGACGGAAGGCACTTGGGCTGTACCCCAGTGCGTCCACAGCAAGCCCATCACGACGCCCCGAAGCAGAAGCGGGCTCTGTTCAAAGCCGCTTCACGCTGACTTCTATATGTAAGGATGAACCATTATGGGCAAGCCCCCTGAACTCACTGGATTCCCTATGTGGGTGCACAAAGCTTAGCTCCTCCGCCCGCATGGCGTCTTCGTAGAGCAGGATGTCGTGGCTACCGGCATAACGACTCGGTCGCGGGGCGTTCGAAGGGATAGCTATCGCCGGTTGTTTGTCTTCCTTCGTGAAGAGGAATAGCCCAACGGCGACCAAACCCACGGAAACTGCGGCTACTGCTAGGACGAGAAGCGAGGCCCCGACCATGTCGTTAATAGGGCCCTTAATTCCTTCAACCATGAGGTTGCTGCTTACTGAGGCGAAGACCGATGAAGACAGACTAACGAGGAAGGTGGCGGTGTATTGGTTTCTAGTCACTTTGGGTCGCTCCTATTTGTGCGGCGGCAACCTAGAGGCCGCTAATGAATCCTTTGTGTAGGGGGGGCGTTGAAAGCGTCTAGCACTCCATCGCCCCGGACCCGCGCCCCACGCACGTACACAATTTTTTTTGGAGCACCGTGAATTTCAGCCATGGCCGGAAACAAAAACAGCGGTCGTCCAGAGTACGCGCCTACGGATGACGAGCGCGAGAAGGTGCGAGTTCTCAAGGCCGGCGGCATGTCGAACGAGGCAATCGCTGAGGCTGTGGGCATTTCGGAGCCAACGCTTCGCAAGCATTTTTCTTCTGAGCTAGATCGGGGCACTGCGAAGGTGCGTGCTGATCTGCTGATGGCTCGGTATCGCTCGGCAATGGGCGGCAACGTGGCTGCGCAGAACAAGATGATCGAGCAGGTTGCAGCCTCTCAGGCACAGGACAGGAAGATGCCCAAGCCGAAGGCAGAGAAGCTTGGCAAAAAGCAGGAGCAGAAGATCGCGGCCCAGAACGTGGGGGGCCGGTTCGCCCCTCCTGCGGCTCCTAAGCTGGTTGTGAGCAACGACAAGTGACCTGGGACACAAGCTGCCCGGATTGGGAGCGCCGGATCATTGAAGGCGAAAGCCTGATCCCGTTCGCGCCGCTTTTCCCGGATGAGGCGGAGGCTGCGCTGGAGGTCTTCCAGTCGCTGAAGATCGTGGACGCGCCAGGCAGCCCGACCTTTGGCGAGGCGTGCGAGGATTGGGTCTTTGATTTCGTCAGGGCCATCTTCGGCGCCTATGACCATGAGGCGGCAAAGCGGAATATCCGAGAGTTCTTCCTGCTGATCTCGAAGAAGAACTCGAAGTCGACCATTGCGGCCGGCATCATGCTCACGGCGCTGATCCGCAATTGGCGGCATTCGGCGGAACTGCTGATCCTGGCGCCAACGATCGAGATCGCGAACAATTCTTACGGCCCAGCGGCCGACATGGTTCGCGCAGATCCTGATCTGTCGGACCTCCTGCACATCCAAGACAACTTCCGCACCATCACGCACCGGATAACAGGCGCGAAGCTGAAGGTGGTCGCGGCTGACACGGACACGGTAGGCGGCAAGAAAGCGGCTTTTGTGCTCGTGGACGAGCTCTGGATCTTCGGCAAGCGCAACAACGCTGACGCGATGCTTCGGGAAGCCACCGGCGGTCTGGTGTCTAGGCCGGAGGGGTTCGTCATCTACCTGTCGACGCAGAGCGATGCACCGCCGGCTGGGGTGTTCAAGGACAAGCTCGACTATTTCCGCGAGGTCCGCGACGGCAAGATTGCCGACCGGAAGAGCCTCGGCGTGATCTACGAGTTCCCCAAGGCCATGCTGGACGCTGAGGCATATCTGGATCCGGCGAACTTCTACGTGACGAACCCGAACCTGGACCGCTCGGTCAGCCGCGAATGGATCGAGGAAGAGCTGGTCAAGGAGCTTCAGAAGGACAGCGAGACCCGCAACACCTTCCTTGCCAAGCACCTTAACATCGAGATCGGCATGAACCTCCGGTCAAACCGGTGGCCTGGTGCTGACTTTTGGACGGTGCGAGTGGAACACGGTCTGGATCTCGAAAGCCTGCTGGCTCGGTCTGAGGTTGCGGTGGTCGGCATCGACGGCGGCGGCCTTGATGACTTGTTCGGCTTTACGGTGGTGGGCCGGGAGAAGGGCACTCGAGACTGGCTCTCCTGGTCGCACGCATGGTGCCACAAGGGTGTCCTGGAGCGGCGCAAGTCGATCGCCTCGAAGCTGGAAGATTTCAAGAGCGACGGGCTGCTGACGATCGTAGACGACGAGCTGGACGACATTTCCGGCATCATCGAGATTATCAAGGATATCAAGGACCGCGGCTTGCTCGCCTCGGTGGCTGTGGATCCCGCCGGCCTTGGTGAGATGATCGAAGCGCTGGCCGAGATCGAGGTGACGCAGGAAGCCGGCAACCTCATCGGTGCTCCGCAGGGCTGGCACATGATGAACGCGATCAAGACCGCCGAACGCAAGCTCGCGAACGGCACGCTCCGGCATGCGCCATCCGCCCTCATGGATTGGTGCGTCAGCAACCTGAAGATTGAACCGACCGCGACGGCTATCCGCGCGACGAAACAGAACGCGGGTGACGCGAAGATTGACCCGGTGATGGCGCTTTTCGATGCCGTCACGGTCATGATGAGGAACCCGGTGGCCCCCTCGGCTTTCGATGCCGATTCCTGGATTGCGAGTTATGCATGAGCTGGTTGTCGCGACTTCTGCGCCTCGACGGTGCGAAAGATATCGAGCCTTGGCGTGGCGGGGCTGTGTCGACGGAGCACGGCGACAACTTTGTCACCAATCAGGTAACCGTTGCAGATTATCGTGACTATCGCGCTGCCCAGGGAGGCGCTGCGGTAGGCCTCTCGGCCACATGGGCATGCGTCCAGCTGATCGCCGGTACGATCGCCTCCTTGCCCCTCATGGTCTACCGCACGGGCGACGACGGAATCCGGCGGGTTGCGAAGGATCACCCGCTCTATTTCGTGCTCCATGACAGCCCGAACTTCGACCAGACGGCGGTTGATTTCTGGGAGATCATGGCGGCCAGCATTGAGCTGCACGGCAACGCCTACGCACTGATGGAGCGGCGGGCGTCAGATCGCGCGATCACGTCGCTCTACCCGATCCGGCCGGATCTGGTGAAGGTGCGGCGCCTCAGCAACGGCGACCTTGAATATGAATGGACGGACAACGGGCGGCGCGTCGTCAAGACGGGCACCGATGTTCTGCATATCCGCGGTTCATTTGGGGACGCGCTCGGCGGGACTTCTACCCTGTCTGCATGCCGGAATGTCTTTGATGATGCGATGGCCGCTGAGAATGCCGCCGGCTCTATGTTCCAGAATGGCGTGAACCCTAGCGGCGTGCTGTCCACGAAGCCAGAGGTCCAGCTAACGCCCGAGCAGCGCCACGAATTGGAACAGCATCTCCAAAAGAAATACATGGGGTCGATCCGCCAGGGCCGGCCGATGCTTCTCGATAACGGTCTGACGTGGACGCAGCTGTCGATCAACCCGCAAGACGCGCAGATGCTCGAGAGCCGCAAGTTCAGTGGCGAGCAGATCTGCCGCATCTTCGGTGTGCCGCCGGCAATGGTCGGGTTTGGCGACAAGTCGTCGAACTGGGGCACTGGCAAAGAGGTGGATGTCCTCGGCTTCCAGAAGTTTGCCCTTCGCAAGCGCCTGAAACGGATCGAGCAGTCCGTTCTAAAGCAGCTGGTGCCTCTTTCCGAGCGCCGCGCGCAGGGGCTGACGATCGAGTTCAACCTCGATGGCCTGCTCCGCGGCGACACGACGAGCCGCTATGACGCCTACGAGAAGGCAATCCGCATGGGGATCAAGACCCGCAACGAGTGTCGAGCGCTTGAAAATGACCCGCCGATCGAGGGCGGCGACGTAATCACCGTGCAGATGCAGGACATCCCGCTCGCAAACGCCATCAACGGAGATCGAGATGGACAAGAAGACAGCGCCAGTTCTTGAGATCAAGTCTCTCAAGGATAGCGGCGAGTTTGAGGGCTACGGCTCCACGTTCGGCGGCGAGCCGGACGCCTACGGCGACGTAATCGCGCCTGGCGCCTACACGGAGAGCCTCGCGAAGCACAAGGCAAAGGGCACGATGCCCAAGCTGTTCTGGCAGCACAACGCTGACGAGCCGATCGGCAAATGGCTTGATGCGTCGGAAGACGATCATGGCCTGCTGATGAAGGGGCGGCTGAACATGGAAGTTCAGCGCGGCCGCGAAGCCTACGCTTTCCTGAAGGCCGGCGACATCGACGGTCTGTCGATTGGCTATCGCATCAAGGAGTACAGCGTCGACACGGAAACAGGCGTTTGGACGCTCCAAAAGCTAGATCTGGTTGAGGTCAGCATCGTGTCTGTCGGCGCCAACGAGAATGCGGTCGTGCAAAGCGTGAAGGCGGCGAAGGCCGTCCACGACCTCACCGAGAAACTGAAGGCCGGGGACCGGCTGTCAGAGCGCGAGTTCGAAACCTGGCTCAAGGGGCTGGGCTTTTCCAACTCGCAGGCGGAGCGCGCCGCGCGTCTCCACCTGAAAGGGCAGGGGGAACCTGCCAATGCGGCTGAAGACGGCGTTGCCTTCTGGCGCGCCTTGATGGGCTGAGGGCCCAAATCAACCCAAAACAGGAGGTTCCCATGTCGGAACAGAAAACTGCGGCCGAGCTTGCCGCAGAGGTCAAGCGTGACTTCGACACCAAGCACGACAAGGTGAAGGAAATTGCCGAGAAGGCACTTGCCGAAGCCGAGAAGGGCACGCCGATGGCGCAGAGCGCCAAGGAGCTTGCCGACCAGGCCATCACCGCGCTGGCGGAAGCCAAGGCTCGTCTCGATGAGATGGAGCAGAAGATGGCCCGCAACCGCGAGCAGGGCGACAACGGCCGCACTGCCGGCGAGCGTTTCGTGGAAGACGAGGGCTTCAAGTCCTTCGCCGGCCAGACCCGCCCGCGTGGCCGCCACATCGTGGAAGTGAAGGACATCACGTCTCTCACGACCGACGCTGCCGGCTCTGTTGGATCGCTGGTCCAGCCTCAGCGCGTTTCTGGCACTGAACTGCCGCAGCGCCGCATGACGATCCGCGCGCTTCTGGCGCAGGGCAACACCAACTCCAACTCGATCGAGTACGACAAGGAGAAGTTGTTCACCAACAACGCGGCTCCGGTCGCTGAAGGTGCCACCAAGCCCCAGTCGGAGCTCCAGTTCGAGGATGCAACCGCTCCGGTTCGCACCATCGCTCACTGGATGCGCGCCTCGGTGCAGATCCTGGCCGATGCGCCGGGTCTTCGCTCGATGATCGACCAACGCCTGCGTTATGGCCTTGCCTATGCTGAAGAGCAGCAGCTTCTCAACGGCTCCGGCTCTGGCCAGAACCTCGAAGGCCTCATCACCGCCGCCACCGCCTATTCGGCGCCGGGTAGCCTCACGGCTGCAACTCCGGTTGACGTGGTTCGCCTGATGATCCTGCAGGTTGCTCTCGCTGAGTACCCGGCAAACGGCATCGTCATGAACCCGATCGACATGGCTGCGATCGAAATGGCCAAGGATACGGCCGGCGGCTACCTGATTGGTGACCCGCAGGGCACGATCCAGAAGCGCCTCTGGGGGCTTCCGGTCATCGAAACGCAGGCGATCGGCGTCGATAAGGCGCTCGTTGGCGCCTTCAACCTCGCTGCACAGATCTTCGACCGCCAGGACGCGACTGTCGAAGTCTCGACCGAAGACCAGGACAACTTCGTGAAGAACAAGGTCACCATCCGCGCTGAAGAGCGCCTGGCACTGGCCATCTATCGCGAAGCCGCCCTCGTTTACGGCGATCTGGGCCGCGTGGCCTGATGAAATGAAGGGCGGGGCAGCAATGTCCCGCTCCTCCCTCTCGTAACAGGAGGCCACCATGACCACCAAAGTCAAACTCATCCGCCCTCTGGACGGCAAAGACGCCGGCTCGGTTGTCGAATACCCGGACCTCGACGCAAAGCGCCTTGTGGCGCGTGGTGCTGTTGAGATCGTGAAGGAAAAGGCAGCGCCTGCGGTGGACAACAAGATGGCGCCGGCCGTGGCCAACAAAGCCGCAGCCCCCCGAAAGAAAAAGGGCGAATAAGATGGTTGGCCAGATCCAGAGAACACGCGGCAAGGCCGCATACCGCCGCGCGGCCGACGCCGCCGGCAAGAAGCCGAAGAACACCGTTCTGCCGGCTATCACGGGCACGCCTACGGAAGGCGAGACGCTCACCTGCTCGACAGGCACGTGGACCAACACGCCTGACGCCTATGCCTACCAGTGGCTCAGGGCTGGCGTTCCAATCGCGGGCGCTACTGCATCCACCCGCGTGCTCGACGCTGCTGACGTTGGCTCTGCCATGAGCTGCACGGTGACGGCGACGAATGAAGGCGTTTCAACGTCGGCAACGTCCGCTCCGACTGCTGTTGTAGAGGCTGATGAATAATGTTCCGACCCGTCCGCGTCACGCCTTCGGCTGACCTTGATCTTCCCATCTCCGTTGAGGACGTGAAGACCGCTCTGCGCGTGGACGGGGACGATACCGACGGCGAGATCGAGCGGCTGATCAAGGCTGCCGTCCAGCACTATGAAGGCTGGAGCGGCGTGCTTGGCATTGCCATCGTCGAGCAGACGTGGCGGCAGGACTACGGGCGGTTTGAGGAGAAGATGGGCCTCAAAGTCGGCCCTGTCACCTCGATAGCCTCTGTGAAGTATCGCAACGACCAAGGCCAGATTGCCACGGTTGCCGCGGACAAGTACGCGCTGAAGCATACCGGCGGAGGCGAGGCTTATGTTCGCTTCGATCGGGGCTTCACTGCACCCGTTGATCTCTACGAAGACGCCCCGATTTCCATCGAATACGTCGCCGGCTGGCCTATCGGAGAGGTGCCTGCCGATATCCAGACGGCGATCATCCTGCGCGTGCAGAAGCATTTCGATGCCGCCGCGCAGACGAACTCTGATGTTCTCGATCGGGTCGAGAAAGACCTAACATCCCGATACCTCACCCTCTCGATCTAGGAGAAAGCCATGACCCGCGTCCGCTTCACCGCCGACTTCGACTACAAACCGACTATGCAGACCACCATCGGCTACAAGGCCGGCATGGAGGAGACCGTCAAGAAGGAATGCGCCGAGCAAGCGATCGCAGCCGGCAAGGCGGAGGAGATCCCTGACGCCGGACGTCCGTCCGAGGGCAAGCCATCCGGTAAGACAACCGATGGCGCCAAGTAAAACGCCCACCGCCCAAGAGCTGAAGCATCGGCTTGCCTTCGACAAGCGAGTGGAGTTTGACGACGGATACGGCAACACCGAGGGCAAGTTCAAGGAGCAATTCGAGGTGTGGGCGGCTGTCCGCTCCCGCGGCGGCTCCGAGGCTGTGGTGGCCGCGCGGCTGGAAGGCCGCAATCTGTATGGCGTCTACCTTCGCTCTTCCTCACAGACGCGGCAAATCGAGAGCGACTGGCAGGTAAGAGACTTGCGAAACGGCGCATGGACCGGCGAAGGCGACGATCAGGTATGGACCGGCCCCACCTACGCAGTGAAGATCGTCGATGCCCTCACTGACCCGCGCTGGGTTTATCTGGAGATCCAGTCTGGAGTGGCCTCGTAATGGCAATCAAGGCGAAGATGCTCGGTCGCGAGAAGGCGATGCGGCTGCTTAGCGGCATCGTTCCTGAGGCGGAGAAGGAACTGGCGAAGGCGCAAATGGAGGGCGCGCAGCAGGTTGCGAACAAGATCAAGCCTCGCGCTCCTGGGCCACGAACGGGCGCCTACCAGGCCAGCATCCAAGCAGCCCGCCTTGCCGATCGGCCAAAAGAGCGTGCTCTGGGCGGCGGGGCATCGAACAGCAACACGAAAGACCCCAACGCGACCGGTGTGTTCGCTGATTACATCTGGCGGTTCCTGGAGTTCGGCACCGTAAAGATGGCGAAGCGCCCGCACATCTTCCCGACATGGCGACAGGAACGGAAGAGGGTCCGATCGAAGATGGCTGCGGCCGTCCGCAAGGCCGTGAACAAGGCGAAGAGCAAGTAACATGGCATCACCGAGCCTTGAACTGCAGGGAGCGATTGTCTCCCGCCTGAAGGCCTCTGCTGCGCTGACGGCGCTGAACAAGGGGCGGGTTTACGACGCCGTTCCCGACAACGCTGTCTTCCCATACGTGACCGTAGGGGAAGGTGACGAAACCAGCGACGACGTGGACTGCGTCGACGGCTTCGAGATCTCGCTCGACATCGATGTCTGGTCGCGCGCTACAGGCTTCCCTGAAGCAAAAGCGATCAGTGACGAGATCCGCAAGGCGCTCAAGACGCCCGATCTCACCATCCCGACCAACGCACTTGTTAGTTTTCGCCACCGGCAGACGCGGTTCCTCCGCGACCCTGATGGCCTGACCTCACATGCCGTGATGACCTTCGAAGCCATCGCGGAGCAGCCTTAACCGCCACTACAGGAGACACCCCTATGGCAGACCCAACAACCATCCGCGGCGGGAATATCAAAGTCCTCCTCGGTAACGCCGCAACCCCGATCGTCTACACCGCGCCGTGCGGCTTCAATCAGCGCAGCGTCACGATCAACAAGGGGTTGGAAGAGGTAAACATCCCTGATTGCGACAACCCGGATGCGGTGAACTGGGTCGGTCGAGATGCGACTTCCATGTCCATGTCGATCAGCGGCGAAGGCCTGCTCGCGGCAGAGAGCGTGGAGACATGGCTTGACGCAGTGGAAGATGTCGAATCCATCCCGATCAAGGTTGAATGGCATTTCCCGGCGAAGACGATCACCTGGACCGGAAAGGCTCATGTTGAGAGCTTCGAGGCTGGCGCTCAAGATGGCCGCCGCGTTTCGGGTAACGTCTCTCTCCAGAGCGATGGCAAGATGACCCGCGTTGTCACGCCGGTTGGTGGCTGATGAGCAGAGACGGCTCCTGCGAGGTCGTCTTCAACGGCCAAAGGACACAGTTCAAGCTTGCCTGGCGCGAGCTGATGAAGATCCAGGAGGCCTGCGATGCTGGGCCTTATGTGGTACTGGACCGACTGGTTACCGGACGCTGGCGGCTCCAAGACATTTCCGAAGTCATCAAATGGGGTCTCATCGGCGCCGGCATGCCGCAGGGTGATGCCTTGAAGCTGGTCGAGACCGAAGTTGAAGGGCGCCGTCCGCTCGAAAACCTCGTCATCGCGCAAACGGTCTTGGGTGCTGGTGTGGTTGGCGCTCCGGAGGAAGAAGTCGGAAAAAAATCCGAGGCGGCAAGTCGAGGAAAGCGGAAGTCCCGCTCCCGAACGGGAAGCTCCGGTTTGCCGCCATCATCGGGAACGGAATAGCGATGGGCATGACGCCGGCAGAAACGCTAGCGTGCTCCCCATTCGAATACCTTGCCGCTCTGGACGGCTTCATGGAAGCTAACGATCCGGATAGCGACAAGAGGCTCAGCGAAGCGGAGAAGGATGCGCTCTGGGAGATGCTGGAGGCTTAGTTGCCTAAGATGCGCTTGCTGGTTCTGTCCAAGTCCGCTTGGCTGATGAATCCGTTGAACATGCACCTCGTCAGGAACTGTTGGTTGTCAGACGGGATGACACCCTTCTCCATGCCTCGAAGACGATCGGTGCAAGCAAGTCTCTGCGCGACCAGCTTACGCCGATCAGCCGCTTTGTATTCCGACCAAGCGTAATATCCGCCGCCGGCAATCACGACGGCGCAGGCTGTTGCAATCAATGTTTTCAGCCATCCCTCCATAGGAGTCTCCCTTGGCCACTGACAATGAACAACTGGTGCTTAGCATCAGCGCCGACGTGCGGCAAATTCAGCGGCAGCTAAAGGGCTTGGTCGGGCAGACGCAGCGCGACACGAAGGCAATCGAAGCTGCGTTTGGAGGCATCGACAAAGCTGCTTCTGGTGCGTTCGCCGGGGTGGCTGCCAACAGCAATCGCGCTTTCGGTGCTGGGGTAAACGGAGCGAAGCAGTTCGAGCGGGCGGTGAATACGTCTCGGCTTCAGACGGCTAATCTTGCGGCCCAGCTCAACGACATCGGCGTACAGCTTGCAGGTGGGCAGTCGCCGTTCCTCATCGCCCTGCAACAGGGCACGCAGATCAACCAGGTTCTCGGACAGGGCGGCGCGCGAGCGGCTGTAGGCGCCCTTGCCGGCGCGTTCACATCGTTGATCAACCCTGTCTCGCTTGCGACAATCGCCATCATCGCGCTCGGTGGCGAGGCCATCCAATACTTCACCTCGCTCCTCTCCGAGGGGGACAAGTCGGAGGAGATGCTTAAGCAGCAGGCTCAGCTGATCCAGCAGGTTGCAGATCGCTGGGGCGATGCTGTGCCGGCGCTTAGGGAATATGCCGACGAATTGGAGAGGACGGCCCGGGCGGCCCAACTAAATGAGGCCGGTGGCATCGTGAACGAGCGTGAACTAGCGCCCGTTCGGAAACAGATCGAAGACGCCGCGGTCGCTGTAGCTGACCTCGTTTCGCAGCTTCAAAGCGCGGGGGAAGAAACCGAAACCATTGTCGCCCTGCAGGAAGCTTTCAACAAGTTCTCCAGCGCCGCAGAGGACGGGTCTCTGAAGCTTGAGGATGTTCAGGCGGTACAGGACACTCTTGCCGCTGCGATCAACAGCAGCGGAATTCCTGCGCTTTCTGAATTCAAGTCGATGTTCGACCAGTTGACCGGGTCGGCCCTCAATGCATCGGATGCCGTTCGCCAGACCAATGCCGCCATTGCCCAGGCACAGGCACGGATGAACGACCCTAATACCTGGCGCGGTCGCGGACTCATCGGCCAGCCGGAAGGTGCTATTCAAGGCTCGTCTGACCCTGACTTACCGTTCGAGGGACCGACGATCAATCGGCGTCCGCTTGTGGAACTGGAAGGTTTGCCGGGGGCGAGCAGGTCTGCATCACGCGCTGCGTCCGAACGGGAGAAGGCTGCGAAGGCAGCCGAGCGTGAAAAGCAGGCTGTTACCGATCTGATCGAGCAGCTTCAGTTCGAGCAGGCCGCTCTCTCCATGACAAATGAAGAGCGTGCTGTTGCCAATGCCCTTCGTCGCGCTGGCACTGCTGCCACGCCAGAACAGCGAGCACAGATCCAGAGCATTGTAGAGGCAACATATGCTGAGCGTGACGCGATCCGCGCCAACAAGGAGGCGATGGAAGAGCTTCGCGACGTGAGCCGAGACGTGTTCGAAGGTATTGTCTCGGATCTCCGCAACGGCAAGAGTGGCGCCGACATCCTCTCCAATGCTCTCGACCGCCTTGCCGACCGTCTCATCAGCTCCGCGTTTGACGGATTGTTTGACGGTACATCAGGTGGCAAGGGCGGCTTGTTTGGCGGCAAGATTATTCCCGGAATTCTTCACAGCGGCGGTGTTGCCGGCAGTGACGGGTATGGTCATGGTCGCGCTGTGTCGCCTTCGGTGTTTGCAGGCGCGAAGCGTTATCACAAGGGTGGCGTAGCGGGCCTTATGCCTGGCGAGGTGCCCGCGATCCTGCAGCGTGGCGAAGTCGTGATTCCCCGAGGTGCAAAAGCTGCCTCGGGCGGAGGGATGGCGTTCACCTACGCCCCACAGATTGACGCTCGCGGTGCTGACGCGGCGGCCGTTGCCCGGCTGGAGCAGGTCGTCGCCAAGCAGCAGACTGAGCTGCAGGGCCGGGTCGAGGCAGCCGTCCGGTCGGCGCAAAAGCGCAACGTGAAGCTGGGCTAGCCGATGACCATTACCTATCCGCTGCCCCTATCGTTCTGGGATGACTTTCCCGGTTGGTCGACAGAGTTCGAACTGTTCTGGCGGCAGGAGCAATCCCGCACGGCCGGCGGCGCGACCATCGTCAAGGATATCGGCGACCCGCTCTGGAGGATGACGGCGCAGAGCCGCGTCATGAAGCCGAACGAGCTCGATTACTGGCGGGCGCGCCTCGCGAGCCTGGAGAACGGGTTGAAGACCTTCCGCGCGTTCCCTAAGTCGCGCTGCTTCCCGATCGCTTATCCGAATGGAAGCTGGCCAACGGGAGCCTCTTTCTCCGGCACGGCGCAGCTTGCGACGGTGAACGCGAACCGCAAGGCTATCGCGGTCGGAGGTCTGCCCTCCGGCTACAAGGCGTCGGTCGGCGATTTCCTGCAGATCGGAACACGGGATCTACACCAGGTGATGGAGCCGGCAACCGCGGCTGGCGGCGGCGCAACCTCTCAGTTTGAAGTTCGTCCGCACCTATGGCCTGGCGTTGTGGCTGGTGTGCAGGTTCTGGTGAAGCAGCCATCGTGCATCATGTCGATTGTTCCCGGCTCAGTCTCTACCACGGCTGACTTGGCGACGGGTCGCGGCTCCGTCAGCTTCCAGGCGTTGGAGGCGCGGTAGAATGCGAAACATCTCGGCAGAAAACCTCGCTGCGCTCGAGGCGCGGCAACTGGTGGCGCGCGACTTCCTCTGGATCGTGGCGCGCGATCGGGTGACGAATGCACCTGTCACTGATGGCATGTGGTCGGGCGTCGGCAACATCTCGGCGTCCGTCATCCACCCTGACACAGGCGCAATGGTCACACGTGACTGGTTTGGTTCGGGCACACTGGTGCAGATCGATGATATCCCGCTCGTATCGAACCTGTCCGTGCAGAACGTCACCATCCGCATGTCTCAAGTTTCCGAGCATGTTGCGATCCTCGTGCGGCAGTATGAATGCAAGCAGGCTCGGGTGGAGATCTACCGCGGCCTGTTCAATCCGGACACGCGCCAGATGGTGGCGCCAGCGGAATGCCGGTTTGTCGGCTTTGTCGACCAGATTGAGATTACGACACCGAGCGAGAACGAGGAAGGATCGGTCACGCTGACCTGCGCCAGCCATACGCAGGAGATGACGCGCGCCAATACTTCGACCCGCAGCCATGCAACCCAGATCCTGCGCGACCCGAACGACACGTTCTACCAGGACGCGGCGACGGTGCAGGAGTGGGAGGTCTTCTGGGGCAGCGAAAAGGGCAAGGTCCAGACCCAGAAGAAGCGCAAGAAGTTCCTCGGGATATTCTGATGCAGGTGCGGAACGCGACGTCGTCAGACCGTGATCGGGTTGTTGCCCTGCTTCGGGAAAGTCATGAGGCGGCCGGCTTCACCTTCCCATTTCAGGCGGCTTACGCGGACCAGCTTTTCCAGCAACATTTTCATTCCCCTATGGCTTGTGTGCTTGTGGCCGGCGAACCGGCCATGTGCGTGCTGATGGCAGTCGCGTTTGAGCACCCCTTCGGCGCTGGGCGCATCGCCAAGGAAACCGTTTGGTATATCGCCCCGTCATCTCGCGGGCGCTGCGCCTTGAAAATGCTTGATGCCTACGAGGCCTGGGCGCGCGCTGCCGGCTGCGTCTCGGTCGGCATGGCCTCTCTTGTCAGCAATGACATCTCCAAGATCTACGAACGGCGCGGATACGCAGCCGTCGAAACTCACTTCATGAAGTCGCTCTGACGCTTCCAGGGAATTTCTGATGGCAATTTTCACAGCCGTGGCGTCAGCCATCACGGCAGTATCGACCTTCATTGGCGGCCTCGGCACGATCGGCACGTTCCTGCTCAAGACCGCTGTTGGGGTTGGCGTCAGCCTTCTCGGCCAAGCGCTCGCAGGCAAGCCGAGTGCATCCCAGAACTTTGCGATCAACAGCACCATCCAGGGCGGCGGAGATCTGCCGCGCTCGTTTATCCTTGGTCGCTATGCCACCGCTGGTTCGCTCGTGTGGGTCAACACCTGGGGGCAGGACAACGACACACCGAACGCTTACCTGACGCAGGTCATTGCCCTCTCCGATCTTCCTGTTGGGGGGCTGGAGGAATTCTGGTGCAACGGCGAGAAGATCACCCTCGGCGGCAACACCATGCTGGGTCTCGCTGCGACGGGTGCGTTTGCTGACAATCTCTGGATCAAGTTCTACGACGGCACGCAAACCGCCGCCGATACGCTACTGACCACCTACGCCTCGAATGCCAACCGGCAATGGAACAGTAATCGGATCGGGCGCGGCGTGGCTTATGTCGTTGTCACGGCGCTGGTGTCAGCGAACAAGTTCTCCGGCATCCCCTCCTTTAAGTTCGTGGTGGATGGTCTGAAGCTTTACGATCCGTCACGCGACAGCACTGTAGGGGGCGTCGGATCGCATCGCGCAAGCAATCCCGCCACGTGGGGCGGCGACGGTGACCATCTGCCGGCAGTCCAGCTATATAACCTGCTTCGCGGCATCACTTATGAAGGAGAGTGGTTCTACGGCCTTCAGAACCTGCCCGCCGCCCGTCTGCCCGTGGCTCACTGGATCCAGCAGATTGCGAAGTGTCGCGCGCCCATTGAAGGTGCGGATGGTCCAGAACCGACCTATCGCAGCGCCGGGGAAATCCAGGTGGATGCCCCGCTGACGACTGCGCTGGAAGCGATACTCACTTCGTGCCAAGGCAAGATCTCGGAAGTTGGTGGCGTTTACCGGCTCCTCTGCGGTGCGCCGGACGCTCCGGTCATCTCCTTCAGCGACGATGACATCCTGTCGACGGAAGAGCAGACCTTCACGCCGTTCCTCGGTCTCGCGGACACGATCAATGGCATTTCGGCAACCTATCCCTCGCCAGCCGACGGATGGGTGCCAAAAACGGCACCTCCGCTCTACCGCAGCGACCTCGAAACGCTTGACGGTGGCCGCCGGCTGATGGCTGACGTGCCTCTGGATTTCGTGCCGTATGCGGAGCAAGTGCAGAGGCTAATGAAATCCGCACTGGAAGAAGCGCGCCGCTTCCGCCGGCACACGCTCGTCCTGCCGCCGCGGTTCTGGGCCTACGCCACACCTGGCACCGTCTTCGCGTGGACGTCGGTTCGCAACGGTTACGCCAATAAGCTGATGATCATCGACGGGGTTGCCGATCGCGCCAACCTCGATGTCATGGTTGATATTCGCGAAGTCGACCCGGCCGACTACGACTGGAACAGCGATTTAGAGTTCCACCCTCCTGTTGATGGAGCTGTCGGTGTCATTCGTCCGGCCCCTCAGCCTATGTACGGCTGGGAGGTGGAACCTGCAGAGTTTCGTGATGCTGCGGGCAACGCAAGGCGGCCATCGATTCTGGTTCGATGCTCTTCTCAGCAGAAAGACGTCGCCAAGGTATGGGTAAAGGTTCGGCTGAAAGCGACCGCTGCCGTCGTATTCGACAGCGACGAGACGCCCTATGCATCGCCTTACGAATGGATCCTGAACGGACAGTTCCTGCCGAACACAGTCTATCAGGTCGCTGGAAAATTCGTGCCCTTCTCTCAGCGCGAGACGTTGTGGTCCAGCTGGATCGATGTGACGACGCCGAACATCCTGATCGCGGCGGAAGATGTCCTCGACAACGCTATAACGGCTGCCAAGATCGCCGACGCCGCCGTCACGGCCGCCAAGATCATGAACGAGGCCGTCACCAGCCTGAAGCTGGCCGAGAAGGCGGTGACGACGGCAAAGCTCGCGGTTGCGGCCGTGACCGCGGAGGTTATCGCGACCGGCGCCGTCATTGCCGATAAGATTGGCACGGGCGCCGTTACGGCTGCCAAGATCGCAGATGGCGCAATTGCCGCGACCAAGTTCGCCAGCGGAATAGAGCCGGTCACGATCGTCAGCAGCGGACCACTTCCCACACAGAAGTCCACCTCGACGATCTTCTATGGCGGGCAGCTCTATCAGTGGGGCGGGACATCCTACGCGCCTATCGAGGCTGAAGTCGGTCCAGGCACGATCACTCAGACCGAGATCGCTAACGGTGCCATCACAACCCCGAAGCTTGTTACCAACGCAATCACATCTGACAAGCTCGCCACCAATTCAGTGATTGCAGGCAAGATTGCAGCGGGTGCCGTATCGGCGGATCAAATCGCTGCGAATGCGGTCACCACGGAGAAGCTGGCTGCAGGGGCGGTGAGCGCCGACAAGATCGCGGCCAATTCGATTACGTCCAAGCAGCTGGTCGTAACAGACTTCTCAAACGTTCTTTTGAATGGCGACTTTTCACAAGGGATCGACGGGTGGTCGGCCAATCATCCCGAATTTACCAGCGTCGGCCCTGAGCCTGCCAACAGGCCAGTCGGTAGTTCAGTGCGATTTACCAGCCCGACCGCGACCTGCACTCTTTTGAAGACCGATGCTTTGGCCGCCAATCCTGGAGACCAATATTATTATGAGGCGTGGGTTTACAATCAGTCGGGCTTTTCCTCCACCTGGCGGCTTTACGCCCAGTGCACGGACTCTACCGAAACGGCCTACGCGTACCCGATCGCAATAGATGTGCCGAAAACCGGAAGCGGCTGGCAAAAGATCACGAGTTCGCTAACCGTTCCGCCCACGGTTTCCAACGGCAATATGGTGGCGAAGATAAGGTTTGGCATAGAGTGCCGTAACCCGGATGCTTCAGGTCTTTACGCGGCAGGGCAGCTGTTCGTTCGCAGAAAGAACAATTCCGAGCTGATTGTTGACGGGGCGATCATCGCTTCCAAACTGGCGGTCGATTCCGTTACTGCCGCTGCCATCAAGGCAGGCACGATAACCGCGACGGAGATCGCGTCAGGCGCTGTCACGGCGGCCAAAATCGCAGCAAGTGCCGTGACGGCTGACAAGATCGCTGCCAACTCTGTTGGCGCCGACAAGATTGCCGCCAATTCGATCACGGCCAAACAGCTTGTCTTGACCGATTTTTCCAACGTCGTTTTGAACGGGGACTTTTCCCAGGGTCTGGATGGATGGGTCAGCAACGCACCGACCTATGTCAGCACTGGGACTGAGCCTGCAAACAGGCCGGTCACCTATTCGGCAGCATTCAATTCGCCGGCCGGAACAATCAATCTTCTAGGAACCGAGTTTGTACCGGTCAACGCGGGAGATGAGTATTATTTCGAGGCATGGGTTTACAATCAAGGAGGGGCCACCTGCACTTGGCGACTGTACGCTCAATGCACGGATTCAACCCAGACCGGGTACGCTTATCCCGTAGCAATCGACTTCCCGAAAACCGGTGGAAGCTGGCAGAAAATTTCGGGCTCCCTCAAAGTGCCGGCCACGATAGGCAGCGGCAACCAGATCGTAAGAGCCAAGTTTGGCATCGAATGCCGCTCTCCAAGTCCAGGCTACACCTACCTTTTGGGGAAACTGTTTGTCCGGCGCAAGAACGGAGCCGAATTGATAGTTGATGGCTCCATCACGGCCGACAAGCTTGCCGTCAATAGCCTCACCGCCATCAGCGCCAACTTCGGTAATGCCAGCGTCACCGGCGTCATCTCGTCCACCAACGGCAAGATGCAGCTCGATTTCAACAACGGCAACATCATCATCAACTCATGACCAGGACACTGATCGGCCTCGACAGCACTGGTGTTACTTGCGTGAAGATCACGAAGGGCAGCATCAACCCATTCACCGAGCCAGACACGAACTACGGTTCTTTCCTGTACAATTCGAAATGGTTCAAGGACATTAAGATCAACAATGTCTACAAGCTGCCGACGCCGAGCGGGACCGCCTATTACCCCTCCGGCCGGAACGCATCGAACTACAACTATGCGCACTACACCGACTTCAACTCATGGGAGACGATCTACCGGCGCGGCTATTTCTCCAGCGAATACACATTCCCCGCCTTCGACTTGAAGTCGAAGCGCAGATCGGACGGCCGCTTCGTCGAGATCAGCAGGCGCCGGTTTCAGGGGACGTCCTACAACGGCAATGAAGCGGCCTACAACAGAAGCGACATCCCCGGCATATGGTATGAAAATCTCGCCGGCTGGGGAAACCCCGGTACGACCATCTACAATTTCTTCGGCGCCGTCGGGAACGCTCTCGTCCTGCAGGGCTCTTACCAGAACTCAGGTTACGACCGGCATGTTGTCCTCTGGGAGCTGCCCGCGAATAACGTCGCAATAAAGGACTCGGCGACGAAAACGCCCTCTCCGGGGCAGCGGGTCGTTCAGATCGACAAGGACTCCTGCAAGGTCGCCAAGCCCGGCTACGACGTCAGGACTGCCACACCGACGCAGCTTGCCATGGACAGCAGCCGCAGGCCCGCGAGCGTCATCAAGACAGGTGATGTTGCCTTGGCGGCCGGTGCTGTGACGGAAGTGCCGCTCGGCTTCGCAGTCGGACCGAATACGGTCGCCGACATCATCCTCTATAACGGCGGCGTGATCACCTTCCCGGCGGGCCAGTATTTCGACGCGTTGGCCTGCGAGTACTGGTTCTCAGGCTCCAGCATGTTCATCCAGAACGCCGAAGCAGCCTGTCGGGCCCGCTTCATTATTATGGCGTTCGACGACGCGAGCCCCAGCTCCGGCACGAACAAGGTGCTCAACAAGTTCACCGCCGGCGGTCAGGACGTCGTCCAGTTCCTTCGCCCCGGATCTGCCAACCCTCCGAATTTTTCAGACGTCATCCTCGATAGCCGCTGGCCGGCGCTGCAGATCCTCGACGAGGGGTGGATCGATGTCGCCCCTGTGTCGCCGGGCATCTACTACCCGGGCAGCCAGATCCAAGGGCAGTTGAACCAGGGTCAGGCTGTCACGAAGACGTTCAACAACAACGGTTTGTTCCCGTTCGTGAAGTACTGGACCTACAACCAGCACAGCACGCAAGGCTGGCAGATCAATCCTGCGCTGACCTTCATTACCGAGTCCTGGAACAACAAGACGCGGTATCACCAGGGCAACTCGTCCTACTGCTACCTGACGAACAACCAGGCGACCTTCGTGACCTTCAATGGCAACCCCGTGCTGGAGCGCACCGCGGGCAACCCGCCGCAGTGGGTCTACGACTACCAGCCCGACCAGGTCCGGGGCATCCGCTACTACATCCTCGGGATCTCCGTCTGATGCTTCTGTCCCTCACATTAACCTGCGACGTATCCAGCGGAAGGAACATAAAATGTACCGCATAGACAGCATGTATGAGGCCATGGCGGATGCCGTGGTCAAAGCCCACCAGGCGCAGACTGTCGACCGTTGGGTCGCCGCGTCTGCCATCTGGCTGGCGCGGCAGCAGATTTTCGGGGTCCAGGACTTCTGGTACGAGCTCGCAGCCAAGGTGACGTCTCTGCTGCCTGACGCAGACCGTTTAGCCATCGACGAGCAGCTCAGCCGGCAGGAAGAAAAGCTGTTCCAAAATACGGGCGACTGGCCGGTTGTCCCCTCCGGGCTTCATGCGGTTGTGGACTCATGGTCCCCGCAGGAGGCTGAGATCGATATCGATCTGCTCCGCGCGGAGATGGTTGCTAAGGTCGACCGTGAGGCGGAGGCATACCGCCTCAACTTCATCACGGCCGGCGACGGCCAGGCCATGACCTATCAGCAGAAGCTGGCAGAGGCGCGCGCCAAGCTCGCCAATACCTCGATCGCGGATGCCGAGATCCCGCACATCGTTGCGGAGGCTGAAGCCACCGGCATGACCAAGACTGATGTAGCGCAGTCGATCGTCGACACCTTCGCCGGTTGGCAGATCCTGTCGGCCGGCATCGAGGGCAAGCGCATGGCGGCGAAGAAGGCGATCGCAGAAGCTGAGGCGGCCGAGGCGATCAAGGCCGCTGCGGCTGTCTCCTGGTCAACGGAATGAACCGGCTGCAAAAGCCTCCTCGCAACCCCATAAGAAACTTCACGCAGGAACGCAGCCTATGTCCATGATGATCTCGTCGCTCAAGCGTCGCAACGAAGCCCTCCAGAACGAATGCGATAGCCTCGCTGGTGGTATCGACCACCTCTCCAACCAGTTGCAGGAGGCCTACCAGCTTCTGCAGAAATACGAACCGGCCTATGTGGCTGAGAAGATGGGAGTGCCGGTGCTTCAGCCTGCCCCGGGACGAAGGTTGACCGCTGCTGAAGCAGAAGAAATCGGGAAGCTGCAGGACGGCCAGGTGTGATCTCCCGGCAGCAACGTGACGTCAATCGGTTGCCCGACCCCTGTCTAAAGCTACAGGCAGTCGCGTCCTAAGCGGCTTCTGCCAGAACGGGCGGGCTTCGTCCATCAACATCGGAGAACATCATGACACGACGCATCAACGCGGCGGGGCTCTCGCTCGTGAAAGAGTTCGAAGGCTTCGAGCCCCGCTGGTACAAAGACCCCGTTGGCATTTGGACAATTGGCTACGGCCATACGGATGCAGCCGGGGATCCCAAGTACGCGGCGACGAAGGGACTTGTCCTCACCGAAGCCAAGGCCACCGAGATCCTGCAAAACGACCTGCAGAAGTATGCGGACGCGGTGTCAAAAGCGGTCACCGTTCCGCTTAATGACAACCAGTTCGACGCGCTCGTGTCGTGGTGCTACAACGTCGGCCCGGGAGCGATGGCGAGTTCAACGCTCGTCCGCAAGCTCAATGCCGGTGACTATGCGGCCGTGCCGTTCGAGCTCTCGAAGTGGAACAAGGCCGGCGGCAAGGTTCTGCGCGGCCTAACCCGTCGCCGCGCTGCAGAGGGGTCTCTGTTCACGCGCAAAGCTTCTCCTGCCCCTGCGCCAGTCCCGACGCCTAAACCCGCTCCAGCGCCTCCTGTGGGCGAAAGCAAGCCCACCGCCTCTAACGCGACCAAGGGGCTGGTTGCCGCCATCGTCGCCGCGGTGGCTGCGGCTGGCGCATGGTTCTCCGACTTCTTCCAGGGGTGGTTCTGATGACCGACATCATCAAGACAATCGCCCGCTGGCGCACGTGGGTAATCAACCTGCTGCTCGTGTTCGCCACGCTGGCGCCGGAGATCCTCAACGCGCCAGAGATCCTCGCCCTCGTGCCGCAGGATTATCAGCGACTGTTTCTGGCTGCGCTGTTCCTGCTGAATATTTGGCTTCGCCCCCGTCCGGCTGTTCTTCCATCTGACCCAGAGGTGCAGGTGAGGAAGGAGGGCGCATGAGCCTCTTCGACCTCATCAAGCTCGCTGTGGGAGCGCTGATAGGCTTTGGCCTGTGCATGCTCCTCTACGTGCCTGCCGCCGTCAGTGACGCGAGAGAAGCCGAAGCCGCCCGCCTGACCGCTGCCACCAATACCGCCATCGGAGAACTGACCAATGAAGCGGATCGTGCTCGTGTTAATCGCCGCCTATGTGTTGAGCGGGGCGGCGTGTACATCCACCAAACCGGTCAGTGTGGCGAAAGGCCAGCTGCAATCCACGGCTAGGTCGATCGCCGGGACATCGCTGATCGGGGCTCGAGGAGCCACAGCACGCGACCAGGACAAGATCGATGACACGGTGGCGGGGCTCTGCGCGGCGCGTGCTTTCACGCCGGACGAATGCGCAGCGCATGACAAGGCGGTGAACCGATGAAGATCAGCCTTGACATCTCCTTGACCTCCGCAGCCCTTCGACAGGGAGGTGGGGTGCCTTGGTCGACTGCAGAACGTCGGCTAAACGTTCTTTAATCTCATTCAGTCATATTGATGGCATCATATTGCGTTCTAAATCCGTTAACGTATACCGATGGACGCGAGATTCGCGTTTCTCGCGATGAGAGAAGCCATGAGCTACGAACCGAGAAAAGCCGCGCAGTTGATTGCGTCACTTATCCTAAAGACCGGAGGGCATTCCTTGAACGTCCTAAAGGCGGTCAAGCTCGTGTATCTTGTCGATCGGGAGAGCATAAAGCGCTACGGGTTCCCGGTGCTTGAAGAGAACCGCGTGTCGATGCCCCATGGGCCAGTAAATTCTTCGACATACAGCCACATCAACGGCGAGTACGATCTTGATGAGTGCGGCTGGTCTGACTTCCTGGAAGATCGAGCGCAGCACCGTATAGCGCTAACGGATAGTCGCATCACAGTCGACGACCTTGATGAATTGAGCGACGCCGACCTCGCCTGTGTTGACGCGGTCTGGGAAACGTTCGGCGCCATGGATCAGTGGCAGTTGCGGGATTGGACGCATGATCCAAAAAACGTCCCGGAATGGGAAGATCCGAATGGCGGCTCTGCTGTCATCCCCATGCAGCGTATTCTCAATTCTGTCGGCGTCGAGAATGCCGACGAGTTCCTACAGTTGTCCGATAGCTTCAAAGCTATAGATCGAGCTTTCGAGGCCGCAAGGGTTCACTAGGTGGTTGCGAGAGCCGGAACGCTGCTAATTCCATCCGGACCGAGCCACAATCCTGGTACGATGCATCTGCACATCGTGTGCACCGAACCGTGCGCTAAGGGCCTTCAGATAATCGTCTCAGTGACCACCTACACAAACAACCTTTGTGACGGCACGTGTCTTCTAGATGTTGGAGACCATGACTGGATCAAACACCAGTCATGGGTCATGTATCGGAAGGCGCGGCTTGAGGAAGCTACTACTTTGGATAACGGGCTGCAGATTGGAGTGTTCATTCCAAAGCCAGCTTGCTCGACAGAACTTCTGTACCGTGTGCTCGACGGCCTGTGTGCTAGCCCTCACACGCCGCGGAAGATCAAGAACTACTACGGCTGCCCAGTGCCTCCAGTGGATCCAGTGGCCGCTTGAGCCGGCTACACCGGGCCACCTCGCCAACATCATCTGCTGGTTAGAGGTAGCGGTCGAGGTGACAGGGGGTTACGCCACCTCGACCGCCTACTCGGTTGTTAAAGCGCGCGCCGAGCCACTCATCTTGTTGTACCAGGGCGCCATTGATCAACGCCATCTTCTGTAGAGCATACCCTCTCATTTAGAGGGGCAGTCCCGCAGGCGAATGACCGACCGAAATGGTAGTACGTGGATTGTCTTGCCGTCTTCGTCGACGACCTCGAACTGCTCGTTGCCTATTTCCTCGCCGTTCCGAACCCTGTCTGCGACCATCTCGCGAGCTCCCAAAATGGCTTCCTCCAAGGCCGCGGTGTGGGTCGGAAGATCGATACCGTCTATGTCGGCCTGAAGTGCGCCGCCGCTGCGGATATGGAAGTAGTATCTCGGCATGGCGTTCTCCAGCAGAACCGCGCACAGAACGACGGATGCTCCATCCTGTTCCACCCATAGCAGAAAGGGAAGTGTATCCAGCAGAGGAGAGCCGCCTGGCGGTGGGTGGCAGCTCTCCTCTGGGTACCTCGATTTGCGGCGAGGTGACTCTGAATAGATGACAGAGCTTGTGCGACCAAGGATGAGCGATCGCTAAATGGTTGAAGGGCTCAGCCGTTTTTCCCGCCTGAGCCCTTCTATCGAACGGGCCTTCACGTACCCGCAGTCGTTGTCCCACAAGATGGTTAATGCTGTATTTCCGAAATGTTCCCTGGCGAACTATCAGAGGAACCGCTCAATCTGCTGATTACTTCCGCCAATAGCGACACGATCTGCAACATCAATATTATCGAAATCGCGAAAGCCGCACATTTGAACAGGCTCACGCCGAAGCAGGCAGCTTCCGCCGCGGCCAGAACCGCAATGACACCCATTTGGATGAGCGAACAGATCTTGTTCTGCATGGCAGGACGTCCACTCGGTAAGCTGTTGAGCCGCTAGAGTGGTATCCCGATCCTAATTTGGCCTTAGCGGATGAGGCCAAGATCTTGCTTCCTAGCACCTAAATGAACCGCATTAGATGGGATCGAGGTCCTGCTGTATCGAAATGCCACTGCCATTCACCGTCTCTTGAGTATGTTTTCCGCTAAATTAGCATTAGGCGAAACGACTGCAGGTTGAGTCGCATTCCACTCCAGTGCCGGCGTTTGGACCGGTTCATCAGGAGGAAGATAATGCGATATCAGTTAAGGTGCCTGATGCTTTCGAGCGTCTTCATCGTTCCTCTTTCCGCACCCAGCTTCTCGCAGGGGCTGAGCGTGGGAGGCGAAAACGGCGTCAGCGTCGGCGTCGACACCAGTGACGGCTTGGGAGTGAGCGCTTCGGTCGGTGGCGACAACGGTGTGAACGCTGATGCAAACGTTGGCGGCAGCAGTGGATTAGCTGACGCGAATGCATCGGTTGGCGGTAGTGGCGGTGTCAACGCGGACGCCAACGTAGGAGGAGGCGGAGGTCTCGATGCTGACGTCAACGCCTCAGTCGGCGGATCTAATGGCGTAAACGCTGGTGTCGGTCTCGATACCTCGGATGGTGTTGATGCTGATGTCACAGCTTCCGTCGGCGGCAGTGATGGCATCAACGCAGGCGTCGGTGTGGGCATTGGAGGATCTGGCGGCACGGGCCTCGACGTTGATGTCGGTATCGGCAATGGCGCTGGTGCTGGAGGTAGTGGGCCAGGTGCGGGCTCGGGAGGATCCGGCGGATCTGGCGGGACAGGGGGCGGTAAAGGCTTGACTGCAGCCCAGCAGCAAATGTTCAATTCCATGTCTGACGGAGAGAAGCGCCAGTTGCTCAACCGTTGCGCTGATATCCGTTCCGGCGGCGGCGACAGAGCGCTCGTCCAGCTCTGCCAGATGCTGCGTCTTACGGCACGTCGTTGATGCCCATAGGTTTCTGAATTCGGGCAGCTAGCACGCGACCTTACAACATTTTCAAGATCAGATAGCCGTCCTCCGGGGCGGCTTTTTCTTTGTCTGAAAGGGCATCCCGTTGTTACCAGATGAAACCGGCGCCACCGCAGCCGCAAGCCTTCGGGCCAAGCTAGGGGCGGGTAGCATGATCTTCACAGACCCAGCCGGTGTCTCGGCATCTCCTGCACTTCGCCATCTCTGACCTCGTGAGCTTCCATGAACGAAACCGACATACATGGCGGCCGACGGTATCGCGGCTGCAACGGATCGGTACGCGCCGTGGAGAAGGTTGAAGATGGGAGAGTGTTCTACCGGGTCAACGGGACCGGAACGAGAACATCAATGGAGCTGTGCGCATTCGCGCCGCTCATAAAGCATGAACTACCTGATGGTGCATTGAAAGGGCGGCAGGATTAATGGCGAGCGGAAACAGCGATATGCCGAACGGTAACGGAATAGCCTTCGACCCGATGGCTCAGTATGCGCGGTTGTCCGAGCGCGTGGAGAATCAAGGCAAAGACATCGTTGATCTCCGGTCGAACATGAACACCGGGTTCCAGAGCGTCAACGCCAGCATCACAACCCTGTCGAACGAACTGCGCTCTAATTCCAAGACGCAGTGGCCGGTTATCTGGGCTGCGGCTGGCGTCTGCTTCACCATCCTCGCCACCGGTGGAGCGTTTTTCTACAACAGCCTGAGCAAAGGCCAAGATAGGTTGGATGCCGCAATACTTAAGAACGCCGAACTGCAGCAGGTTTCGGTGAGTAAGCTGGCGGACACTACGCAAGCCGCTCTCTCGGCTATGGGCGAACGCATGGTCACGCAGAAGGAATTGGAGTGGCGGACCGCGCGAGGGCAGGAAGATCGGTCTCGCATGGAAGCGTCGGTCAAGGAGATCCGAGAAGGGTTGGTCCCACGCGCAGAACATGAGCGGGTCTGGCAGAACTACACAAACAAGGATCAGGACCTCCAGCGTCAGCTCAACGAGGTGAAAGAGGCCCAGGGCAGCGTCTACGGTGCCCGTGATGTTATTCTTGATCTTCGCCAGCGTCTGGACCGCGTCGAGCGCGAGCGGATAAATCCGCCTTCCTGACATCTTGCCGCCTTTGTACGATTGCGTACACTTCTCGCGCGGACCTGAATATTGGCCTCCTCTGCCTTCACGGGCGGGGGAGGCTTTTCGTCGTTTGGGCTATGCATCGATCCGCAGCGGAGAGGCTTCCAAGGTTGCAATGGCCTCTTCTAGTTCAGCAAACTTTTCTCGCGCGTCCTCCAGATCACGGTCCCACCACTCGGATGCCAGGATAAGCTGACGTTGTGCTTCGTTGAAACGAAAACCGACGATCCGGGCAGGAGAACCAGCTACGATAGCGAACGCCGGCACATCTCTGTTTACGAAGGAGTTGGCGCCGACAACCGCCCCAATGCCGATGTTTACGCCTCTCCGGATAATGCTGTCGACGCCAATCCAAACATCGTGGGCGATGTCGCAACTGCCTTTCGTGAGCACTGCCTTTGCATCGCGGTAGAACAGGCTGCTTGTCGAGATCCGATCGATGTCATGCTCCCCCTGGCCGATGCTCACGTTGTTCGCAATTGACACGTAGTTGCCGATACTGCTTCGGGTGACATCGCATCGTTCACCGATGTAGCAATATCTGCCGATCGTGCTGTCGGATGAGATTCGGCTGCTCGGTCTGATCTCTGTGGTGAGGTCAAACCTCCCCGCCGTCTTCTTTTTCCGAAACAAACGCATCTTGCATCCTTATTTGAAGAACCCACCGCTTTAGCCGTGCGTCTAAGCTATGTGTCGACTTGGCACCAGTCATTCTTTTTGCCCGGGCGCCACTCTCGCGCCGTCCCCTCCCTAAGCAGGATCTGGCCCACCTCTTGCCCATCGGGCAGGTAGAGGTTCACTAGCGGCCGCTTGAACTGGTCTACACCGTTCGCTTCGACCTTGATCGCCTTGCCCTCGATCAAGCTTCTCAGGCGCTGCTTTGCCAGCAGGGCGAGCTTCCGCTCCTTCTCGCACTTTGCATGGCTGCCGATCTCTGGCGTGTCAATGCCGGAGACGAAGGGCGTTCCGCCGCCCAAGAGGCGCATGTTCTGGCCGTCGCACTTGATGGTATCCCCATCGACAACAAGCAGCGAAGCGCACACGAAGAGGGTGCTGAGCATCATTCAGCCGGCTCGGTGGCATACTTCGCCGCGATATGCTCCGGCCAGTGAGGGTAATGCTTCGCGCACCACCATGTCATTTTGTCGCCGGTCCCGCGGCTGTAGCCAAGCCCGCCCCACTTCCGGCAGCTCGCGATCGAGCAGTAGTGGTTCTCATGGATGCCGGCGCCCGGGTCGCTCGTTCTGCTCTCAGGGTTCAGGCTCAAATCAGCGCTCCCTGGGCTTCCTGCACAGGGAGCAGGATCAGGCGGTCATCCGGCAGAGGGCGCTGCAGAGCTTTGGCTTCGTCCCATGGTGCGCGCATCCAGACGTCCATCTCTTCCTCGTTCGTCAGGATCACCGGCATTGCCTTCGGGTGGATCGGACTGACTACGCTGTTTGGCTCACAGGTGAGGAAGCCGTAGACCTCATGCTCGCCCTCACGAGGCGTCTTCATGGAGCCTCGCGTTCCGCTCCAGATCGTCCATATCCCAGCAAAGAAGGCGATCGGCTTGCTCTCGTCGATGGCAAACCAGCGCTTCGTCTTCCTCGGCTTGGTGTCCTCGTATTCGCAGAAGGTCGTCCAGGGCACGAGGCAGCGGTTCGCCGGGCCTAGCCACCGGCGCCAGTGCGGCGAGGTCGCGTTGCGGATGTTAGTGACGCCGCAGTCCGGCTTGCCCTGCAGGATGCTGGGAGGGGTCGGCATACCCCAGGTGAGCATCGTCATTTCGCGTCCGTCCGGCGTGTTTCGGATGACCGGCCCCGGCCGATCAGGATAAACATCGAGCGACGGCTGCAGGTTGCCGAGCCTGTCGAAGGCCTTGGTGATCGCCCTCAGGGCCTCCTGGTTGGTTGTGACATTGTAGAGATTGCACATGCTTTCACCTCGGCAATGACGAAATCTCGACCACGCTAGCGTATCTTTTACATTCCTTACAGTGGAGCTTGGCCGCCAGGTCCTTGATCCGAGCATTAGTCCCGACCTGTCGCTCCAGCGCCTTCCTGTTGAGCTTGGCGCGGCGGCCGCATTGGCAAACGGCCTTCAGCACTTCCCACTCCCGCAGATCGGCAAGGCGTTTCCCCAGTTCGATTTCATGCTGCTCGCGGCTGATGTAGCCACGCTGCCGCACCCATTCGTCCAAGCGCCTGTAATAGAACAGACGGCAAAGATTGTAGTAGCCCTTCTTCGGTCGGTCGCAGCCAACGGCTTTAGCAAGTTCGCCCAGCAACTCCGGCATGGACGCGTCTCCGTGTTTGCCGAAGAGTTCGTCTCCATCGAAGTGATGGAGAACCTCACACTCTTCGCAGATGACGGTGACCTTCTTGCCCTGGTATTCGGACAATGTCGCCGCTTGCTTCCCGGACATCACTCGCGCTCGTAGCTCGGTCGCCATCCACGCGTGAAGCCACGGCTGCTTGCCCCTTCCGTCAGTGCCAGCTCTTGCCGCAGGTGACGGCAGTCTCCGAGAAGCGTGGCAATGGCTGCGCGGCTATCACCACCATGCCAGGCGAGAACCGCATCTACCTCAGACAGTTCAGGTTCGCTCTGTTGTAGAGATGCTTCAGGCACGACTTCTCCTTCGCGCCGAAGCGCGTCCATAAGCTGTGGATGATATGTGGATAGCCGCTGCTCATGCGGCGACTGGTGTTCTCAATATGTTCTCGTTTGTGGCGGAGTCAACAGGAAATCTTTTTAAGGATTTGCTGTTGCAATGGGTGCATGACAAAGCGTCCTCGCAAGCGCTCCAAGCCACTGCTGATTGACGACAATCTGCCGCTTCAGAGCAGGCCTGTACGGCGGCGTGACCCAAAGCAGCCCGAGCTTCCGTTTGATCTGATGCCCGAACGGGTGGAGCCTTGCCTGGCAACGCTGCGGGCTTCTCCGCCTCATGGTCCCGACTGGTCGTATGAGATCAAGTGGGACGGCTATCGCCTTGCCGTTCACGTCGAACCATCGGGTGTTCGTGTGATCACGCGCGGCGGCAAGGATTGGACGCACCGTTTTCCTGGCATAGCAGAAGCCGCCAAGGCGCTTGATCGGACCATGATCCTCGATGGCGAGGCTGTCATCCTGGACGAGCAAGGGAGGTCCGACTTCGGCCTGCTCCAGAGGTCGCTCGGAGCCAGTGGCAGAAATGGCGGCAAGCTGCCGTCGAGGGACTCCATTCTCTACGCCTTCGACCTCCTCTACCTGGATGGTCACGATCTACGGAAGCTGGACTACGAGGACCGCCGAGAACTGCTGGAGGAGGTGCTGGATGGGCAGGACGGAGCGATCCGTCTCTCGGAAGAGTTCGACGCCGATCCGGATGCACTGTTGCAGCATGCTTGCCAGCTAGGCCTCGAAGGCATCATCGCGAAGCACAGGAGACGCCCGTACAGGTCTGGCAGGCAGGGCGACTGGCTGAAGATCAAGTGCATTCAGAGCGACAGCTTCATCGTTGTCGGCTACGAGCCATCAACCGCATTGGCAGGCGCAATCGGCAGCCTGCTGCTTGCAGCCTACAGCGGGGACGACCTCGTCTATGTTGGCAGCGTTGGAACAGGCTTTAAGCACGATCAAGCGCGTGACTTGAAGGTGACGCTCGACAAGCTGCGTTGGAAGGCGAAGAAGCCTCCCGTCGACTACGACGGAAGCCGCAAAGCGGTCTGGGTGCAGCCGACACTGATCACCGAGATCGAATATCGTGCCTGGACTGGTGACGGAAAGCTGCGGCATGCCTCGTACAAGGGGCTCAGAGACGTCCAGGACAACGCTGAGATCTATCAGTTGGACGACTGAACGTTCAGCAGCCATTCACGCGGCCAAGCGCTAGATCGACCCATCACGTTTGGAGGAAACAGGAATGCGTGGTTTGATTCTAGCAGCAGGCCTTTTGATTGCTGGATTGACAGGCGGAACTGCAAACGCAATGCCTGCGGGCGGTGTATCAGCACCATCGTCGTCTTTGATCCAGACGGTCGATTGGGCATGCGGTCGAGGCTTCCATCTCTCGCCGCGGGGGTATTGCCGGCCCAACCGGTGGGCGCCACCCCCACCACCGAGGCACGTCTACCGTCATCATCGCCGAGATCATTGGGATCATCGTGGACCACCGAGGCACTGGCGGGAGCGAGACCGCTTTGACGGAAGAGACTGGCGCGATCATCGCGAATGGCGACGCGACAGAGACTGGCGATAGGGTATCCGACCATCCGTGCGCATGCGCACGGCTTACGCTCAATCATGGGTGAGAACGTCGCGACGGCAATGAATTCCGGGGGTAGGAATTCTGAGGGGGACGGGGGCGATTGCCGTCGCGACATCGTTCTAATCTGCAGCCCGGCCAAACGTTCCAAAACAAAACGACCGGCTGCGTTTTTTCGCGCGCCGGCCGTAGCCCGTCCCTGGGTTGAGGCTGTGGTACTGTGGCATGTAGGCAAGAAGATGTCATAGATGCAGTGTCAGGCGGGACGTTGATACCTTGCTGATTCCCCGCCTCTGTTTTCAAAGACCTAGCTGATGAGGGCGCTCAGCTCCTGCTCACCTCGCACGCCGTGCGCGTAAAGCTCGACAAGCTCGGCGGCAATATGCGCGGCGTCGTTGCCTTCCTTAGACAAGCCGCGGCGTTGGCAAGCAGCCTCAAGAACGCGCTGGATCATGGCGAGATCTGCCGGGGCGAGTGGTTTAGGATCGTAGGTAGTTGCTATCATCCCGGCAGTATCGGGTGCCGGGATGAACCTCAGATGAATCGGGACGGGGTGTCAGGCCCTAGCGGCTTCGCGCCGCCAGCCCACTATCATAAACGCAGGGCCGACTTCCAATCCGGCAGCGTCGGCTCGCCCCGTACTTGCCGCCTCCGACCGAGCTCATCGAACAGGTAATTCACCACAGGCACGTTGGCGTCAAACGTCCAGCCTCGGCTACCAGATGGATGGAGGATGTGCGCCGCAACGGCGCCGTAGTTATCACTCCAGTTGATCTCGTGAGCCTCGAACGAACGGCCGGCGATATTATACGCCGCTGGGATCGTCACATGGTGTTTCTTCCGCCGCCACAAGTCCCGGCCGCAGACGAGGATGATCTCGGCTTCCGACCGTTTGACCGCATCGAAGAAGATTCGCGGAGTATCTCCCTCCCACATCTCAGGGAGAGGGCGCGAGTTGGGCTTACTTGCGGCGACTACCGGGATGTAGTTGTAGAAGACGACCGATCGCCAAAACGCATCGGACTGCTCTCTGGTCAATGGCTTGTCACGGCTCCCGGTGACGAGCCGCTCGACGTTTGCAAAGAACTTCCCCGTTTTTCCAAGCTTGCCTTCCAGATAAGCCTGAACGACGTCCTGCGTCATGTTCGGCACGTAGGATCCCACAGCGTGCTCTGCACTGTGGTGGCTTTCGCCGAGGATCATCAGCCGCGCGCCGCCGATGATGTTCTCGCTATCTCCCCACAGGTCACCGCGCCAAGGTTCTGCCATTTCGACTTCCTCCGTAACTTGTTGCGGCTCAGAAACCCTTTCACCGCTCAACTGACGCATACGCTGCAAATAAATGTTCGGCCCGCATGGCGGCGCGAGCCGAACGATCTAAGACCGGGCCGGCCGTGGGCGGTTAGGCCGAAGGCGTACCTGTCGTCGTTTTCTTCTTGGGTTCCACCACCGGAGGCGCCATCGTTGGCGTCTTTGGGTTCTTTGGGTCCATCGGTTCCAGAACGACGTAAGCTGGGTTAGGGTAGTGGTCGAGCGCCGCGCCAGTCGCTGCGTCGACGCCCATGCCGATCACGCCACCGACCAGAACGTTGCCTGCAAATCCTGCGGCTCCCCCGTCGCTGATCTTGGTTTTGACATCGAGCCGGCCAGGCTTGTAGCCTTCCTTCTCAGCGAATACGGTGAACTCTGCCTTGCGCTCAACCTTGATCGTGCAAGGCGATTGGGGGCAGGAGTGTCCGAGCGACGTGCTCACCTTGGCGTCGGTCGGCATCGCGGAGATGACGACGTTTTCGCTCGTGCCGCGTGAGATAGAGCCGCACGACGACAGTGCCGCGGCAAGCGCAGCGATAGTAGCTATTTGGATTTTCATGATTCCCCCTGGATGTGCGGGAGAAGTAAACAGCTGCTCGCGTTAAAGTCGAGTGGGAGTTTTCATATGTGGTAAATTTGGGGACGATCAGCCGCCATTTAATCTACCTTTGCAAGGGTCTTGTCGTCTCGAGCGTGGCCGGACCATCGAGCCAGGTGTCAGTGCGCCACTCCTCGGTTCATGGCCTAAGCGCTTCCCTCAAGATCGCTTCTGCTCGCGCCTCGATCGTCATACGCAAATCGCGGATCATGCCCGTCGCTTCCAATAGAGCAGCCTTGATCTCGTTGTCGCTGAACATCTGCACGGACCTAGACATGGTCAAGAAATCAATGGCTGAATCGCGGTCTAGGCTATCCTGCTGCACCCCTAAAACCTCCCTTGCGTAACGGATGCCTCGGTAAGCCCGATCAAGCAGCCGCGCACGCTCGAACTCGCCCAGGCCGAGGACGCCGTTTGCAGCGCGGATCAAGTCGGCGATGAGGTTGTCTAGCGGCTCCACCTTCAGATCCCATCGTTCTGGGTCAGAGTTTCCTCCAGCCTCGATATCCAAGCACCGCAGCCTGCCACGGGTCCGACAAGAGTCAATGGGCCTATCCCACCCATTCTCATTCCTTCTAGCTGTTGAAGAAGGCGAGGTCAGCCGCTACGGATTTTGGAGAGCGCAGATGAGGGGATGTGATGAATCGCAAACGTAACCGCCGCTGGTCAGACGCTACTGTAAGAAAGGCTGCTGACCTCGCTCGGGAGAAGGGGGTGACAATCCGTCTTGAGCCGGACGGCGCCGTCGTTGTTCTCCCGCCAGGTCAACAGGACCCGAGCCCGATCGAAGATGACGACGGAATTGAACAATGGTGAAACAGCACCCGGGAGACGGATTATCTTACCCACCGAGAGGAATGTCTCGCGAAGAGGCGGCTCGCTATGTCGGTGTCGGCACTAGCAAGTTCGCTGAGCTGGTGGCTGACGGACGGATGCCTAAGCCGAAGAGGATCGACGGCCGGGTCATTTGGGATCGTATTGCACTGGACGCCGCCTTCTCCGACCTTCCCGACGAAGGCAGGAACATGATCGACGAGCTACTGTCTCGACGCGATCCCCCACCTCTGTGAGTGAAGACGTGACCAAGCCCGCTTTTCTGAACTACGCCGACATGAAACGCATGGCGACGTTGGCTAAGCGTGAAGGCGTCATAGTCGAAGTCGAGATCGACGGGAAGATTGTCAGGATAAAGCCCGACAGAGGCGACAAACGAGAAGAGCTTGATGAGCCTTTCGAAGAAATCCGCCTCTGACGGGACGCCGCGACTGCCTTACTGGCCTGCCGCGCTAAACAAGAAGATGGCCGCGGCCTACTGCGGGCTATCACCCGAGGTCTTCACAAGTGTTTGTCCACTGAAACCCATCTCCTTTACCTCATCATCGAGGGGGGAGCGATTTCTCCGGCAACGTTTGGACGAATGGCTGCTTTCACTCGATCCGAACGTAGAACCTGCGGCGGAGCGGAGAAGCATGGTGCAGTTGATTGATGGCGACCAAGAGCCCAAGCGAAGGTTTGGGGACAACATCCTGGCGGAGCCGTTGCCGCGCAAACGGCGGAAAAGGGAAACCTGATGGTGCGAAAGCCACCAAAGGTCGAATGAGGATAGTGGCGATCCTCTCTGTTACCGCGCAACGTATTAGGTTCTAAGTAGACGTGACCAAGAAAGCCATCATTAGCCAGGCCGAGCTCATGAGAATGGCCACCGCTGCGAGAAAGCACGGCGTTGTCGTGGAGCGAGAGATCGACGGTGTCATCACCCGCGTTACTCCCTTTCATGAACTGCCAAAGGTCGCCGCTCCAGAGCCAAATCACTGGGACGCGGTTTTAGAGGATGCTCCACCCGAACCCATCCAGCCGCCGTTCGATCATCGCGAACGGTACGTGATGGAGCGGCTGATCGATCTAGGGGTTGGGGTCAGAACGTATTCGTGCACGATCCGAAGCTTCGGGCCGCACACGCAGAGCAAGCTGTTGGAGCGCGGGTACGTTGAGGTCACCAATTCCATCGGGGACAAATTTAAGGACGACGAAATCAGCCTGACGAGGAAGGGGCTTGCTGATTTCAAGGCGCTCGAGAGGCACCGTAGTAAATACCCAAGCCTCTAGACGCGGCACGCTCTCACATTGCTGCCTGCTTGCCCGAAAGAACCTCTGGACACGCTTGAACCCGCTGAAAGGTGAGGGGAGCGCGTCGGGTTTCATAATAAAATCAAGGGGCTCAAAAAGAGGGTAGGTGAGGGGCTTTAGTAGCCTGAAAAAGCAAAAAACCCTGCGTTAACAGGGCTTTAGCTGAATAAGGATGGTGGGCGTGACAAGGATCGAACTTGTGACCCCTACGATGTCAACGTAGTGCTCTCCCGCTGAGCTACACGCCCATCCGATGGCGGCGCATAGACCATATACTGGCCGGGCCGTCAACTGGTTTTTGCCATGAAATGCGAAGGTTTTTTCAAAGCCTTGCAGATCAGGGCAAAGGCGGCCTTCAGGCCGCCAGGAGCTTGTTCACTTCGTCCACGAGATCGCGCAGGTGGAAGGGTTTGGAGAGAACCTTGGCGTCCTTGGGAGCCTTGGAATCAGAGTTGAGCGCGACAGCCGCAAAGCCGGTGATGAACATGACCTTGAGGTCCGGATCGAGTTCGGTGGCGCGGCGTGCGAGTTCGATGCCGTCCATTTCAGGCATGACGATGTCGGTCAGGAGCAGCGAAAACGGCTCTTCGCGCAAGCGGTCATAGGCGCTCGCACCGTTGTCGAAGGAAGCCACCTTGTAGCCCGCCTTTTCCAGCGCCTTCACGAGGAATCGGCGCATATCATTATCGTCTTCGGCGAGAAGGATTTTCTGAATCATCTCCGGGACCGTCATCCAATGCAACTTTTTTAATGTTTTTCGTAACTCTCACACTGCCAAGGCACGGTAAAGATCCGTTTAATGCGGCTGGGAGAGGATCTGGTAGGGTATAGATAGTATGGACTTCCCGCCGGGCAACTGGCAACATGGATCTCCGGACAAGTTCGCGACATGGTAAAGGCAGGATGGATTGCAGCGCGGGTGATTTTGAACATTTTGAAGTAAGGGAGCCCGCCACCCAGACCATCCCCTTCGTTTTCAACTCCCCGCATAGCGGCCGCGTTTATCCCCCCGCGTTCCTCGCCGAAAGCAATCTCGATTCGCTCGCCATTCGCCGCTCCGCCGACCACTATGTCGACGAGCTGTTTGCCGAAGCGACGGAACTCGGTGCGCCGCTGCTCATGGCCCACTTTCCCAGGGCGTATCTCGATGTGAACCGCGAACCCTACGAGCTCGATCCGCGCATGTTCGACGGGCCCTTGCCGCCCTTCGTCAACATCGGCTCGATGCGGGTTGCCGGCGGGCTTGGCACCATTCCGCGCATCGTGGCGGAGAACATGGAGATCTACCGCAGGCGCTTGCCGGTGGCGGAGGGCCTGTCCCGTATCGACGCAATCTACAAACCTTACCATGCGTGCCTGAGGAAACTGATCGCCCGCACCCATGCCCGGTTCGGGCTTGCGGTGCTGATCGACTGCCATTCGATGCCGGGCAACATCCGCGTCTCCGGCCCTGAGTCGCGGCCGGACTTCATCATCGGCGATCGCTACGGCACGAGTGCTTCGGCCGAGCTGTCGCGGGCGGCAATGCAGATCCTTGATGGGCTTGGGTTCGCCGCCGTGCGCAACAAGCCCTATGCCGGCGGCTTCATCACCGAACATTACGGGCGCCCGGTGCGCGGGCTGCATGCCCTGCAGATCGAGATCAACCGTTCGCTTTACGTGGATGAGGTGACCCTCGAGAAGCGGCCGGAATTCACCGCGATCGCCGAGGCGCTTGCCGTCTTCATGCGGCAGATGGCCGAGTTCGTTGCCGATTTTTCCGGCCAGAGCGGCGCACTCGCCGCCGAATAAACTCGCCGAGCGATTCCCCACCCTGCAGGCAAAAAAAACCGCGCTTCCGCGCGGCTAAGTCTAGGGAGGAAACACCCAAGGAGGGTATTCACAGTCAAAGACTGTGCTTGGGAGACTAGGTTTGCGATGCACAAACGTCAAGCATGAATTTCTCATGCCTAACTTTCGGGCACGCTAAATTTGCTCTTCCGGATGCTGCCATTTGCCGGTGAAGCGCTTGTCCCGACTGGGTTTTCAGACGTCGCCCAAGACGCTAGAGATGAGATCCCGCCACAAGGATTTTTCTTCATGCTTCCGGATCGTGACTTCTTCTACAGGCTGGCTGATGCGGCGAAGGCAGAGACCCTGCCGCGCTTTCGCACCGGGCTTTCGGTGGTCAACAAGATGGCGGGCGGCTTTGATCCGGTAACGGAAGGCGACCAGGCGGCGGAGAAGGCGATTCGCGCCCTCATTACCGAGCATTTCCCGGAGCATGGGGTTCTTGGCGAAGAGCATGAGAATGTGGGGCTTGATCGCGAGCACGTCTGGGTGATCGACCCGATCGATGGCACGCGCTCCTTCATCTCCGGTCTTCCCGTCTGGGGCACGCTGATCGGCTTCCAGACGAATGGTCGCGCCGCCATGGGCCTGATGGACCAGCCGTTTATCGGTGAGCGTTATTTTGCCGACGGGACGCAGACGCATTATTGCGGACCAGATGGCGAGCGGGTAATCTCGGTGCGCGACTGCGGCGAGCTTGGCAATGCGACGCTCTTCACCACCTCTCCGCATATCTTCACAGGAACCGATCTTGAGCGCTATCGTGCGGTGGAGGAGCGGGTCCAACTGTTCCGTTACGGTTGCGATTGTTATGCCTATGTGCTGCTTGCCTCCGGCCAGATCGACCTCGTCGTCGAAAACAGCCTCAAGCCCTATGACGTTGGTGCGCTGATCCCGATCATCGAGCAGGCGGGCGGCATCATCACCACCTGGGACGGCGGTCGTCCGGAAAAAGGCGGCAACATCATCGCTGCCGGCAGCAAGGCGGTGCACGAACAGGCGCTGGCGCTGCTCGCCGGCCGATAAAACTCAGGCCGCGGTCTCCGACAGGCCGAAGCCGCCGTCCTGGCCGGGCATGAAGGCGTCGATGGCGGCCATGGCCTGCGCCCGGTAGATGTCGCGTTCCTGGAAAAGCTCGTGGCGTGCGCCGTTGATCGTCACCAGCTGCCCGGCGCGGAAGTTCCGTGACAGCTCCTCCTGCGCCCAATAGGGCACGATCGGGTCGAGCACCGGTGCGAGGATCAGCGTCGGGATGGTGATCTGGGTCAGATGCGCCTGATTGTTGACGCGCTTCATCGCCTTGAACGTCTCGTGCAGCCAGCGGGCCGTCGGCGCCCCGACCGTCAGCTCCGGGTGGGCGTTGATGATCTCGAGGTTGCGACGGAAGCGACCACGATCCGACGTGATCGGATTGCCCTCGAAGGGTCGGTGGTTCTGGTCCTTGCCCATTGCCAGGCTGCCAAGCCCCGTCCAGGAGGCGGCGGTGGAGAGCGCGCGGATCAGCCCTTCCGGAACTCCCTGGCCGGAGAGCGCGGTATAGGGCGCGGCAAGCGCCATGCGGTGGATGCGGTTCGACAGCCGCGGCGCAGCCGACAGGGCGACGAGTGCGCCGGTTGAATGGCCGACCAGGAAGAACGGCAGTCGGGCATCCGGCAGCACGATGTGCTCGAGGAAGAGCTCGAGATCCTTCTCGTAATCGGAGAAGCGCCGGACGTGCCCCTTCCTGGGGTTCTTTCTCAGCCGGTCGGAGCCACCCTGGCCGCGCAGGTCGAAGGTCGCGACCCAGAGCCCCTTGGCGTTGAGCTCGCGGATCGTTTCGAAATACTTCTCAATGAACTCGTTGCGCCCCTGCATGATGACGACGGTGCCCGCCGCCGGCACGACGGATGAGCGAAACAGCCCGTAGCGCAATCTCGCGCCGCGATGGCCGGTGAAATAACCGCAGGTGTAGTTCTCCGGGGCAGGGTTGCCTTCGGTGAGGTGGAGAATGTCGGGCGATGCAGCGGGCGTGGTATTCATGTGTGTCAAGCGACAGCAAGCGGCTGTGAAGGTCAAGCGGGATTTGCGTTTCTGTGGCCCAAGAGGTTGGCCTGGAGCGAAACGGTTCAAGGGGATGTGCGGGAAAAAGAAGCCGGAACCGGCGGTACGGGAGCCCGCGCGAGTTCCGGCAAGCATGACTGAAGCGAAGGGACGAATGGGCTCCAGTCGTTAGAGGCAGTCTGCCTTCCAGTTCTGCTGGTCTAGCCTCATGCGCCTGAACCCCTGCAAAACGGGGTGTTCACCTGACATTCATGGCGGTCGCGCTTCTCGCGAAAAAGGGGTCTTGAAGCCGCGAAATCGAATTCCCATCTTCACCCTGCGGGCGCCGAAAAGGGTCCGCGCAGCGGCTACGGCATCGCCAGAACGGGATGCTGAAGGCCCAAGATCATCGCAACGTCGCTTCAAAGAGAGGACACCATGCGTCACGTCGATTTTACCCCGCTCTATCGCTCCACGGTTGGTTTCGACCGCCTTTTCAACCTGCTTGATTCCCGCGGACCGGCTGAACAGACCCCCAGCTATCCGCCCTACAATATCGAGCGGACGGGCGATAACACCTACCGCATCACCATGGCCGTTGCCGGCTTCGATGAAAGCGAACTTTCGATCGAGTCCCAGGCTCATGCGCTGACGGTCAAGGGTGAGAAGAGCGAAGAAGAAAACGCTGAACAAAGCGAATTCCTGTATCGCGGCATTGCCAAGCGTGCCTTCGAGCGCCGCTTCCAGCTCGCCGATCATGTTGAAGTCCAGTCCGCTTCGTTGAAGAACGGCCTGCTCCATATCGACCTCGTCCGGAACATTCCGGAAGCCATGAAGCCGCGTCGTATCTCGATTGCTTCCGAACCGGTCGCAGCCAAGACGATCGAAGCCCAGGTGGCTCCGCAGCAGATCAACTAAGCCTTCAAGACCTCCAGTCAAAGGCTCGCATGCAAGAACGCTCCTTCCTCCGGGAAGGAGCGTTTTTTGTATGTGCTCAGGCGGCCGCCGACGGGGCGGGCGCGTCCGTCGTCTTCAGGCGGTTTGCGTATTTCTGGGCAATCACCGCGCAGGCCATCAGCTGGATCTGGTGGAAGATCATCAGCGGCAGGACGATGGCACCAACGGCAGACGACTGGTTGGCGAAGATGGCGTTTGCCATCGGTACGCCGCTCGCCAGCGACTTCTTCGAGCCGCAGAACAGGATGGTGATCTCGTCTTCCTTGTTGAAGCCGAGCAGGCGACTGCCGAACATGGTGATGCAGAGCACGACGATCAGCAGCAGGATATCAACGATGATGACGACCGCGATGTCGGTGAACGAGAAGGTGTGCCACAGGCCTTCAATGACGGCTTCGGAGAACGCCAGATAGACGACCATCAGGATGGAACCGCGGTCGACGGGGGCAAGCAGCTTCTTCTTGGAGCGGATCCAGTCACCGATCCATGGCTGCAGGATCTGGCCGACGATGAAGGGCAGCAGGAGCTGCAGCAGGATGCTTTCCAGCGCATCCCAGGAGAAGCCGGAGGAGCCGGTGGTGGACAGAAGCACGCCGACGAGCAGCGGCGTCAGGAACATGCCGAGGATGTTGGAGCCGGAAGCCGCGACGATGGCGGCCGGTACGTTGCCGCCTGCCATGGAGGTGAAAGCGATCGACGACTGGACGGTGGACGGAACGACGCAGAGGAACAGGAAGCCGGTGTAGAGCGGTGCGGCCAGGATGTCTTCGGGAAGGAAGCCGATCATCAGGCCGAGGATCGGGAAGATCGCAAACGTGGTGAGCAGGATGGTGAGGTGCAGGCGCCAGTGAAGCGCACCGGCAACCACAGTGTCACGCGACAGGCGGGCACCATGCAGGAAGAACAGAAGACCGATCGCGATGTCGGTCGCGAGCTCGAACCACTCCGCATAAACGCCCTGGATCGGCAGGATCGATGCGAGGATGACGGCAAGGACGAGGAGGACCGTGAAGCGGTCCGGCATAAAACGGCTCATGACGGATTCCTTATTCAGTGGCTCCCCTTTCGACCAAAGCGAAGCAGAATGCAAACAATTCCACCGCAGTGCAGCAACAGATCCGGTGGGTTGCGGCCACATTTCCGACAGATGCCGGGGAAACATTTGCCCCCACGCATCTTTTTCTTTGCCCTTGCGTTCTGGCTGCGGCGAAACAACAGGGAGCTTGCCGTGAGCAATGCGGATCTGAAACAGGCGCAAGCCGAGACTGCCCTTCTCCAGGAGGTCAAGAACCTGCGGGCCCAGGTCGCCCGGTTGTCCGCACGGCTCGAAACACTTGACCATGCCGCTCCCGCCGAGCCGCCCGAAGATCCACATCCGTGGATCAAGATTGCCGCCACCGTCGGCATCACGTTCGCGATCGGAAAGATCATCCAGATGCTGCGGTTGCCGACCGCCACCACGGCAGCCATTCCGCTGATCACAAACCAGGTCAACAAACACATCTTCTAAGGGACGTGCCCCAAGGCAGGCTTGAGACCCGCCATGGCAAGAGGAGCTATTCCATGTCTTCAGGTAAACTGGCCGTCATCACAGGGGCGTCTTCCGGGATCGGGCTGGAACTGGCGCGGATCGCCGCCGCGCGGGGCTTCGACCTCATCATCGCAGCCAATGAGCCGGACATCGACAAGGTGGCGAGTGACTTGCGCCGCTCCGGCGTGCTGGTCGATGCCATGCAGGTCGATCTTTCGGAGATCGCTGGCGTGCAGGACTTCGTGCGTTTCGTGCAGGACAAGGGCCAGCCGGTGGATGTGCTGATCGCCAATGCCGGGATTGACCGCGGCCACGCCTTCCTGGACCAGGAGCTTGTCGATGCGCTCGCCATCATCGATACCAATATCCGCGGCACGGTTGCGCTTCTGCATATCCTCGGGCGGGACATGCGCGCGCGCGGTCACGGGCGCATCATGATCACCGGGTCAATCGTCAGCATGATTCCCGGGCCGTTCCACGCGGCCTATAGCGCCAGCAAGGCCTTCCTTTATTCCTTCGCAATGGCGTTGCGCGGCGAGCTAGCCGGTGCGGGCGTCAGCGTCACCTGCCTCATCCCAGGCGCAACCGATACGCCAATCTATGAGAAGGCGGACATGGTCGATACCGTAGTCGGCCAGGTGCACAAGCCGGATCCCGCTGAGGTGGCCAAGGCTGGCTTCGACGCGATGATGGACGGCGACCGGGAGGTGGTTCCCGGCATCCTCAACAAGCTGATTGTCGCGGCGGCCAATGTCATGCCTTCGGCCGTGCTGACCGCCATGCACGCCGCGGCGGCCAAACCGCAGGATAAGGACCCGGCGCGCTAGGCCGGGTTCCGGTGCGTCAGTCGGCAGGTGGCTCGAGCGTGTTTCAGCCTGCCTTGCAGATCGCCAGGAACTGGTCGATGTCTTCTTCCGTCGTCGCAAACGAGGTGACGAGGCGGACGAGTGTTTCGTCGCTGCCAACGAGGTCCGGCTGGTTCAACGGAACCGGCCAGCCATAGAACTTGGCGCCCTTGTTTTCGGCCGATGTGGCAGCCGCCTTGCTCAAAACCGCAAAGACTTCGTTCGATGTCGTTTCCCACGCAAGCCGCGAGCTGTTCTGGGTGCGGATGCCGGCGCGCAGGCGGTCGGCCATGGTGTTGGCGTGCCGAGCCAGATCAAGCCAGCGATCACCTTCGAGATAGGCTTCGAACTGGGCCGAGATGAAGCGTGTCTTGGAAAACAGCTGTGCGGAACGCTTGCGGATGAAGGCAAAGTCGCGGGCAAGGTCCTGGTTGAAGAAGACGATGGCTTCTGCACACCAGCAGCCGTTCTTGGTGCCGCCGAAGGAGAGCACGTCGACGCCGCGCTTCCATGTCATCTCGGCGGGCGAGCAGCCTAGCGCCACGAGCGCATTGGCAAAGCGGGCGCCGTCCATGTGCACCGGTAGGCCTTTCTTGCGGGCGATGGCGGTCAGGGCGTCGATCTCGTCAAGGCTGTAGACCGTGCCGGTCTCGGTGGCCTGGGTGAGGGTGAGGGCGGCGGCGCGGCCGTGATGCAGCGAGTCCTGCGGGTAACCGGCAATGCGACTGCTTAGTTTTTCAGGGTCGATCTTGCCGCCTGCGCCTTCCACCGGCACCATGCGCATGCCGGAGAAGAAATCCGGCGCGCCGCATTCATCTTCGATCACATGCGCCTCGGAATGGGCAAAGACGACGCCACCGGTGCGGGCCATGCTGGCGAGCGACAGCGAGTTCGCGGCCGTACCCGTGGACACGAAGAAGACGGATACGTCGCGTTCGAAGATTTCGTTGAAGCGGGCTTCGACGGTCTTGTCGAGTTCGCTGTTGCCGTAAGCCGCGGCAAACCGGGTGGACTCACGTGACAGACGGTCATTGATGGCAGGATGGGCGCCTGCCCAGTTATCGGAAGCGAAGAACATATTGAGGCCTTGCGGGGGGAGGATGATTGCGGGAAGCGAGCTTACGATTTTTGCCGATGTTCGCAATGCCAAAGCTGCACGATTGGGAACGATCCTAATCTGTCGAAACGATAGAAGCGCCGATGCGCAAGGTGAGCAACAAAATTACGCCGCCGGTGTGTCGCCCGTAATCACATTGCGTCGATTGCCCGGAAATATGTGCGTCGCCCCTTGTGGAGTCCCGGCATATGTGCCATAGAAAATGAAGAATTAGGTCAGACATGCTGTCCTAATTCAGGGACTGGCAGGCCATAACCGCGGCTGTTGAAGCACATTGCCACCCCTGTTGCGACGACCCGAAAGCTCGATCGAACAGCGGCGCTTCCTGCGGCGGACCAACGTGACGATGTCATTCTATCGAGATGTTTTGAAGCCACTTTGCCCGCCATAGGCGGCCAACAGGAGGAATGACGATGACGAAGATGCTCTCCGACGTGACCGGCGCAGGCGCCGAGGCCACCACAGGCAAAAGCACGGCTTCGACGTCTGCGGAGCGTTTCGTGGCCTCCGGCATCCCGGCGGCGCAGGGCCTTTACGATCCGCGCAACGAACACGATGCCTGCGGCGTCGGCTTCATCGCCCACATGAAGGGCAAGAAGTCGCATCAGATCGTCAAGGACGGGCTGTTCATCCTGGAAAACCTTACCCATCGCGGCGCGGTTGGCGCTGATCCGCTGATGGGCGACGGCGCCGGCATCCTGGTGCAGATCCCCGACCGCTTCTTCCGCGAGGAGATGGCAAAGCAGGGCGTCACCCTGCCGAAGGCTGGCGAATACGCTGTCGGTCACTTCTTCCTGCCGCGCGACGCCGAGCAGATCGAGCATTTCAAGAAGGTCATCATCGAGACGATCGCGGAGGAGGGGCAGCAGTTCCTCGGCTTCCGTGAAGTTCCGGTGGACAACTCGTCGCTCTCCAAGGCGCCGGAAATCGCCGCGACCGAGCCTTATCATCTGCAGGTCTTCATCGGCGCCGGGCACGATGCCGCGACCAACCCCGATTTCGAGCGCAAGCTCTTCCTCGTCCGCAAGGTGATTTCCAACCGCATCTACGACCAGTTCGGCGGCCAGGAAACCGGCTTCTATCCGGTTTCGCTGTCGTCCTCGACGATCGTCTACAAGGGCATGTTCCTGGCCTACCAGGTCGGCGCCTATTACAAGGACCTGTCGGACCCGCGCTTCGAGACGGCGGTGGCGCTCGTTCACCAGCGCTTCTCGACCAACACCTTCCCGTCCTGGAAGCTGGCGCACCCCTACCGCATGGTCGCCCATAACGGCGAAATCAACACGCTGCGCTCCAACGTCAACTGGATGGCGGCGCGCCAGGCGTCGGTTTCGTCACCGCTGTTCGGCGACGACATCTCCAAGCTTTGGCCGATCTCCTACGAAGGCCAGTCGGACACGGCCTGCTTCGACAACGCGCTCGAGTTCCTGACCCGCGGCGGTTATTCCCTCGCGCATGCGATGATGATGCTGATCCCGGAAGCGTGGGCCGGCAACCAGTCGATGCCGAAGGAGCGCAAGGCATTCTACGAATACCATGCGGCCCTTATGGAGCCGTGGGATGGCCCGGCCGCCGTCTGCTTCACCGACGGCAAGCAGATCGGCGCAACGCTCGACCGCAACGGCCTGCGTCCGGCACGTTACCTCGTCACCGATGACGACCGGGTGATCCTGGCATCCGAATCCGGCACGCTGCCGGTGCCGGAAGAAAGCATCGTCAAGAAGTGGCGCCTGCAGCCGGGCAAGATGCTGCTCATCGACATGGAGAAGGGCCAGATCGTCTCTGACGACGAGCTGAAGACGGAGCTTGCCACCAAGCACCCTTACGAGAAGTGGCTCGATCGCACCCAGCTGATCCTCGAAGAGCTGAAGCCGGTAGAGCCGCGCGCGCTGCGTCGCGACGTGTCGCTGCTCGATCGCCAGCAGGCCTTCGGCTACACCTCGGAAGACACCAAGATCCTGATGTCGCCGATGGCGACGACGGGGCAGGAAGCGGTGGGTTCCATGGGCACCGACACGCCGATCTCGGCCATGTCCAAGAAGTCCAAGCTGCTCTACACCTATTTCAAGCAGAACTTCGCGCAGGTCACGAACCCGCCGATCGACCCGATCCGCGAGGAGCTCGTCATGAGCCTTGTGTCGTTCATCGGTCCGCGCCCGAACATCCTCGACCACGAAGGCATGGCGAATGCCAAGCGCCTGGAAGTGCGCCAGCCGATCCTCACCAACGGTGATCTGGAAAAGATCCGCTCGATCGGCCACACGGAAGACCGCTTCGACACCAAGACGCTCGACTTCACCTATGACATCGAGCGCGGCGCCGAAGGCATGCCGGAGATGCTCGATCGCCTGTGCGAACGTGCCGAGGCGGCGGTCAAGGGCGGCTACAACATCATCGTGCTCTCTGATCGCCAGATCGGTCCGGACCGCATCGCCATCCCGGCGCTGCTCGCAACGGCCGCCGTGCACCACCACCTGATCCGCAAGGGCCTGCGCACCTCGGTCGGTCTTGTCGTTGAGTCAGGCGAGCCGCGCGAAATCCATCACTTCTGCTGTCTCGCCGGCTTCGGCGCCGAGGCCATCAACCCCTACCTCGCCTTCGACACGCTCACCGACATGCATATGCGCGGCGAGTTCCCGAAAGAGGTGGACGCGCAGGAAATCGTCACCCGCTACATCAAGGCAGTCGGCAAGGGCATCCTCAAGGTCATGTCCAAGATGGGCATCTCGACCTACCAGTCCTATTGCGGCGGCCAGATCTTCGACGCCGTCGGCCTGTCGTCCGAGCTGGTCGCCAAGTATTTCTTCGGCACAGCCACCTCGATCGAAGGCATCGGCCTGAAGGAAATCGCGGAAGAAACCGTTGCCCGCCACCAGGCGGCCTTCGGCAAGGACCCGGTTCTTGCGTCGACGCTCGATATCGGCGGCGAATATGCCTACCGCATGCGCGGTGAAAGCCACGCCTGGACGCCGGACGTCGTGGCGACCCTGCAGCATGCCGTGCGCGGCAACAGCCAGGATCGCTACCGTGAGTTCGCCCAGATGGTGAACGAGACTTCGGTACGGATGAACACCATTCGCGGCCTGTTCAAGATCAAGTCGGCGGAAACGCTCGGCCGCAAGCCGGTGCCGCTCGAAGCGGTCGAGCCGGCGGTGGATATCGTCAAGCGCTTCTCCACGGGCGCCATGTCCTTCGGCTCCATTTCGCGCGAGGCGCATACGACGCTTGCGATCGCCATGAACCGGATCGGCGGCAAGTCGAACACAGGTGAGGGCGGCGAGGAAAGCGATCGTTACCTGCCGCTGCCGGATGGTTCGAGGAACCCCGAGCGTTCAGCGATCAAGCAGATCGCGTCCGGCCGCTTCGGCGTCACGACCGAATACCTGGTCAATGCCGACATGCTGCAGATCAAGGTGGCGCAGGGCGCCAAGCCCGGCGAGGGCGGCCAGTTGCCCGGCCACAAGGTGGATGCGACGGTTGCCAAGACCCGTCACTCGACTCCGGGCGTCGGCCTGATTTCGCCGCCGCCGCACCACGACATCTATTCGATCGAAGACCTGGCGCAGCTGATCTACGACCTGAAGAACGTCAACCCGACCTCGGATATCTCGGTCAAGCTGGTGTCCGAAGTGGGCGTCGGCACGGTTGCCGCCGGTGTCGCCAAGGCACGTGCCGACCACATCACCATTGCAGGTTTCGACGGTGGCACCGGCGCCTCGCCGCTCACCTCGCTGAAGCATGCCGGTTCCCCATGGGAAATCGGCCTTGCCGAAACCCAGCAAACGCTGGTGCTGAACGGCCTTCGTTCGCGCATCGCGCTGCAGGTCGACGGTGGTCTGAAGACCGGCCGCGACGTCATCATCGGCGCGCTGCTTGGTGCAGACGAGTTCGGTTTTGCGACCGCACCGGTGATTGCGGCAGGCTGCATCATGATGCGCAAGTGCCACCTCAATACCTGCCCCGTTGGCGTCGCGACGCAGGACCCGGTTCTGCGCAAGCGCTTCAAGGGCACGCCGGAACATGTCATCAACTACTTCTTCTTTGTTGCCGAAGAAGTGCGCGAGATCCTGGCGTCGCTCGGCTTCACCAAATTCGACGATATCATCGGCATGTCGGAACTGCTCGAGAAGGACGAGATGCTGGCCCACTGGAAGTCCAAGGGACTCGACTTCTCCCGGATCTTCCACCAGGTGGAAGCGCCGAAGGAAGCGACCTACTGGACTGAACGCCAGAAGCATCCGATCGATGACATTCTCGACCGCAAGCTGATCGAGAAGGCGCAAGCTTCGCTCGAAAGCAAGGAGCCGGTTGTCATCGAGGTGCCGATCAAGAACGTCGACCGTTCTGCCGGTGCGATGCTCTCCGGTGCGCTTGCCAAGCGCTGGGGCCACAAGGGCCTGAAGGATGACACGATCCACGTCACCCTGCGCGGCACGGCCGGCCAGAGCTTTGGCGCCTTCCTGGCACGCGGCATCACCTTCGATCTCGTCGGCGATGGCAACGACTATGTCGGCAAGGGCCTTTCGGGCGGACGCATCATCGTCCGGCCGCCGGAAAATTCGAAGATCGTCGCCGAGCAGTCGATCATCGTCGGCAACACTGTGCTTTACGGCGCAATCACCGGCGAGTGCTATTTCCGCGGTGTGGCGGGCGAACGTTTTGCGGTTCGCAACTCCGGCGCCATCGCGGTTGTCGAAGGCGTGGGTGACCACGGCTGCGAATACATGACCGGCGGCATTGTCGTCGTGCTGGGCGGCACGGGTCGCAACTTCGCGGCGGGCATGTCGGGCGGTGTCGCCTACGTGCTCGACGAGCAGGGCGATTTCGCCAAGCGCTGCAACATGGCCATGGTCGAACTCGAGCCGGTTCCGGAAGAAGACGACATGCTGGAAAAGCTGCATCACCGCGGCGGCGACATCATGCACAAGGGACGCGTCGACGTTTCCGAGGACATGACGCGCCACGACGAGGAGCGCCTGTACCAGCTGATCTCCAACCACATGCACTACACCGGGTCCACCCGCGCCAAGGATATCCTTGATCGCTGGGGCGAGTTCCGGCCGAAGTTCCGCAAGGTCATGCCGGTGGAATATCGCCGTGCGCTGGTCGAGATGGAACGCATGCGCATGGGCGTCGCGGCAGAGTAACGCGGATGGCTCTCGTCCACCGGCTCATATCGGTGGGCATCGCGATCGCCGTTCCGGCGGTCGCATTTCTGGCAGGCGCTGGCGCTGCATTTGAGTTTTTCGTGCTGGGGGCGACCTTGGGGTTCGCCTACTGGTACTGGGGTCCTACGGGAACCCTTCTATGAAAAGGGACGAACATGGGTAAGGTCACTGGTTTCATGGAAATCGACCGGCAGGTGGCGAAGTATCAGCCTGCGTCGGATCGTATCCGTCACTTCCGCGAATTCACCATTCCGATGTCGGATGCCGAAGTGACCAAGCAGGCGGCACGCTGCATGGATTGTGGCATTCCCTACTGCCATGGCCCGACCGGCTGTCCGGTGCACAACCAGATCCCGGACTGGAACGACCTCGTCTACAACAACAAGTGGGAGGAGGCGATCCGCAACCTCCATTCCACCAATAACTTCCCGGAATTCACCGGCCGCGTTTGCCCCGCGCCGTGCGAGGAAGCCTGCACGCTGAACCTCGAGGACGCGCCCGTCACGATCAAGACGATCGAGCAGGCGATTGCCGACAAGGCCTATGAGCTTGGTTTCATCGCGCCGCAGCCCGCAACCGTGAAGACCGGCCGCAAGGTCGCCGTTATCGGTTCGGGCCCGGCCGGCATGGCGGCTGCCCAGCAGCTTGGCCGCGCAGGCCACGAGGTGCATGTCTACGAGCGTGAGTCGAAGGCCGGTGGCCTGCTGCGCTACGGCATCCCCGACTTCAAGATGGAGAAGAACTTCATCGACCGGCGCGTCGAGCAGATGAAGGGCGAAGGCGTGACCTTCCACACCGGCGTCAACATCGGCGTCGACGTGCCTGTCGAGCAGCTGCTTGCTGAGCATGATGCCGTTCTTTACTGCGGCGGCTCGGAAACCCCGCGCCCGGCCGGCATTCCAGGCGTGGAACTGAACGGCGTTTACGACGCCATGCCTTACCTCGTGCAGCAGAACCGCCGCATCGGCCGCGAAAACATCGACAGCGTCGCATGGCCTGCCGATCCGATCCTCGCCGGCGCAAAGCATGTGGTGGTCGTTGGTGGTGGCGATACCGCATCCGACTGCGTGGGCACCGCCTTCCGCCAGGGTGCGGTGAAGGTGACCCAGCTCGACATCCGTCCGCAGCCGCCGGAAAAGGAAGACAAGCTCGCCGTCTGGCCATTCTGGGCCACCAAGATGCGTACCTCGTCCTCGCAGGCAGAAGGCGCCATCCGCGAGTTCCAGGTCGCGACGCTGGAGTTTGTTGGGGAAGACGGCCAGTTGACCGGCGTGCGCTGCTGCGAAGTCGATGAACGTCGCAATCCGATTGCCGGCACCGAGTTCATCATCAAGGCTGATCTCGCCTTCATCGCCATCGGTTTCTCCGGCCCGTTGAAGGACGGCGTCCTGTCTGAACTCGACGGAAAGCTGCAGCTCAATGTCGACCGCCGCGGCTCGACCAACGTCGTTGCCAACGACCGCGACTACAAGACCTCGGTCGACAAGTTCTGGACGGCGGGCGATGTCCGTCGCGGCCAGTCGCTGGTGGTCTGGGCCATCCGCGAAGGTCGCCAGGCTGCGCGCGCAATCGATGAAGCCCTGATGGGCAGCTCCGTCCTGCCGCGCTGATCAGCTCTGCTGGAAAAACAACGCCTCCTCCATCTTTCCGGATGGAGGAGGCGTTTCTGTTTGTGCAAAGGATCCTGGATCCGCCTGGTGGGATCGATTGGCGCTACTTGACGATCCGGTAGTCGTCGATGCGTCCGGGCGGCGGCGGGGCGATCTCACCGCGCTTCACGAGCTTGTCGCGTGGGGTTTCGATATTCACGGATGGCAGCGGCGCAGCACCCAGCAGGTCCTTGCCGCCGTCCAGTTCCGGATCGGACAGGCTGATTGGGTGTGTCGGAACCACGACGCCTTCCGGCGAGGGAGGCAGCGTCAGGAGTTCGGGCAGGTTGGAGCCGTCGAGCTTTGCCAAGTCGGGGCTGGCCATGTCGCCCAGGTGCCGGCGCAGGAACTTCTCCACATAGAAGGCGAGCTTCTTCTTACCCGCCTTGGTAAAGTTGATACCGTCCGAGCCGCGCAGGCGTACCTGCTGGCCGTTGACGTCCGAGCCGGTGATGACGAACTTGCCGTCTTCGTCGACGAACCCGTCCCAGATATCGACGAACTCGCCACCGACCTTCTCGACCTGGCTGCGATAGATGGCGTTGAGCGTCACCGCGTCGGCGGTCATCGACGGTGACTGGAAGGCCGGCAGGCCGACCCAAAGCAGCGGCAGCTTTCGCTGGACAACGACGTCGGCAAGGCGCGCGCCGCGCTCTTCGTATTCCTTGAACCAGGCGTCGGTGCGGAATTTTTCGCGCGCGTTGTCGCCGATCTGCATCTGCTGCCGGTCATTGGCGCCTATCATCACGATGACGACGGCCGGCTTCACTTCATCAAGGAATTCCGGGAGCTTCTGCTGCCAGTTGTAGTGGTCCTCGCGGACAAGGCCGGACGAAACGTTGCTGCGTTCGGCGATCGCGACGCCGGGGGAGGCGGCGAAGGTCTGTTCCAGCTCGCTGCCGATGCCGCCCGCCATGAAGTCGCCGATCACCAGGACCTGCTTGGCGTTCTCGATCTTGGCAACGGGTTCAGGTGCAGCTGGCGCGGCGACGGCGGGAACCGGTGCCGGAGCAGCAGGTCTCGTGCGGCGTACGGGTGGACGGTTCTTCGGACGGGTCGGAACGTCAACGACCGAGCCGTCGCGATAATAACGCCGCTCAAAGCCGCGTCGTTCGTTCTGGCCCCAGCGGGGCGGTGGCGGCCGTTCGTAACGCGGGCCGCCAAACAGCATTTCCAAGACGTTGCGGCGCGGCACCCGCTCTTGCGCGGATGCCGGGTGAGGCACGGCCAGCACGAACACAAGCAGGAGCGCCCCTGCCTTGCTCCAGATGTTGTTATGCTGCCTCGGTTTCACGGCCACGACTTCCCGCACGTCTCATTACCCGCCGACGATGTGGGGCATCCAGCCTCGATGTCAACGCAAAGCTTCGAGAAGCCGCTGTGAAGGCTCGCCGCTTTGCTGCATGCCAAGGCGCTTCTGGATCTCGGAAATCGCAGCTTTTGAGCCCGAGCCGAAATTGCCATCCACTTCGCCGTTGTAATAGCCAAGTTCCTTCATGCGCGACTGCAGCTCGAACTTCTCGCGAATATCGAGCGTGCCCTGCGGACGGGGCCAGCGCTGCTGGACGCCGCCGTAGCCGGCGATCTCATCCGCCAGGAGCCCCACGGCCAGCGCGTAGCTGTCGGCCGCATTGTAGCGTTTGACGACAAAGAAGTTCTTCAGCATCAGGAATGCCGGGCCATTGGGGCCTGCCAGCAGCTTCAGTTCGGCGCGATCGCTACCGCGCGGGAAACCCTTGCCGTTCGGACGGGCAAAACCGAGTGCCGCCCATTGGGCAAGCGTCTTGGTCTGGCCCTCATACTTGGCAGCGCCGGCGGGAAGAACGGCCTCGTAACCCCAGGTCTTGCCGGTCTGCCAGCCGTTTTTCTTCAAAAGGTTGGCCGCGGTCGCGAGCGCATCCGGCACCGAATGCCAGATGTCACGCTTGCCGTTTCCATCCGCATCCACGGAATAAAGCAGGTAGCTCGTCGGGATGAACTGGGTATGGCCCATGGCGCCTGCCCAGGAACCGGTCAGCTGCTTCGGCGTGACATCGCCGGACTGAAGGATCTTCAATGCGGCGGTCAGCTGGGTGCGGGCAAACTTGGCGCGCTTCTTGTCACCCCAGGCCAGTGTGGCGAGAGCCTGCGGCACGTGGTGCAGGCGGTCCGGATTGTCGAGCGCTGCCCCATAATTGGATTCCATCGACCAGATCGCCAGCAGGATGTGCTTGTCGACGCCAAAGTGACGCTCCAGCGCGTTGAGCGTCGAGCCGTGCTTGGCGGCCATCTCGCGACCGATCTTCACGGTGTAAGGGTTCACCCGGCTGTCAAGGTAATCCCAGATGCGCGACTTGAACTCCGGCTGGTAGGCAGCCTTCTCCAGCACGTTGCGGTCAGGCTCGGAAATGCCTGCAAAGGCGCGCTGATAGGTGCTGCGCGAGATGCCGGCCTTGGCGGCCGTCTCGTAGAAATTTGCGATCCACGCCTTGAAACCGGCGTCTGCCTGAGCATCTATCGGCATGGCCGCGGTCAGTCCGAAAGCCAGGGACAGAAGGGCTCCACGGAGGAAATTGATGCGAGGGGTCTTCATCGGCAGTCGTGTCCAATCTTCTTGTGTCTATGCCTTGCGGCAAGAGTGGCATGCGGCTTAACGACGTAATAACACATCAAGGGTCAACAAATTCTTTACCATATCCCGCCGACCGGCGGCAGTGTTTCTCAAACGGTAATAATGTCGCCCATAAACGCTGAAATGGTGGATTTTGCACAATGACGTGCTTTCAGGAGGCATGAGTGGCACAACAACAAAAGATCCGTAAGGCAGTGTTCCCCGTCGCGGGTCTCGGCACGCGCTTTCTGCCGGCAACCAAGGCAGTTCCGAAGGAAATGCTCACGGTGGTCGACAAGCCGGTCATCCAGTATGTCGTCGACGAAGCGGCTGAAGCCGGTATCGAACACTTCGTGTTCGTGACCGGGCGCGGCAAGGGCGTCATCGAAGACTATTTCGATATCCAGTACGAGCTCGAGCAGATGCTGCGCGAGCGCAACAAGAATGCCGAACTGACGCTGCTTGCAGGACTTCTGCCGGTAGCCGGTACCGCAAGCTTCACCCGCCAGCAGGTGCCTCTTGGGCTTGGCCACGCTGTGTGGTGCGCGCGCGACATCGTCGGCGACGAACCCTTTGCAGTGCTGTTGCCGGACATGATCATGTCAGGTGAAAAGGGCTGCCTGAAGGGCATGGTCGACCTTTACGCCCAGAGCGGCGGCAACGTGATCGCCGTGCAGGAATGCGATCCGGAACTGGCCCATAAATACGGTATCGTCGGCGTCGGTGACGCCATCGGCGAAGGCTTCAAGATCACCCAGATGGTGGAGAAGCCGCCGAAGGGTACGGCACCCTCCAACCTTTACATCAACGGGCGCTACATCCTGCAGCCGGAGATCTTCAAGATCCTCGAAACGCAGGAACGCGGCGCGGGCAACGAGATCCAGCTGACGGACGGCATGCTGACACTTGCGAAGTCGCAGGAATTTGCCGCCTATCCGTTCAAGGGTGAAACCTATGACTGCGGCGCGAAGGATGGCTTCATCCTGGCGAACCTCGCATTTGCGCTGAAGCGCGAGGACATCCGTCCTTCGATCGAAGAGCCGATGAAGGCGCTGCTCGCTTCGCTGAAGTAATCTCCGCTTCTGCCGCGAAAATCAAAAAGCCCGGGCCGCAAGCCCGGGCTTTCTCGTCACCGCTTGACGGTCATGCCGATGCCGGCCCGCAAAGTGCTGTCATTGGCGCCGCCGCCCGTGACGCGTTCGTATTCGACGTTGCCGGTGACATCGAGGTAGCGGTTGACCGCCCAGGCGAGGCCCGCACCACCCACCCAAACGGTCTCATCGCTGCGGCCGTTCTGCAGGTCGCGAAGCGTGGTCGTGCTGGTTAGGCGTGCCACGAGGTTGTCGCGCATTTCATGGGCGACAGCGGCAGTTGCCTGGTATTCGACCCAGCCACTCTGGCCGGCCGCCGTTGCATCCTGCACCGTGGTGCGCAACCCAAGATCGACATCCGTGCCCCGTTGCGGCGACCAGCGGACGCTGCCATCGACGGTGAAGGCGTCGAGAGAGTTCAGGCGGCTGTCTTCGTAATCGACAATTTCGTAACCGGCGCCGATTTCGCCGCGCAGTTTCTCGCCAAAGTCGAATTCGACGCCAGTGCGGGCGGCATAACTTTGCGAGGAGCGGGCATAACCGTTGTTGTCGCGGCGCAACTCATAAAGCGTGCGGCCCGTCGCCACTTCCACGAAGGGGATCAGCGCCGGCGAAAGCTCGTAGCCGAGACGCAGGCGACCGTCGATGCCGGTGCGGTTGCGGTCCCTCATGCTGAGCGAACTGCCGTCGGACAGCTCCGCATCGGTATAGTTCAAGCGAGTCACATCGACTGCAGCCAGCCCGCGCACCTTGCCGAAGTCGCGCTGGATCGACGCGCCAGCGCGAAACTCATGGACGCCGGACTGGGTGTCGGCGTTGCCGATCGCGTTCGGATCGTAATCCTCTTCGCGGGTAAAACTGTATCCGCCGGTGACATGCGCTTGCGTATCGCCCGCGAGGTCGAGGCGCAGGTCCGCATCAATCCCGGCCTCTGGGCGCAGCCCATCCTGGCCGCCGTTGATATTGCGCTCATACGTGCCGCTGCCGGTGACGGTGAGCGCATGGCGCGACCAGTCGGAGGTCAAGGTGCCGCGGATATTGGTGGAGAGGTAGTCGCGGCGCTCGGTGGAGCCGCCCGATTTGGTGCGTTCAGTGTTGATGCTCTGGTTGACCGATGGGCGCAGCAGGAAGGTGCCAAGCCTGATGCCGGGCGTTTCCGTTCGCGTGCGCAGCGGGTCGCGGGTGTTGATGAGTTCGTCGAAGGTATCGAGCGGCGGGTCGGCCGGCCGGTTCAGATCTTCTGCGTAAAGGGGTTCTTCGTCCGGACCGTCGGCCGAGATGGAGGCGGTGTAGTCGGGAACCGCGGTGCCATCCTGAGCGGCCTCTTCGATGGCTCCATCCGGTCCCGATGGAGCGGCGCTGGGCGTTGCGCTGGTTGCTGAAGGAAGGCCGCTTCCCTGCGCCGGAAAAAGGGGACGGTCTTGCGCGAGCGCCGGCGAGGCCAGCGCCGAGCAGGCCAGCAGGAGGACAAACGTCTTGCTGCGCCGCTTCCGCGTCCTGCCTCTGGCTGTGGTTTCGGTCATGGATCCGCCCGGATGATCAATACTTACCCAAACGTAAAGCCATGTGGTTAAATTTTGGTTTCGGGCGCCATAACCGGTCCAGTAGAGGTCGCGCATGGACTTGGAAGGCAAAAAGGTCTAAGGCTCACCCATGATCAAGAGAGCGTTACAACTGGTCGAGCACGATGTCCTGGACTCGGCTCTGCGTACGGTTTCCTTCGGAAAACAGGGTCTTGACGCTCTGGAGCAGGCACTTCAGGGGAAGCTGGGCGAGACCTTCCGCAAGGTTGTCGAAGTGATTGGCGACATCGAGGGGCGGGTGATCATCACCGGCGTCGGCAAGAGTGGTCATATTGGCCGCAAGATCGCCGCGAGCCTTGCCTCCACCGGCACGCCGGCCTTCTTCGTGGATGCCAATGAAGCCAACCACGGCGATCTCGGCATGATCACCTCTGCGGACGTGGTGCTCGCCTTGTCCTGGGGTGGCGAAACGGCCGAGCTTCGCGGCGTGGTCACCTTCACGCGCCGGTTCTCCATTCCTCTCGTAGCGATCACCTCCGGCGAGTTTTCAACGCTTGCCCGGCAGGCTGATTACGTCCTGCTGCTCCCCAAGGAGCAGGAAGCCTGCCCGCACGGGCTTGCCCCGACGACATCCACGCTGATGCAGCTTGCGCTCGGCGATGCCATTGCGGTCGCGCTCCTGGAAGCGCGAGGCTTTTCAGCCACCGATTTCCGTGTCTACCATCCGGGCGGCAAGCTCGGCGCGATGCTCTCGCATGTGAGCGACCTGATGCACACCGGCGATCGCATTCCGCTCGTCAAGAAGGGCGTTCTGATGCCCGAGGCGATCGAGGTTCTGTCGCGCAAGCGGTTCGGCTGCGTTGGCATCATCGATGACGACGGGTGCCTGTGCGGCGTCATCACCGACGGCGACATCTCCCGCCACCTCGATCTTGACCTGCGCCAGACGCCGGTCGATCAGGTGATGACGGTCAATCCGAAGACGGTTGCCAAGGATACGCTTGCGACCGCCGCCATGGCGATCCTCAACAAGCACAGCATTGGTGCACTGCTTGTGGTGGATGAAGCACGTCATCCGGTTGGCATCGTGCACTTCCACGACCTGCTGCGCGTCGGCGTCGCCTGATCCTCAGGCGGCTTCCACCACCAGATCGCGACCGGCCGCCGAGACGACGCGCACCTGCGTGCCGGCGGGCAGGTTCGGCCCCATGACAGACCACCACGTATCATCGAGGCGGATACGGCCGCGACCTTCCGCGATCGGTTCGTGCAGCGTCGCCGTGCGGCCGACGAGGCTCTCGCCGCGCCGGTTGAGCAGCGGCTCGTCGCTCGAATGGCCCCGGCCGGAGTAAAAGCGGCGGCCGGCAAGCACGAAAACGACCGACAGGATCGCAAACAGCAACAGCTGGAGCTGCCAGCTCCAGAGGCTGGCTTCCCAAAGCAGAAGCGACAACGCTCCCACCACGACCGCGGCTGCGCCGATCCAGACCAGGAAGAAGCCGGGCACAATGAGCTCAGCCGCGAGCAGGAGAATGCCGAGCACCCACCAGCTCCACGGGCCGAGGCTGACGACGAGGTCATGCAGCATGACGATCAGCTTCCAGACGACGGGCCGAAGGGCGGCACGACCGGGTTGGTGGTACCCGTGGTGCGCGGGCCTGTCGGCGGACGCGACGGCTGGCGTGGCGGGTTCGAACCGGACGGCCCGGGATTGTCGCCGAACACTTCCTTGGCAATGGCGCCGATGCCGCCAAGTGAGCCGATGAGGGAGGAGGCTTCGAGCGGCATCAGCACGATCTTGGAATTGGGTGCCTTGCCGATCGCCACCAGCGCCTCGGTGTATTTCTGCGCCACGAAATAATTGATCGCCTGCACATCACCGGCGGCGATGGCTTCGGAGACCGCCTGCGTGGCTTTGGCTTCCGCTTCTGCCAGACGTTCGCGAGCCTCGGCCTCGCGGAAGGCTGCTTCCCGCTTGCCTTCGGCTTCCAGCACGGCGGCCTGCTTGGCACCTTCGGCGCGCAGAATCTGCGCGCCACGCGCACCTTCCGCCTCAAGAATCTGGGCGCGCTTTTCGCGCTCCGCCTTCATCTGCCGTCCCATGGATTGGACGAGGTCAGCGGGTGGCTGGATATCCTTGATCTCGACGCGCGTCACCTTGATGCCCCAGGGGCCGACGGCTTCGTCGACCACGCGCAACAGGCGCTCGTTGATGACTTCGCGGTTGGACAGCAGTTCATCGAGATCCATGGAGCCCATGACCGAACGGATATTGGTCATGGTGAGGTTCTGGATGGCGTTCTGCAGGTTGGAGATCTGGTAGGCCGCCTGCGCAGCGTTCAGCACCTGGTAGAAGGCGACGGCATCGGCTGAAACGCTCGCGTTGTCGCGGGTGATGACTTCCTGGGTCGGCACGTCGAGCACCTGCTCCATCACGTTCATCCGCACCCCGACGCGCTCGATAAACGGCGTCAGCAGGTTGAGGCCGGGCTCGAGCGTGCGCGTGTACCGGCCGAAGCGCTCCACCGTATATCGATAGCCCTGCGGCACCGTCTTGATCGAGGCAAACAGGACCAGGATCACGAAGAGGACAAATACGACCACCACTATGTCGAAACCGCCCAAGCCCATGTTTTTCCTCCCGCGGTCGATCCGCCGTTTCTCGTTGCGGCGATCCTATTCAATGCGGCTTGGCTCCACAAGGACGATCGGCGTCGTTGAGGGGGGCTCGCGGCCGCACGCCTTTGCTTTTGCCTCGCCTGTGATAGCCTAGCGGTGAGATCGAGGAGGCCGGGATGCGTCATGACGTGATGATCATCGGGGCAGGACCGACAGGGCTGGTGCTCGCCCTGTGGCTTAATGCCATGGGCGTCTCGGTGCGGATCATCTCGAAGGCAGCGGGACCGGGAACGGCTTCCCGCGCGCTTGCCGTGCATGCGCGGACACTCGAACTCTATGAGCAGATGGGGCTGACGGATGCGGTGCTGGCGGAAGGGCACCGGGTGCGGGGCGTCAATGTATGGGTGGGCGGCGAGCGGCGGGTCCGCGTGCCGCTCGATGGCCTGGGCGAAGGCCAGACACGGTACCCGTTTCTCTACATCTACCCGCAGGACCGGCACGAAGAGCTTCTCGTGTCGCGACTGTAGGCTGCGGGCGTCCCGATCGAATGGAACACCACCTTCAACGGTTACGAGGAAGAGCCAGACGGCGTGACGGTGCGGCTGACGTTGCCGGATGGCAACGAGGAAGTGGCCGAGGCGCGTTATCTGGCCGGATGCGACGGGGCCAGTTCGGCTGTTCGGAAAGCACTCGGCGTCGGTTTCCCCGGCGGTACCTACCAGCAGACCTTTTATGTCGCGGATATTCAGGCGGATGGGCCGCCAATGAACGGCGAGCTCAACCTGGCACTCGACACCTCCGATTTCCTGGCGGTCTTTCCGCTCGATGAGGGGCGGCGCGCCCGGCTTGTTGGCACGGTGGAGGAAGACGAGGAGCACGTCGGGCAGATGCGTTTCGACGACCTCAACGATGCGGCGGTCCGGCATCTGCGGATCGACGTCAAATCGGTCGCGTGGTTCTCGACCTACCGGGTGCATCACCGGGTGACGGAGCGGTTCCGCAAGGGGCGCGGCTTCCTGCTCGGTGACGCGGCGCATATCCATAGCCCGGCAGGTGGGCAAGGGATGAATACCGGAATTGGTGATGCCATCAATCTCGCCTGGAAGCTGCGCACGGTGCTCCAAGGAGAAATGAGCGCGCAGGCCGCAGACAGGCTGCTTTCCAGCTACGAGGAGGAGCGAATGGCTTTTGCGCGGCGGCTCGTGCGCACCACCGACCAGATGTTCTCGCTCGCCACCGCCAATGGCTCGGTTCCCGCCTTCGTGCGCACAAGGATCGTGCCGCTCGTGCTGCCGGTCCTCGTGCGCTTGCCTTTGCTGCGGCAGTTCATCTTCCGAACTGTATCGCAGATTGGCATCCACTACCGTGGCCATACCTTGAGCGAAGGAAGGGCGGGTCGCGTTCATGGCGGCGATCGGCTGCCCTGGGTGGAGACCGGCGACGGGCGCTCGAACCACGACGGACTGAACGAGATGCGCTGGCAGGTGCAGGTCTTTGGTGAGGCGGCAAGCGTGCTCGCTAACTGGTGCAAGGCCAATGGCCTGCCGCTTCGCACCTTTGCGTGGACTCGCGGAGCCGAACGCGCCGGCTTCGTGAGAGATGCCATTTACCTGGTGCGGCCTGACGGCTATCTCGGCTGCGTCGCATCGGGCGATGCGACGTCGGTTCTGCAGGATTATTTCGGGACGAGAGGGTTCAAGCTGCCTCTCGTCTGATCAAGCCCAGCCCTGAAGTTCGCGGCGAACGACCTTTTCGAGCACGTTCATGCCGTCCTCGCTGTCGTTCAGGCAGGGGATATGGACGAACTTCTCACCGCCGTGATGCTGGAAGATTTCGCCCGCTTCACCGGCAATTTCCTCGAGTGTCTCAAGACAGTCGGAAACGAAACCGGGGTTCATGACCGCAACCCGCTTGATGCCCTGTTCCGCGAGCTTTTCCATGGTCTTGTCGGTGTAAGGCTGAAGCCACTCTTCCGGTCCGAAGCGGGACTGGAAGGTCACCATGAAGTTCTTGTCGTTGAGACCGAGCGCTTCCTTCAGGAGGCGGCCGGTCTTCTGACAGTGGCAGTAATAGGGATCACCCGCCTTGAAATAGGACTGCGGAATGCCGTGGAAGGAGGCCACCAGCATTTCCGGCTCCCAGTCGAGGCGCGCATAGGTCTGCCGAACGGAGTTTGCCAGCGCCTCGATATAAGCCGGGTCGTCGTGATAGGGTGGGACGGTGCGCACGGCCGGCTGCCAGCGCAGCTTCATCAAATGCTCGAAGGCCTTGTCATTGACGGTCGCCGTCGTCGAGGCGGCATATTGCGGGTAAAGCGGAAAGAGCACGATCCTTTCGCAGCCCTTCTCCTTCAGCGCGTCGATGCGCTCAGCGATCGATGGCTTGCCGTAGCGCATCGCCCAGTCGACGACGACGTTCGGCAGGTCCTTCAGCCGCTCGGCCATCAGCTCGCCCTGGCTGCGGGTATAGGTGCGCAGGTAACTTTCGTTGCGATCCTTGTTCCAGATCTCCTCGTAAGCCTTGCCGACCTTCTGTGGCCGCTTGTTGAGGACGATGCCGTAGAGGATCGGGTACCAGTAGAGCCTGGACCATTCGATGACGCGGCGGTCGGACAGGAATTCCGCCAGGTAACGGCGCATGGACCAATAGTCGGTGCCATCCGGCGTGCCGAGATTGACGAGCAGCACGCCCACTTTTCCGAAGCTCACCTTCGGGTGGTTTGCAGGGGTCAGATTAGGGTTCGGGTTCATCGTGAGGCTTTCGCAATTGCGGCCGCGTTTCGCGCCATAAGGTTGCGCGATATGTAGAAACAAAAGCCGGTCCGGGAAAGCCCGGACCGGCTGCAGAAACGAGACATATTGTCCTGCTGGCGTTGACGACGAATTTACTTCGCCGGCAGTTCGAGTTCGTCGCCGATCTCGATGTGGTTTGGCCGGCGCAGCGTGTTCGCCTTGGCGATATCCGTCCAGCGTGCGCCATCGCCATAGGTGGCTTCGGCGATCTTCCAGAGGGAGTCACCCTTGACGACCGTGTATTTGGTCGGGCCGGACGGGGCAGCTTCGGTCGACTGGGCCGGAGCGGCTACCGCAGGAGCTTCTGCAGCGGGCGCCTGGGCTGCCGGAGCCTGGGCCTCAGGGGCAGGCGTTGTCGGCGCGGCCGGTGCCGGAGTTGCTGGTGCCGGAGTTGCTGGTGTCGAGGGGGCCTGCGCCGTGGTTGCCGGTGCGGCCGGAGCTGGAGCTGCAGGCGTGGATGCTGCGGCGGCTTCCTTGGCCGGAGGCGTGTAGTCCGCCGGCGTCAGGTCGGTGATGCGCCCGTCCGTGTAAGGCTTGTAGGGGTTGTGGGCCGTCAGGTAGTCCGCAACAGCGTTCTCGAGGTTCGGGCCAAAGTCATAGGCATTCTGCGCGTTGGTGGCGAAAACCTTAAAGCCGTCACCGCCGCCGCGGACGTAGTTGTTGGTCACCACGCCATAGGTCTTGTTGGGGTCGATCGGAACGAAGTTGTCGCCGTCCTTCACCTGCACGTCGCTGACGCGGCTGCCGACCGGCTTGGAGCGGTCGAAGGAATACTTGAGTCCGGCAACCTGTGCGAAGCGGCCTGCGCCGTCGTCGATCTGGCTGACGCCGTTTTCCAGCGCTGCCACCACGTCGCTGCCCTTCAGCTGGAAGGTGGCGATGGTGTTCTGGAACGGCAGCACTGTCAGCACTTCGCCCATGGTGACTTCGCCGGCGTCGATCGACGCACGAAGGCCGCCGCCGTTCTGGAACGAGATGGTGATGCCCTGGTCCTTGACGCGGTCGAGCTGCGCATCGGCAAGCAGGTTCCCCATGCTGCATTCCTTGGCGCGGCAGTTCTTGCGGTCACCGTCGATCAGATCTTCAGCGGAGCCGACGACCTTCTTCTTCAGTTCCTCGATCGGCGCCTTCAACTCGTTGATGCGCGCGGTCATGGCTTCGTCAGGCTTGAAGCTCGAATCCACCAGGATCGGCTCGCCGGTGGCTTCCTTGACGACGCCGTTGTCGTCGAAGACGACCTTGAGGTCACCGAGGTAGCGCGAATACTGGAAAGCCTGCACGACCGGCACCCGGGTGCCGTTGTTGTCCACCCAGGTCGGGTAGGGGCCTTCGGCGCCCTCGACCTTGTTGGAAAGAAGCGTGTGGGTGTGGCCGCCGACCACGACATCGACATCCGGGATCTTGGCGATCGCCGAGAGGTCACGCGGGTAACCGACGTGCGTGAGCGCGATGATCTTGTTGACGCCCTGCGCCTTCACGGCCTGGACGGCTTCGGTGATCTTGGCGACATCATCGGCAATGGTGATGTTCGGACCGGGACTTGCGACCTCCGGCGTTTCATTGGTCACGGCGCCGACGATGCCGACCTTCTCGCCGCCCACGTCGAGGATGACGAAGGGCTTGATGCGATCGCCGATCTTGGCGGCCGCCGTCGGCACGACGTTGGCGGTGACAACCGGGAACTGGATCTTGTCGAGGAAGGTTGCCAGCACGTCGTCGCTGTCATCGAATTCATGGTTGCCGACGGTCATGGCGTCGAACTTCATAGCGTTGAGCGCCTCGGCTTCGGCCGCACCCTTGTAGGTGGTGTAGAAAAGCGAGCCCTGGAAGTTGTCGCCGCCGTTCAAGAGGATGACGTTCTTGTTTTGCGCCTTCAGCTCGTCGCGGGTCTGGTTGATGGCGGTCAGCAGGCGGGCAGCGCCGCCAAAGCAGGCATTCTTGCCTTCGTCTTCGGCCGAGCAGGTGGAGTCGGTCTTGTTGATGGACTCGAGGCGCGAATGGAAATCGTTGACGTGGAGGATGTTCAGTTCGAAATCGGCAAACGCTGCGCCGCTGGAAAGGGCAAGGACCGATACGGTCAGCAGGCCAGTCCTCAGTCTCTTCATCATCTGGTCTCTCTCCTGTTTTTGCCGGCAGCGATGCGCGGCCGTCACCCGATCCGTCTACAGTCCCACCGTGACAGTCGTTGTGGGGCATGTTTCCACCAAGGCAGGACCGTTTCAAGGAAAATAATACAAGGCGAGAAAGGCCCGTGTGCGGGGGCTCAAAAACAGAAAACCCCGCTTGCGCGGGGTTTCGGAATTCCAAGGCAGACCGGCAGCCGGTCAGCTGCGGCGCGCCAGCGAGAACTGGGCGCCGCTATCCTGCGTGCAGTTGAGCTGCGAAGGGGTGACCAGCGAGCAGTTGACGCGCGACTGGGTCTTGCGCACCAGCGAGGTCATGTTGATCTCCACCAGCGTCGGCGAGAGGTTTACGTAGGTGCCGGAGGCAAGCAGCGTATTGCTGTCGCTGGAGCGGGTGTTGAACGTGCCACCCTGGAAGGTCGAAACGATTCCGTTCGGATCCACCCACGTGCCCTCGACGCCCTGCGGCTGCGGTGCCGACACCATCTGGCGCGGGGGCGGGGAAGATACGCAAGCGGTCAAGCTGGCTGCCGCGATGAGCGCAAAGGTCGCTTTGAATTTCATCATCTGTCTCCGCGATTCGGTCCGGCGTCGGTGCGGAACCATGCCGTCTCCGGGCTATGTAACGCAAGATCTTGCCGCGAAAAGGCGGCAGTTGTCGAGAAGTGCAGATGACCGCCCGCGGATACGAGCGGCCATCGAAATTGGATCAGCGAACGAGAACGTTCTTGAACTGCCAGGGATCGGTCACGTCGATGTCTTCCGGGAAGAGGCCCGGACGGCCGACGAGCGGGTTCCAGTCGGTATAATGGCCTTCGACCGGTCCGAGATACGGCATCTGCACTTCGAGGCAGCGCTTGTAGTCGATCTCGTCGGCTTCAACGATGCCGGCCTTGGGGTTCTCCAGCGCATAGACCATGCCGGCGAGAACAGCCGAGGTCACCTGCAGGCCGGTTGCGTTCTGGTAAGGCGCAATGCGGCGGGTTTCTTCCAGCGACAGGCGCGAGCCGAACCAGTAGGCGTTCTTTTCGTGGCCGTAGAGCAGCACTCCGAGTTCGTCGACGCCGTCCACCAGTTCATGCTCGTCGAGAACGTGCTGGACCGGCTGGGCATTGCCGCCATTGCCGAACATTTCGTGCAGCGACAGCACAGCGTCGTTCGCCGGATGGTAGGCGTAGTGGCAGGTCGGGCGGTAGGCGACTTCGCCGTCATTGCCGCGAACCGTGTAATAGTCGGCGATCGAGATGGACTCGTTGTGGGTGACGAGGAAGCCGTACTGCGGCCCAGGCGTCGGGCACCAGGTACGAACGCGGGTGTTTGCTCCCGGCTGCTCCAAGTAGATCGCCGCCTGGCAGCCCTTTTCGTGCTGCTTGGCGTTGTCCGGCATCCACTTTTCGTGCGTGCCCCAGCCGAGTTCGGACGGCTGCAGGCCTTCGGAAATGAAGCCTTCGACGGACCAGGTGTTCCAAAAGACGTTGAGCGGCTTCGGGTTCTTGGTGCGCTGGGTGTCGCGTTCAGCGATATGCACGCCCTTGACGCCGAGCGTCTTCATCAGGTTGGCCCAGCCTTCGCGATCGTGCTGGCCCGGCTCTTCAAAGGAAAGACCGGTGTCATTGGCAAGGTTGACCAGCGCCTGCTTGACGAACCAGGAGACCATGCCCGGGTTTGCGCCGCAGGTGGAAATCGCAGTCGTGCCGCCCGGGTTGTTGCGCTTTTCGGCACGCAGGGTTTCGCGCAGCGCATAATTGGTGCGCTCGGAGTTCTTCATGTTCTTGTCGAAGTAGAAGCCGAGCCAGGGCTCGACCACGGTGTCGATGTAAAGGACATCAAGTTCGCGGCAGAAGCGCATCAGGTCCACCGAGCCGGTATCGACGGATACGTTGACGCAGAAGCCCTGGCCGCCCTTGCCGTCATCGAGCAGGGGCTTGAGGAGTTCCTTGTAGTTGTCCTTCGTCACATATTCCTTGATGTGGCGGACACCATGCTTTTTCAGGATCTCCATGTCGGACGCGTCTTCGCGCGGGTCGATGACGACCATCCGGCTCTTGTCGAACTTGAAATGGCGTTCGATCAACGGCAGCGTGCCGCGTCCGATCGAACCGAAGCCGATCATCACAACCGGTCCGGTTATCTCGCCATAAACCGGATAGTACGCGTCTGACATATCTTTCTCCTTTGGATCGGCGGCCCTGCCGGTCCGCTGCCCCGTTTGTTAGGCAGTAAAAACGAATGAGGGTGCTTAAACGCAAGCAATTCGCGAGGCTCTAGATCACAAAACCTCGACATAATAAAGAGCCTGGCGATATAGCCGCGCCGTTATCAGCCTTGATTTCCGGGCTATATTGTCGCGCTCACTCAAGCCGGCAGCAGTTCGGCTCGGATCAGGCCGCGCAGCGAATTGCCGACATAGATCGTGCGGCCGGCAAGGTCGGCCGGCTTCAGGAGCGCCGATTTCGCGCGCCCGTTGCGGATCATGTCACCGCGCAGGATGCCGGCAAGAAGGCCGGAGGAAATGGCGGGCGTCGCAAGTCCGCCATCCATGTCTTCGACAAAGATATTGGTGATCGTGCCTTCGCAGAGTTCGTCGCGCTCGTTGAGCAGCAGCACCTCGTCAGCTTCGTCGGCCGCAAACTCCGCACGCGCCGCCTCGTAGAGGTCGCGCCGGGTCGTCTTGTGCCGGTACATCGGATCGGAGGAATCCATGCGCGCCCTGGCGATCGCGATCCGCCAGACAGTGTCTTCGGCAAGCGGCACGAAGGGTGTCGTGGTGATCGTCAGCTTGCCGCGAAAGCTCATCTCCAGGCGCACGCGCAAGGCAGCCTCGGCGCCGTTGGTCGCCTCTTCGAGTTGCTTCACCAGATCGGCCGGCGCCGCCAGGAAACCCAGAGCATCCGCCGACCGTTTCAGGCGACGCAGATGTTGGTCGAGACGCGCAAAGCCGGTTTCCGGCTCCCAGCGCATGGTCTCGATCAGCGACAGATGGGACTGCTGCCCGCCGCGAACCTTGCCTTTAGAAGACATTCTTCATACTCCGCCTCGGCGGTGGAATCGAACACGATACCGCCACCGACATTGAAAACCGCCGTGCCGCCGCTGAAAAGGCTGAGCGTGCGAATGGCCACTGAAAACTTCATCGGTCCTGCCGGATCACACCAGCCGATCGCGCCGCAATAGGCGTCGCGCGGCGTCTGTTCGAGCTCGGCCAGGATGCGCATGGCCCACATCTTCGGTGCCCCGGTAATGGAGCCACATGGAAAAAGTGCGGCAAGGATCTCAGGCAGGCCAACTTCGGGCAGGAGCCTCGCACGCACGTGGCTCACCATCTGGTGCAGCGTCGGGTAGGTTTCGATCTCGAACAGCTTCGGCACCGACAGTGACCCCACCTCGGTGATGACCGAAATGTCGTTGCGCAGAAGGTCGACGATCATCCGGTTTTCGGCAAGGGTTTTCTCGTCCGCCAGCATCGCTGCGATGATCGCCTGGTCTTCTTCCTCGCTCGCGCCGCGTGGCGCCGTGCCCTTCATCGGATGCGTCTCGATCATCCGGTCGGCATCGACGGAGAAGAAGAGCTCCGGGGAGCGCGACAGAATAACCGGGCCGCCAAGGTCGATGAGGGCGCCGTAGCTCACCGGCTGGCGTTCGATGAGCGACCAGAACAGGTCCTTCGGGTCCCCCGTCCATTTCGCCGCGACAGGCATGGTGAGGTTGGCCTGGTAGCAGTCGCCTCGGCGGATGTGCGTGTGCAGGCGCTCGAAGCGTTCGCGGTAAGTCTCCAGGCTCCAGGTCGCACGAAAATCCGACAGCGCTGCCTCGCCTCGGTCCGGTCCCGGTGTGGCGAGCGGATGTTCGTTGCCTGCCGGCTTGTCGAAGATGCCCATGGCGACGAGCGGGGTCGGGCGGTCATCTTCGATCAGCGGCGCCAGCTTTTCCTCGAAGATGTGCCCGGCTTCATAGGAGACGTAGCCGGCAAGCCAGAAGCCGGCGCGACGGGCGGCTTCAAGTTTTTCAAGCGCCGGTAGGATTTCGCTTGCGGTGCGCGCCAGCACGATTTCGCGCGGCCGGTCAAAGACCAGGCTCGTGGCGCTGCGGTCGTCGCGGAAGAGCGCGAAGGGAAGATGATCTGTCATGCGATGCGCTTCCAGCTGCCGTCACCGTGGCCCTCCCGTCATCATGAGAGAGGGCCAAGGTGCCTAGACTAACTGTATAGCTTTAGGAAGCGGTATGCCGCGCAAATTCAGGGGAGAACGTGTCTCTCCTTGTCAGCTGCGGTCGAGCGCTTCCAGTTCGTCGATCAGCCCCTCGATCATCGACAGGCCCTTCGACCAGAAGGACGGGTCGGTGGCGTCGAGGCCGAACGGCTTCAGGAGTTCCGAGTGGTGCTTGGTGCCGCCCGCCCGCAGGAGCTCGAAATACTTCTGCTGGAAGCCGGGAGCGGCGTTCTGGTAGACCGCATAAAGCGAGTTCACCAGGCAGTCCCCGAAGGCATAGGCATAGACATAGAAGGGCGAGTGGATGAAGTGGGGGATATAGGTCCACCACGTTTCATAGCCTTCGGAGATCTTGATCGCTGGCCCGAGGCTTTCGCCCTGTACCGAGAGCCACAGTTCGCCGATCTGTTCGGAGGTTAGTTCGCCATCCTTCCGGGCCGTGTGGAGCTTGCGCTCGAACTGGTAGAAGGCGATCTGTCGCACGACCGTGTTGATCATGTCCTCGACCTTCTGGGCGAGCATGGCCTTGCGCTCACGCTTGTCCTTGGTCTTGTCCAGCAGCGCGCGGAAGGTCAGCATTTCGCCGAACACCGAGGCGGTTTCAGCGAGCGTCAGCGGCGTCTGGCACATCAGGGCGCCCTGTTCGCTGGCCAATACCTGGTGCACGCCATGGCCGAGTTCGTGCGCGAGCGTCATCACGTCGCGTGGCTTGCCCATGTAGTTGACGAGCACGTAAGGGTGCGCGGACGGCACGGTCGGATGCGCAAAGGCGCCCGGCGCCTTGCCCGGCCGCGCCGGCGCGTCGATCCATTCTTCGTCGAAGAAGCGCCCGGCGATATCGGCCATTTCCGGCGCAAAGCCGCGATAGGCATCCAGCACCATACTCTTTGCTTCCGGCCAGGGGATCAGCGCGTTCGGCGTTTCGGGCAGCGGCGCGTTGCGGTCCCAGTAGTTCAGCTGCTCCATTCCGAGCCACTTCGCCTTCATCGCATAATAGCGATGGGAGAGACGCGGATAGGCCTGCTGCACGGCTTCCGCCAGCGCGTCCACGACTTCGCGTTCAACGCGGTTTGCGAGGTGGCGGGAGTCGGCGATGTCTTCAAAGCCACGCCAGCGGTCGGAGATTTCCTTATCCTTGGCGAGCGTGTTGGTGATCAGCGTGAAGACGCGCAGGTTCTCGCCGAAGGTCTTGGAGAGCGCTGCGGCCGCCTTGGCGCGCACCTCCGGATCACGTTCCTGCAGCATGTTGAGCGTCACCTCGAGCGGCAGCTTTTCGCCATCCACCTCGAAGCGCAGTTCCGCCATCGTCTCGTCGAACAGACGGTTGAAGGCGGCAGCCGAGGTCATCGACTTGTCGAGGAAGAGTTGCTCGAGCTTGTCGTCCAGCTGGAAGGGCTTGTCCTTGCGAAGATCAATGATCCACGGACGGTAATGGCCGGCAGCCGGATCCCGATCCATGCAGGTATCCATGACGGCATCATCGATGCGGTTGAGCTCCAGCGCGAAGAACAGCAGGTGGGACGACATGTCGGTGAGCCTGGCCTGCACGTCGCCATAGAACTTGCCGTTTGCCGGGTTGGACGTATCGGAGAAATAGGTGAGGCCGGCAAAGGAGCCGAGCTTGCCCAGAAGATCGTCCAGCGCCTCGTATTCCTTCAGCGCCTCGCCGATGCCGCCAGCGCCGGTCTTGGTTGCCGCCTCGGCAAGCTTGCCCTTCCACTTCTCCTCGAAGGCCAGGCTGAGCTTTTCGGCCTTTTCCATGTCAGCGGTGAACGCCGGGTGATCCTTGGCGGGATAAAGGTCCGACAGCTTCCATACCGGCAGCGTGCCGAGCGCGGGATCGGCCGCCGCACCGGAGGCGGCAGTGGCCAGAACTGGATGGAGCGCAGGGCGGGAGGAATTCATCGCGGCTTCCTTGTTATCATGAGGATCTGACAGGGGATCTGTTTTCCTTGGCAGCTGTTAAAATGCAAGCTTTTCTCAAAAGGGGATGTTCAAGCCTTTCTGAGACAACCGGCTTCAGAAAAGAGAGCCCATACCGGGGCACGATGACCGTAGCCGGGAGCCGAGCATGATTGCGCAAATCCTCGTTGTCGATGACGATCCGATCCAGCGTCGCCTGTTGAAGAGCGCTGTTGAACGGTACGGTCACGTTGCCCATGTCGCCGAAAACGGGCTTGCAGCGCTCGAGTTCCTGAAGCGGAGCGCGGTCAACGTCAATGTCATCGTGCTCGACCTGATGATGCCGCAGATGGATGGCCTGACATTCCTTGCCACCATTCGCGAGCAGGGTGTCGAGACGCCGGTGATCGTCCAGACCGGCCAGGGCAGCATCGAATATGTGGTGCAGGCCATGCGCGCCGGGGCTTTTGACTTCGTCGTGAAGCCCGTGTCGCCGGAGCGGATCGCCAATTCGATCGCCAATGCGCTGAAGCTCGACCAGCGGGAATCGAAGTCCAAGGGCCGTCGCAACCGCTCCGGTTCCGTCGGGTTCGGCGACATCATCTCGGCAAGCCCGGACATGCTGCGGGTCGTCGACCTTGCCCAGCGTGCAGCTCATTCCAACATCCCGGTCGTGCTTGAAGGCGAGTCGGGCGTCGGCAAGGAAATGATCGCGCGCGCCATCCAGTCCAACAGCGATCGTGCCGGCAAGCCGTTCATCACCGTCAATTGCGGCGCCATTCCCCATAATCTTGTGGAAAGCATCCTGTTCGGCCACGAAAAGGGTGCCTTCACCGGCGCCTCCGAAAAACACACCGGCAAGTTCGTGGAAGCCGATGGCGGGACGCTGTTCCTCGACGAGATCGGCGACCTGCCACTCGACGTACAGGTGAAGCTCTTGCGCGCCGTGCAGCAGGGCGAGATCGAGACCGTTGGCGCCTCCAAGGTGCAGAAGGTCGACGTCCGCCTGATCTCGGCCACCAACAAGGATCTGATTGAAGAAGTCCGCGCTGGTCGTTTCCGTGAAGACCTGTATTACCGGCTGAACGTGTTCCCGATCACGATTCCGGCGCTGCGTCGCCGCAAGGAAGACATCCCGCATCTGGTACGGGTGTTTGCCGAGCGCTTCTCCGCCGAACAGCGGCTGCCGCAGACTGTCAACATCAGCGCCGGCGCCATGGCTCTGCTCACCGCCTATGATTGGCCCGGCAATATCCGCCAGCTGGAAAACGCGATCTTCCGCGCAGTCGTGTTGGCTGAGGACGACGAGCTGACCGAGGCCGACTTCCCGCAGATTGCCGCCCAGGTGCCGCAGTTCCATTCGCGCGAACTGATCGCCGTTGCCGCACCTTCGGCTGCCGCAGCGACCGAAAATGCCGTTCGCGAGGCGCTCGCCGAAACCCCGGTGTTCTCCAACAACGACCGGTCCCATTCTTCGAAGCCGGATGCGAAGGCGATGCTCGCCGCCGCCTATCCGACGCCCGAGAACGTCATCGTCAGCACCGATGAGGCGGGCGATGTCCGCAAGCTCGCCGATGTCGAAGAAGAACTGATCCGCTTCGCATTGAAGTTCTATCGCGGCCAGATGAGCCAGGTTGCCCGCAAGCTCGGCATCGGACGCTCGACGCTTTACCGCAAGCTCAAGGATTATGGCATTGATCCCGATGATCCGCTGAAGGAAGCAGCTTGAGCGATAGTAACGGCGGAATCAGCTGTTTAAAGAGCGTGAGGCGAATCTGCATTCTACTGTATGGTCCGGCAATAAAGGCAGGGAATGCAGTGTGTTAAGCGCCGTTAACTTTCAGGCAAGGATGTCCTGTCACCTTCTGTCAACCTTCCCTTAGTCATTTGTTGACTATATGGGAGAAGCTTGTACATGTGTGGCACATTTGCCATCGTGTGACCGCATTTGGCAGTCATTTGAGGCAACGTGGGACGTTGTCGACAGGACGGGGATCGTTTTGCCGGATTATCATGCAGAACAAACGCCTTCGGGTGAGACAGGGCGCGGCAGGCTTTCAGGGCTAATCGCCAAGCTCACCAAACGCGTTGTGGCAGCAGGCGTCGTCGCTTCTGCCTTGTTGCCGGTGCTGTTTTTCTCCGCGAATGCCGCTTCCGCACAGGACAAGAGCCTTAAGCTCTATTTCGTCCATACGGGCGAAAAGGCGACCATCACCTTCAAGCGCAACGGCAAGTTCGACAGCCGGGGCCTGGCGCAGATCAACCAGTTCCTGCGCGACTGGCGTCGCAACGAGCCTGCCAAGATGGATCCGCGGCTGTTCGATCTAGTCTGGGAGGTTTATCGCCGCTCGGGCGCGACCGATTACATCCATGTGGTTTCGGCCTATCGTTCTCCGGCAACCAACAACATGCTGCGGACCCGTTCGCGCAATACCGGCGTTGCCAAGAACAGCCAGCACATGCTCGGCAAGGCCATGGACTTCTATATTCCGGGCGTAAAGCTCTCGACGCTGCGCGCGCTCGCAATGCAGATGCAAGTTGGCGGCGTCGGTTATTATCCGAAATCCGGTTCGCCCTTCGTGCATCTTGATGTTGGCGGCGTGCGCGCCTGGCCGCGGATGACGCGCCAGGAACTGGTGCAGATCTTCCCGAACGGCAACACGATCCACCTGCCGGCGGATGGCAAGCCGCTGCCGGGCTACGACAAGGCGCTCGCCGACTACAAGCGCCGCGTTGGCTCCGACTCGATCCAGATCGCCAGCACGGCGGGCGGTGTTCGTGGTGATTCCACACCGCGTCGCCAGCCGAACCTGCTCGCCTTCCTGTTTGGCGGCGGCGGTGCCGACGAGGAGGAAGACAACGAAGAAAGCAATGCACCGGCCACGGCACGGCGTCCGGCGCCGGCGGCCAAGCCCGCACCGGAGCCCGTCGAAGCGCCGACGCTTGTTGCATCTGCCGCGCCTGCTCCGAGGCAGGTGGAGGAGGCGATCACTGCGCCGGTTCCGCTGTCGCGTCCCGCCTTCCGTTCGGATGCCGCACCGGGCAGCCTTGCAACCGCACTTTATTCTCCGGCCCGAAATGCCGCTCAGGAAGCGCTCGCCATGCAGGCATCAGCTCCGGTGCCGCAGCAGCAGCCTGACTCCGGCTTTGTCGACCTTGCCGCCTACAAGATCCCGGTTCCGACCCTGCTTGGCCCACGCGGCCTGAAGGGTGACGCGGAAGAGGTGACGACGGCCTCACTGGCCCAGATGCCGCTGCCGGAAGAACTGGCGGCCGTTCCAACGCCTCTCCAGCGGCCCGCCACCGCGGCTGAAGGTTCGAGCGTGATGGCGGCCAAGACGCCGGATGCCGACAACGAACAGGAACTGACGGCCGAATTGGTTGCAGCGCTCGCAAAGAGCGTGGAAAGCGGCCAGGTTGCGACTTCGACCCCACTTCCGGCTGCCACGGCGCCGGTGCCACAGCCGACGCCGGCACAGCGCCCGGTCCAGACGGCTGCCGTTTCGCCGAAGGTGATCCAGTCCTCGTCCAACCGGTCGATGCAGTTCGGCGACGCATTTGATGCGCCACGGCCAACCGTTTCCGCTTCGGTCGGCGCCATGCCAAGCGTCAGCAAGGGCGGCCGCCCGGCGCGTGCATCGGGTGATGCGGCCAAAAACAACGGCCTGACCGGTGACATGCTGGCCAAGTGGGCGCTCAACAACAACCGCGCCGAGGCAACCGCTTCGATGAAGGCGCCGCGCGTCGTGACCCGCACGCTTAACAGCGAATATGCCGCGGGCTACACGAGCGGCGGCTTCAAGCCGGTCGCCAAGGCAGCCGCGATCGATCCGGCACGCTTCAGCGGGCCCAGCAACTAAGCGATCGCAAGCTTAGCCGTCGGCGGGTGTCGGCGGCGGCAATCCTCATTCAGTGATGACCATACCAGGCATAGGTGCCGTCCTCCTTGAAGGGCGGGCCCATGTTCTGCTGCTCGAAACGCCGTTCGGCCATGGCTTCGGACTGCACGAAGAGCTTGCGCAGCCGGTCGATATCCTTCTCCATCCGCTCCAGCGCCGTATCGAAGCGGCTGAAGGCCCGTGCAGAGGAGTGTGACGTCTTGGGGTTGACGCCGTAGGCGGGCTCGATCGACACGCGCGCCCCGACATCCGGCTGGAACTGCGCCAGCGTCAGGCCGGCAGAGGCAAGGCGCCGGCGGACCGGCTTGCGAGGCTCGGTGGCGATCACCAGTCGGATCGAGTTCTCCAGGGACACCTTGCTGCATGGCAGTTCGCTCACGTCGATGACATCGTTGCCGAGACGTTCACTGCGCAGGAAGGCAAGATAGGCTTCGACACGTTCATGGGCGGCGGCAAGCACTTCGCTGTCGGAAAGCTTGTCCGGATCACGGGTATGGAACTCGTATGATGTGGCCATGTCGACTCCTTCGACATAGCAACGCGCATGCAACGCAAAGGTTTCGCGGCCTGAAGACCGAGGCGGACATGAAAAAGCCCGCCAGTGGCGGGCTCTGGTCAGGATTGGATCCCGGTTTTAGGCCGCGTCCTGCTCCGGCGGGCCTTCGATCATGCCAAGCGCTGCGAGGTAGGTATCGAGGATCAGGTCCTCTTCCATGCGCTCCTGATCGTCCTTCTTGCGAAGGGCAATGACCTTCTTCAGGATCTTGGTGTCGAAACCCATCGACTTGGCTTCGCCATAGACGTCCTTGATGTCGTCGGCGATGGTCTTCTTTTCTTCTTCCAAACGCTCGATGCGCTCAACGAATGCGCGGAGTTGGTCGCGGGCGACGCCATGAGCATCAGACATCGGTGTCTCCTGATATTGGGAATTTTATCTGCGTGGTGGTCAACTGCCGAAAAGCGGCGCCCAGGTCAAGCCCAATCGATCACCCGCGCCATTTCAGCCATGCGCGGGTTTGTTAACGTCGAATGCGGCTTTTTGAGCGCTATCCGCTTCTTTCTGATGAAGGTTTTTCCAATCGTCGTAGGGCATGCCGTAGACGATTTCGCGGGAGGCATCCTTCGATAAATCGACGCCTGCCTCGGTTGCCGCGTCCCTGTACCAGTTCGACAGGCAGTTGCGGCAGAAGCCGGCGAGGTTCATCAGGTCGATATTGTGGACGTCGGTGCGCTCGCGCAGGTGCTGCACCAGGCGGCGAAAGGCAGCGGCCTCGAATTCCGTCTGCTGTTGTCTGCTGAGTTCGGTCATGAAGCGCCTCCTGTGCCAGTCACGCGGGGTAGGGCCCGGTGCGCGACGGAAAAATCTTGTATTCGTGCAAGATGGGGTTTGCGTTGAGCGCATTGAAGATGGGAGCGAGCCTTTCTGCCCAGGCGGCGATGCCATCCTCGTCGGCGATCAGGTCCTGGCGCACTTCCAGAAGCGCATGCGGCCGGCCGGTCATCATGCAATGGCGGTACATGGTGTCGCCCTTCAGTGCGCCGTCGTAAGGCTCGTTGTCGCCGATCACGAGATCGCCCGGCGCCCGCAGCGCTTCCAGCAGCGGAAGCACGGCGCGGTGGTCGGTATCCCACAGGACCGCGGCATGCCACGGCCGCGCGAAGTTCTTCCAGAACGGCGTGAAGGAATGGAGCGAGAGCACCAGCGGCGCGCGCTGCGGCGTCTGCGCCCTGGCGATCGTTTCCTCGACGGCGCGGTGGTAGGGGCGGTGGTAGGTGTCGAGCCGCCGGTCCCATTCTTCCTGGGTGATCGGATGGTTGCCGGGGATAATCGCGCCATCTGAAATCTTCATGATGAGCGTCGGATCGTCCTCGCCGCGGTTTGGGTCGATCAGCAGGCGGGAGAAACATCCGAGCACGGCGGGAACGCCGAGGCGGGACGCGAGCGCCCGCGTCAGCCCCTCGATGCCGATGTCGTAGGCGATGTGCCGCCCGAAGGCAGCTTCCGGCAAGCCAAGGCTGCCATAAGCGGGCGGCAGCCGGTTCATGGCGTGATCGGCCAGAAGCACCATGCCTCGGTCATAATCGCCGTCTATGATCTCGAAAGGTGCAAAGTCTTGCATGATGCGGGATGGCGTCTTGAGGTCTGGGAAAGCAACGTTAGTTGCACGAGCAGGCGGGCGACGCAAGCGGCGGTGGCCGTTGAAGGGCAATCGCAGGGGATCGGGCTAATCGATTAGACTTGCGTTGACTTTCAGGTGTCGCCTTGCGAGAAAGTGCTTCACCAATAACCATGGAGTCCTGACGGAAACCGTGTCGAAAAAATCCCCAAGATCCGCAGTTCGCTCCCTTCTTTCCGTTCCCGTTCTCGGCGCGATTGTTGCCACCGGTGGCCCGCTTTTCGTCGCCACTGCCGCGCATGCCGATTTCCGCGTGTGCAACGGAACGCAGAACCTCGTCGGCGTCGCCATCGGTTACCGCGCCGCGGAAGGCTGGACCACGGAGGGCTGGTGGCAGGTGCCTGCCTCCACCTGTGCGACGCTCATCGAAGGCGAGTTGAAGTCGCGATATTATTATCTATACGCCGAAGACGCGGCTCGTGGTGGCCGCTGGACCGGCAATATCAACATGTGCGTCGCGGAAAACGAGTTCAAGATCGTCGGCGTCAACGATTGTTTCGCCCGTGGCTACCAGCGCATGGGCTTCAAGGAATATGATACAGGACGTCAGGGAAGCTGGATGGTTCAGCTTTCCGATACGCCCGGCACGCAAGAAGGCCAGAATTGATGAGGCGCTACCGCAAAGTAAAGATCCTAGCGACGCTGGGACCTGCATCCTCCGAAGAGGATATGATCCAGAAGCTGCATGAAGCGGGAGCAGACCTTTTTCGCATCAACATGAGCCATTCGAGCCATGACATGATGCGCACCCTGATCAGCCGGATCCGTTCGGTCGAAGAACGTTGCGGCCGCCCGATCGGCATTCTCTGCGACCTGCAGGGGCCCAAGCTGCGCGTTGGCAAGTTTGCCGCCGGCAAGGTGACGCTCACGGCCGGCCAGACGTTTACGCTCGACAACCGCGACGAACCGGGCGACGAAACGCGCGTCTTCCTGCCGCATCCGGAAATCCTGGAAGCGGTTAAACCAGGCGACCGCCTGCTGATCGATGATGGCAAGCTCGCACTGAAGGCCGAGCAGGCGGACGGCACGAAGATCGTCTGCACCGTGGTTGCCGGCACCAGCATTTCAGACCGCAAGGGCGTCAGCCTGCCCGATACGCTACTTGGCGTCGGCGCGCTGACCGAGAAGGACCGTTCCGACCTCGACGCTGCGCTCGCCACCAATGAGGTGGACTGGGTGGCGCTGTCTTTCGTGCAACGTCCGGATGACCTTGCCGAAGTGCGCAAGATCGCCCGCGGTCGCGTCGGCGTGATGTCGAAGATCGAAAAGCCGCAGGCGCTCGAGCGGATCGACGAGATCATCGAGCTTTCCGACGCCGTGATGGTTGCCCGTGGCGACCTTGGCGTCGAAATGCCGATCGAGGCGGTTCCGGGCATCCAGAAGCAACTGACGCGCGCATGTCGCCGGGCCGGCAAGCCGGTTGTCGTTGCCACGCAGATGCTGGAATCGATGATTTCCTCGCCGGTGCCGACGCGCGCCGAAGTATCGGACGTGTCGATTGCCGTGTTTGAAGGCGCTGATGCCGTGATGCTGTCGGCTGAATCGGCTTCCGGCCAGTATCCGGTCGAAGCGGTTGCGATGATGGCCTCGATCGCGCGGCAGGTGGAGCACGACCCGCTCTACCCGAGCATCATCTATGCCCAGCGCGCGACCCCGGAAGCGACCGGCGCCGATGCGATTTCGCTCGCTGCCCGCCAGATCGCCGAAACGCTGCGGCTTGCCGCCATCGTCACCTATACGTCCTCCGGCACGACGGGACTTCGTGCCTCGCGCGAGCGGCCGAATGTGCCGATCATCGCGCTCTCGCCGATCGTGCAGACGGCGCGCCGCCTGTCGCTCTGCTGGGGCATGCACTGCGTCGTGACGCAGGATGCAACCGACCTCGACGACATGGTGAACCGCGCCTGCCGCATCGCCGTCTCCGAAGGCTTCGGCAATCCGGGTGATCGGCTGATCATCTCCGCCGGCGTTCCGCTCGGCACGCCGGGCGCGACGAACATGCTGCGCATCGCCTATATCGGCTCGGACGGCCAGACGGGCATCTGACGCCACGCAGATTGAGCTGCTAAAGCCGTCGGAGCGATCCGGCGGCTTTTTCATTTGCGGCTTGGGTCGGTCAGGTCTTTTCGATGGCAAGGTCGAGGGCGGCTGCCGGCTCCTGCGCATGCCGTGCTATGCGTGCTTCGGCCAGCGCTGCAGCGGACTGGAGATCCCGCGGCAAGCCGGACAGCTTTTCGATCGCCGCCACCGCGACATCGGTCGCCACGTAATCCGGCTTGTGGCCAAGGTTGCGGATCCAAATGAGTTCGGAGCCCGCGATATCATTCGCCAGCCCGACGGAGTGGATTTCCTCGGCAACGATCGCATCCTGATCGCCGGTGATGATCACCGTCGGCGCCTTGATCTCCCGGTAGCGTGGCGCCACGCGCGTCACGTAACCGTTGAGGTTGGCGACATCGATCGCGTTGTAGCGGAAGGTTGCCGGCCGCAGCACGAGCGCCGGCGCGCCATTGTCCTTGTAGGATGCGGGGCAGGGGTTGGGCGAGAAGACCGAGCGGGTGGCGCCGTCCATCATCAGTAGCCCTGCCGGCAGCGCCAGCAGGTGGCTGAACAGGCGTCCAAGCACCGGGCGCGCCGTCAGCTTGTAGTACCAGTCGATGCTGCCCGGCCAGGGATGTGTCGCCGGCGCAAGAAAGAGAAGGCCTGCCGTCTTCTCCGGGTGGTACAGTGCAAAGCTTGCGGCGATGGCGCCACCAAAGGAGTGGCCGACGATGATCGCCCTGTCGATGCCGCGCTTTTCCATCAGCCGCGCGATTGCGCCGGCCTGGCCATCCGGAAAATCGTTCTCCGGCCCGCCGCGTTCGGAATAACCATGGCCAGGACGGTCGACAAAGAGCATTTCCGCGCGCCCCTCCAGCAGGGGACGGAAGGCCGCCTGCTGGTCGCGCAGGTTGCCGCTGGCGCCATGGATGAAGACGATCGGCGGCAGGTCGGCATTCGGTGGTGGCGGAACATGCACGGCATTCATCCGGAAGCCGCCTACATCGGTCAGTTCGCCGATATTCGGATAGGCCTTCTCGATCGCAAGCGCCTTCCAGGTGGTGAAGCCGAAAGCCGCAGCAAGGATGCCGAGCAGGATCAGGGGAATGAGGATCATCGCGTCAGCGAGTCGCGCTTCTCAGGTGCGGTTGCCGGCGATCTTTTCAGACAGCTTGGTCACCGCCTCCTGTGCGTCTCGGTCAGCCGGATAGATCGCGAGGTAGTCCTCCCAGGCCTTCAGCGCCAACTCGTCCTTGCCGGACTGCATCAGGATGCCCGCCATGCCGGCGATCGCCCCGAAATGTCGCGGCTCTCGCTTCAAGACCTCGGCGATGTCGGCCATGGATTTGCGCGTATTTCCCATCGTGTAATGCAACGTCGCACGGCGATTCCATCCTTCCGGATAGGCAGGGTCGAGGACGGTCACCTGGTCCAGGAAGTCGAGTGCCGCGGCATTGCGCTTCTCCTTGATGGCGGTGGCAGCCCACTGCATCAGGAGGTTGACGGTGGCGCTGCCCGAGTCGTTGAGATCGGTCATGATCTGCGTGGCGATGCCGCGCGCCTTGTCCGGGTTGCGCTCGCGCTTCAGTGCCTCGAACAGGGGGTCAATCGGCTTGGCGGCTTTTGCCGCGGGTGCGGTTTCGGCCGGCGTCGATTGCGGCGCCGCGTTCTTCGGCGGATCCGGCAGGGTCGTTTCCGGCACGACCGACTGAGCCATCGCCGCTTGGGATAACGCGGGAAGGGCTGCCAGGACCGCGGGCAGAATCAGGATAATCGAACGAAAATAGCGCATGCGGATAAGGTAATCCGCATGCGCTGGAGGTCAAACCCGAATTGTCGCACTACCGACAATTTGATCAGCGGCCACTAAAAGCTGCGGCCAGCCGACATATCAGCCCTGACGAGCCTTGAAGCGCGGGTTCTGCTTGTTGATGATGTAAACGCGACCCTTGCGGCGAACCAGACGGTTATCGCGGTGACGAGCCTTGAGCGCCTTAAGCGAGTTCTTGATCTTCATTGTACTGGTCCAGCAGTCTGTGGGCGTTGAAGCCGCTTGTCTCTATCAATCAAAAGCGCGCCGCCAATTTTTAGACAAGAGGGGCGCGCTCCGGTTGGGCGTGCAGATAACCCGAGCCACCCTGCGTGTCAACCTTGTGACGGCTTTTTCAACTCCGTTACGTGGCCCATTTTGCGGCCGGGGCGGGATTCCGTCTTGCCATAGAGGTGGACGAGCACGTCCTTCCTGGCGAGCCAGACCGGCACGTCCTTGATGTCGTCGCCGATCAGGTTGGTCATGACACAGTCGGAATGTCGGGCCGGATCGCCGAGCGAAAGGCCGGAAACGGCGCGGATATGCTGCTCGAACTGGGACACCACGCAGGCCGCTTCCGTCCAGTGGCCGGAATTGTGGACGCGCGGGGCAATTTCGTTGGCGATCAGCGTGCCGTCGCTCATCAGGAAGAATTCGATGCCGATCACACCGACATAACCGAGCGCATCGAGAAGCTTCTTGGCCGAGTCGCGCGCCGTGGCCGCAGCTGATTCCGAAATGCGCGCCGGTAGGGTCGAGGTGTGGAGGATTCCGTTGCGGTGCACGTTCTCCGCCGGATCGTAGCATGAAACATGGCCGTCGCGGCTGCGGGCGGCGATAATCGACACCTCGCGTTCGAAGGGAACGAAGCTTTCGAGAATCAGCGGTACCGAGCCCAAGGCCTCGAATGCGCCGGCCGGGCTGTCATCCGTGGAGCGAAATACGCGCTGGCCCTTGCCGTCGTAACCCATGCGGCAGGTCTTCAGCACACCCTTGCCGCCGAATTCGGCAAGCGCCGCTTCGAGGCCCTCCTGGTTGTCGACGGCGCGGAAATCGGCTGTGCGGATGCCACAGGAGTTCAGGAAGCGTTTTTCGGTGAGGCGATCCTGGGCAACTTCCAGCGCCTTGGCCGGAGGATAAACGGGAACGGTGTGCTGCAGCGCTTCTGCCGCCGCGACCGGCACGTTTTCAAATTCATAGGTGACGACGTCGCAGCGCTCGGCAAGCTCGGCAAGCGCTGCCGGATCATCGTAGGCCGCCGCGATCTGGGCATTGGCGACCTGGGCGGCGGGGCAATCGGCCTGCGGCTCCAGGATGATGGTGCGGAAGTTCAGCCGGGCGGCGGCGATCGCCAGCATGCGGCCAAGCTGGCCGCCGCCGATGATCCCGATGGTGGAAATGGTCATAGAGCCTCGTCGATCGGATAATCTGCGACGGCGGCGGTCTGCTGGGCACGCCATTCATCGAGCCGCTCGGCGATGCCGTCGTCATTGAGCGCAAGCACGGAGGCTGCCAGCAGGGCGGCGTTGATGGCCCCGGCGCGGCCGATCGCCAATGTCCCGACCGGGATGCCGGCCGGCATCTGGACGATCGAAAGCAGGCTGTCCTGGCCCGAAAGCGTCTTGGACTGCACCGGCACGCCAAAGACAGGAAGCGGCGTCATCGCCGCCGTCATGCCCGGCAGGTGGGCGGCACCGCCGGCACCGGCGATGATGACCTGGAAACCTTCGTCGCGGGCACCCTTGGCAAAGCTCATCATCCGTTCGGGCGTGCGATGCGCCGAGATGATGCGGGCCTCGTAACCGATATCGAGCGCCTCCAGCGTGTCGGCAGCATTCTTCATGGTTTCCCAGTCGGACTGGCTGCCCATGATGATAGCAACGGCAGGTCTTTCAGCCATGTCGAGCCTCTTAGGCGATGATGTCGGGAATGATCTGGTCTTCAAGCTGGCTCATCTTGTCCTTGATGGCCAGTTTCTTCTTTTTCATCCGCTGAATGCGAAGCGCCTCGGAGCCGACCTGGATCATGGCGTTGATGGCGGCGTCATAATCCTCGTGCTCCTGGCGAAGCTTTGCGAGTGTCAGCCGGATATCCGCCTGTTCCTGGTCAGCCATGGTTCAATCCCCATTCTCATACCAGCCATTTCCGATCTGCCGGTCAGTTGCGCAAGCCTCTACCATCAAACCGCGTTAACTGGAAGTTAGCCGGCGCCATGAATTTGCCCGCATCAGGCCACGATTTCTCCTTCGACAAACGTGCCCGATCATGTCACACTGCTAATGTAAACCTGAAGCCTCGGCAGAAGGGATTGTCGGGGCAGGTGGACCAAGGAGGAACATGCCACATGACCGTCCAGGCTCATATCGCATCGCTTGAAAAGAAGCATGGTGCTCTCGAGGAGGAGCTCCAAAGCATTCTTGCTTCGCCCTCCGCGGACGATCGGGAAATCGCCGATCTCAAGCGCCGCAAGCTGCGCCTCAAGGATGAGTTGCAGCGTCTCAAAGCCTCTACGCGTCACTAACTCTCTCAAGGAGAAACGAGCCGCTAGCCCATGTTCCAGCCGCGAACGGGCCCGACAGCGGCAAAAACAATCCAAGCCTTAAGAACTAAAGATTCTGGTCGTGGTTGACGGACTCCAACAGAGTGACTTGCACACCGAAGGTCACGACCAGAATTGATCAAGCCACAGGTTCATGCGGTCGAAGCCCTTGGTATTGACCGAATAGATGCGCTTCGTGCCGTGGTTCTTCACCGTCACGAGATTGCTGTCCAGCAATGCCTTCAGATGCTGTGACACCGCCGGCCGACTGATCGGCAGGCCCTGCGCCAGTTCATTCACCGTTTTTGGTGCGCGGCGCAATTCTTCCAGCAGATATCGCCGGTTCGGATCAGCTATGGCTGCAAAGGGATCCAAAGAGCTCATGGCGGCAGCCTAAGCCAAACCCATCGATGCGACAAGACGCATTGTGCATTGCAGCAAGCGGGCGAGACCAGCTGTGCTTGGCGTGTCAGCCGAACAACCCATCCCACAACAGCTTGAGGCCAGCGAAGAAGGCGAGGCCATAGGTCATCGGGTAAAAGACTTCGGCCTTCAGGTGCTTGACGACAGCGGCCCCGAGCATGGTCGCGACAAGCGCCACCGGTAGCAGGGTCATCGAGATGAACATGTTCTCGCGGTCCAGCGCGCCGAGGAAGAAGTAAGGGATCACCTTCACCGCATTGACGATGGCGAAGAAGCGGATGCTGGCGCCTGTATAGGCCTTCGGGTCAAGCTGCATCGGCAGCACGTAGATCTGGAACGGCGGCCCGCCGGCATGTGCAACGAAGCTCGCGTAACCCGAGAGCGAACCCCAGAAGGTTGCCGTGACCGGACGATGCGGCAGGGGTTCCCGCGGCACCCGTGAATGGGGTCCATAGACCTGCCAGAAGTAGCGCACGGTAAAGAGGATGGTGGCGGTGGCGATCACCAGTCGCAGCGCGTTGTCGGACACATAGGCCGAGGTCGCCCAGCCGAGCGCAATGCCGATGACGCCGCCCGGCAGGATCATCAACAGCGTCTTGCGGTCGTTGAAGTGCCGCCATGACCACAGGGCGACGATATCCATGACGATGAGGATCGGCAGGAAGATCGCCGCCGCCCGCACGGGATCGACCGCCAGTGACATCAACGGCACGCCGAGCAGGCCGATCGCGCCGCCGATGCCGCCCTTCGAGAGCCCGACAAGCAGCACGGCCGGAACGGCAAAGGTGAAAAAGGCGAGTGTCAGGGAATCGGTCATCAGGGGTGCAGTGCAGACCTAAGCGGAGGCGGGGCGGTTGATCCTTCAATCGGTCCGGTTTATCGAACTTGTGAACAGAACACGAGCGCGGATTTGTCTCCTTATCCGCTGAACGGACATGAGATGAGTAAAATGGAAGAGCGCTGCCGACTGGTCCTGATCGTACCGGAGGCCGAGGATCTTGCCGAACAGGCAAAAAACCTTGAAGCCGCGCTAGCAGCGGGCGACGTCGCCTCGGTCATCGTTCCGCAATATGGTTCGGACGACCAGGTGTTCCAGAAACGCGCCGAGACACTGATCCCGATCATCCAGGATGCAGGTGCTGCCGCCCTGGTCGCCGGCGATACCCGGATTGCCGGTCGCACCAAGGCTGACGGGCTGCACATTGCCGGCAATGTCGAGGAACTGGGCGAGGCGATCGAAAAGCATGCGCCGAAGATGATCGTCGGCGCCGGCGGTGCCTCCGACCGGCACCAGGCGCTGGAGGTCGGCGAACTGCGGCCCGACTATATCTTCTTTGGCAAGCTTGACGGCGACATCAAGCCGGAAGCTCATCCGAAGAACCTGGCGCTCGGCGAATGGTGGGCCTCGATGATCGAGATCCCCTGCATCGTCATGGGCGGCACGGATCTTTCTTCCGCACTGGCTGTCGCCGAAGCCGGCGCCGAGTTCGTGGCGCTCCGGAGCGCTGTTTTCTCCCATCCCGAAGGAAGCGCTGCCGCTGTCGCTGCCGTCAACGCCTTGCTGGACGAAAAAGCGCCACGGTTTGAGGCTTGATGGCTGCCCATGGGTTCGAACCGATCTTTGCGTGTGATTTGTGGCAGTCTGGGCGTGGCATTGGCCGCGCTCATCTCTTTGCCGCCTGCTGCCTTGTCCCAATCGGACCAGAAGGCGATCACGCGTCCGCTCGAGCCTGACAACCAGCCGATCAAGAGTGATCGGGTGGAAACCCGGCCTGTTGCGGGAGCTGCCAAGGGTAACCAGCCGGCTGACAGCCAGCCCGACGGCATTGTCCCGTCGAGCGGCGTCAACGTTTACCAGCGCATGGGTGCTGCCCTTCCGCCTGCTCCGCCGGAAAAGCCGTATAACGGGCCGATTGACGAAGCTTACGGCGCCTACCAGCGCGGGCTCTACCTGACGGCACTCGACAAGGCACTGACACGCGCCGGTGAAGGCGATGCCGCCGCGCAGACGCTCGTCGCCGAAATGACGACGAAGGGGCAGGGGGTCAAGCGCGACACCAAGGCTGCGGCTTTCTGGTACCAGAAAGCCGCCGAGGGTGGCGATCCGGCCGCGATGTTCCAGTATTCGCTGTTATTGATGTCCGGTCGCGACGTGCCGCGCGACAAGAAGCTCGCCGACGAATACATGCGCAAGGCAGCCGAGGCCGGCAATTCGTCTGCACAGTTTAACTGGGCGCAGATCCTGGTTTCCGAGAACCCCGGCGAAAAGGGGCTGCGGCTGGCGCTTCCCTTTTACGAGAAGTCGGCCGCGCAGGGCGTTGCGGATGCGCAATATGCCGTGGCCCAGCTCTACATGACGCTGAAGGACGTGCCGGAGGAAAAGAAGGCGCAGGCGCGAACCTGGCTGGAACGGGCCGCAAAAGCTGGCTTCGATACGGCGCAGCTCGACATGGGCCTTTGGTACGTCAACGGCGTTGCCGGCGAGCGCGACTATGACAAGGGCTTCCAGTGGATCAAGATTGCCGCAAGTCGCGGCAATGTGGCGGCCCAGAACAAGCTCGCGCATCTTTACATCAATGCGCTCGGCACCCGGCCCAATCCGGTCGAGGCGGCCAAGTGGTATGTCCTGTCACGCAGGGCGGGGCTGCAGGATCCGGAACTGGAAGATTTCTACCTCGGCATCAACGAGGAAACCCAGAAGAAGGCGATCGAGGCCGCGAACCGGTTCCGCCGCGGCTGATCCTTCAGGCTGATCACCAGGTCAGTGGCTGGTCTTGTGCAACTGGTCCGGCTTGTGGGCGGCGCGTTTGCCGGTCTTGGCGCTTTCCACGATATATTCGGGATTGTCCTTGGAGGCTTTCACCTCGTGGCCCTTGATCTTGGTCGGGCTTGTCTGCTTCTTGACAACCTTGCCTTCGGTCTTGCCCTGGCTGGTGTTCCAGGTCACCTTGTCGCCGCTCTTCAGGTTCTCGCTCATTGATCGCTCCTTGGGACGTGAGCCTGCGCAACGTCGGCAAAGCGCCATCGTTCCGAATTGGAGCATCTCCGGCACCCGCAAACATGGCTGCCATGCTTGATGAGGCCTCGGCGCGACTTGAATTTCCCGCATTTTTGTGGTCATGAAGCCGCCCATCAATCAAGAATGAGATAATAGCGTTCTGCACCCACGCATGCAGACGGTTCCCCAAGGATTTCCTTCATGGCTCGCTCCGCCCTTCTCAATGTCATGGTTCAGGCTGCCCTCAAGGCCGGCAAGTCGCTATCGCGCGATTTCGGCGAGGTGCAGAACCTGCAGGTCTCGGTGAAGGGGCCGAGTGACTTCGTTTCCCAGGCTGACCTGAAAGCTGAGAAGATCGTGCGCGACGAGCTGTTGAAGGCGCGCCCGACCTACGGCTTCCTCGGCGAAGAAGGCGGCGAAGAAAAAGGCACCGACGGCGCCCATCGCTGGATCGTCGACCCGCTCGATGGCACGACCAACTTCCTGCACGGCATTCCGCAGTTCGCCGTGTCGATCGGGCTTGAGCGCAACAACGAGATCGTTGCCGGCGTCATCTTCAACCCGGCCACGGACGAACTTTATACGGCGGAAAAGGGCGGCGGCGCCTTCCTCAACGACCGCCGTATCCGCGTGGCTGCCCGCCGCGTTCTGTCCGATTGCGTCATCGGTTGCGGCGCGCCGCATCTTGGCCGCGGCAACCACGGCAAGTTCCTCGTTGAACTGCGCCACGTGATGGGTGAAGTCGCCGGCATTCGCCGCCTTGGCGCCGCAGCGCTTGACCTCGCCTATGTCGCCGCCGGTCGTCTCGACGGTTTCTGGGAAACCGATCTGTCGCCGTGGGACATGGCAGCCGGCCTCGTATTGATCCGTGAAGCTGGCGGCTTTGTCAGCGACATGCGCGGAACCAACAGCATGTTCGAGAGCGGCAATGTGGTTGCCGGCAACGAACTCATCCAGAAGGCGCTGCTGGAAGTCGCAAACCGGCCTGTACCGCAACGCTGAGTTCAGCCTCCATTGAAGTGAACTTGCGGTGCAGGAGCGGGATATCTCACTGTTTTCCGCAGGTTCCGCACTTCAATTCGTCGCATTTTTCCACTAGCCTCCGGCGCAACCTAGTACCGGAGACAATGCGTCATGGCGAATGCGACAGTGGGCGATTTGGACGAGTCGGAGACAGGCCGCGGTGGCTATCTGTACAAGCTCTCCAATCCCGCCTCCTTCCTGTGGACGATGGCGATCTTCCTGATCATCGTCGGCTTCGTCGCCGCCATCCTGTACCGACAGGCAGCGCATGCCTTCCAGACAAACCCGGGCCTCAACGGGCTGATCCTCGGCGTTCTGCTGATTGGCATCATCCTGGTCTTCAACCAGGTGATAGGGCTGGTTCCGGAAGTCCGGTGGTTCAACTCTTTCCGGGCTGCCGGCAGCGCTGACAAGGTCGGCCGCGAGCCTAAGCTGCTCGCGCCGATGCGCACGCTGATCGGCAGCCGTCGCGAGATGGCGCTGTCGACCACCGCCTTCCGCTCCATCCTCGACTCGATCGGCACCCGGCTCGACGAATCGCGCGACACGTCCCGCTACCTGATCGGCCTACTGGTTTTCCTCGGCCTGCTCGGCACCTTCTGGGGCCTCATCGAAACGATCGGCTCGATCAGCAACGTCATCGGCGCGCTCGACCCGAATTCCGGCAGCTCCAACGACGTGCTCGCCGCCATCAAATCGGGCCTGGCGCAGCCGCTGAGCGGCATGGGCACAGCGTTCTCGTCCTCGCTGCTCGGTCTGTCCGGCTCGCTGATCCTGGGTTTCCTCGACCTGCAGGCGGGCCGCGCCCAGAACCGCTTCTACACCGAGCTTGAAAACTGGCTGTCCTCGGTGACCGACCTCGGCTCCGACCTGCCGGTCGCAGCACCGGTGGCCTCCACCGGCTCCTCGGCCGAGTTGCGGGCGCTCACCGAACAGCTTCGGGCGCTTGCGGCCGCGCAGGCGAGGGGCTCAAGTGACGGCGCGACCAACGATCGGTCGCTCTCGGCCATGGCCAATCTTGCCGAAGGCATCCAGGGGCTGGTCAAGAACATGCGCAACGAGCAGCAGATGTTGCGCGACTGGATCGAAGCCCAGCAGGAAGAATCGAAAGCCATGCGGCGCACCCTCGACCGGCTCTCCGACAAGATCGGAGGGAAGTAACAGATGGCGCTCGGCAAGAACCGCCGTCGCGAGCGGGGTGTCGATTATTGGCCAGGCTTCGTGGACGCCCTGTCCACGCTGCTGCTTGCCATCATGTTCCTGCTTACCGTCTTCGTGCTGGCGCAGTTCCTGCTCAGCCGCGAGATATCCGGCCGTGACGAGGTTCTGAACCGGCTGAATAGCCAGATCGCCGAATTGACCGAACTGCTGGCGCTGGAAAAGAGCAACAGCCAGGATTTCGAGGACCAGCTTGTGACCCTGCAGTCGTCGCTCGCGACTGCCGAAAGCGAGCGCTCGCGGCTCCAGCAATTGCTGAACCAGGGCGCGGGCAACAGCGAGGCCGCCAATGCAAAAATCGGCGAGCTTACCAACCAGTTGAACCAGGAACAGCAGATCAGTGCGCGTGCGGCAAGCCAGGTGGAATTGCTGAACCAGCAGATCGCCGCGCTACGGGCGCAGATCGCTGCCGTGGAGCAGGCACTGCAGGCATCGGAGGCGAAGGATGCGTCTTCGCAGGCGCAGATCGCCGATCTCGGCCGACGGCTCAACGTGGCGCTGGCGCAGCGGGTACAGGAGCTCAACCGTTACCGGTCGGACTTCTTTGGCCGGCTGCGCGAAATCCTTTCCGACCGCGAAAACATCCGCATCGTCGGCGACCGCTTCGTGTTCCAGTCCGAGGTTCTGTTCCCCGTCGGTGGCAACGAGCTTGATCCGGCTGGCCGGGTTGAGATGGACAAGCTCGCCACCGCGCTGCTTGATCTCGCCAAGGAGATCCCGGCGGAAATCAACTGGGTGCTGCGTGTGGATGGCCACACCGATAACGCACCGCTGTCGGGCACCGGACGCTACCGCGACAACTGGGAGCTCTCCTCGGCACGGGCCACCTCCGTGGTGAAGTACCTCATCTCCAAGGGCGTACCGGCAAACCGTCTCGTCGCGGCAGGCTTCGGCGAGTTCCAGCCGATCGCGCCGGGTGATACGCCGGACGCACGGTCGCAGAACCGCCGCATCGAGCTGAAGCTGACGGAACGCTAATCCATGACCGAGAAGCCAGACATGAGCGCGGTGTTGAAGGCCGTCGCGGACAGCCCGAAGCGCGAGAACAGCACCTATCACAAGGCGATGGCCGATGCCCGGCAGATATTCGCCGAGGCTGAGGAAGCGCTCGGTGGCCCGGTGACCTTCAAGATCAAGACGAAGACGAAGCGCAACGGCAAGCACATCGTCAAATGGACCTTCAAGCGCGCCGACTGATCAGGCGTCGGCAGGGCTGATGCCGTGGGTGGTCGAGGTGAAGCCGAGCCGCGACAGGCCACGCCGCACCTCCGGCGCGCTCATGAACAGCTTCCACAGCAGGCCTGAACGAAAGTTCTCGATCATGGCGATGATCGGCCCCTGGTCGATCGCGAGATAGGTCGGCGCCATCCAGCCGGTCTTCGGCTTGAAGGAGTCGATGAAACCGAAGCGTCCGTAGAGTTTACCCCGCCCGTAACCCAGTATGGCGCGCATCGCCGCTTCGGCTTCCGCAGGCAGGAAGGGTAAGCTGGAAAGCGCGGCTGTCGGCGCGATGACGCCCTTGTCATTTATCGGCGAAAAGGCACCGTAACCCCGCGGGCCTTCGGATGCGGTGAGACCCCAGACACCGGTGGCTCGATATTCCGGCACGGTCATGCAGTAGTCGTGGTTGATGCGGGCATGCGCAACGCCCTGTGCCAGGTAATCGTCGCAATAGGCGTCGCTCAAGCCCCGTGGGTCGAGCGCGCAGAAGCTGTATTGCCCGAGGAAAAGCGGGCCGCCATAAGGCTCGCCGAGTGGCAGGAGCGTGCCGAGATAGTTTGCGCCATTGCGCATCTCTCCGGAGCGTGCCCAGCCCTTGTGGTAGCTGTCTGCCGATATGGGGAAGGTCTGCGAGCCGGCAGCCAGCACATAGGTTGACAGGGCCTCGTTCCAGCCGCGGATCGGCAGGTTCATGATCCAGTTGTAGTTCGGGCTCCAGTGCCAGTAGAGCGGGCCATCGTCGACGCCGCGCGTGTACCAGTTCCATTCCACCGTCTCGAGCAGGCGGTTGATGCGGTAGCAGAGCGCCTCTTCCTCCTCCGTGCCGCCGGAGAAGTATTGGCGGGCGCAGATGAGCCCCTGCATCAGGAAAGTCGTCTCGACAAGATCGCCGCCGTTGTCCTTTTTGGAGAAGTGCATGGCGTCGGCCGTTGTGCCGTCGAGGAAGTGCGCAAAGGCGCCGTGGAAGCGCGGGGAGCGGGCGAGATGCTCCAACATGCGTGCCAGCCGCTCAAGCGCTTCTCTGCGGCTGATCCAGCCGCGTTGCGTCGCGACAATGATCGCGAGCACACCGAAGCCAACGCCGCTCACCGAGATGATGTTGGGTGAGGGGGCGCCGGAGACGAAACATTTGTCGAAGGGAAGGCCGCTTTGCGGATGGGCGCCGTCCCAGAAGAACCTGAAGGTCCGTGACTGGATCTCGTCGAGCCAGAGGTCAAGCGGCGATGTCTGCGGGTCCAGGCTCGTCATGGGCGCTTCAACATGGTGTCACGCGAACCGCTTGGCGGCTCTATCAGACCGCGGAGGGCAAGCGCTGTTCGATGTCCTGGAACTGAAGCCGGGCAAGTTTGGCATAAAGCCCTCCCTGCGCCACCAGGCTCTGGTGGGTTCCTTCCTCCACCACCCTGCCGTCTTCCAGCACGAGGATCCGGTCGGCCTTCAGAACGGTGGCGAGCCGATGGGCGATCACCAGCGTGGTACGATCCTGCATCAGGCTGTCGAGCGCCTTCTGGACGAGCGTTTCGCTTTCGGCATCGAGCGCCGAGGTCGCTTCGTCGAGCAACAGCACCGGCGCGTTCTTCAGGATCGCGCGCGCAATCGCGATGCGCTGGCGCTGGCCACCGGACAGGGTGATGCCGCGCTCGCCAGCGAGCGTGTCATAACCATTGTCGAGCTTCGAGATGAACTCGTCGGCCTGGGCGGCAATCGCTGCGGCACGCACGGCCTCACGGCTGGCGTCTGGCATGCCGAAGGCGATGTTGTCGTGGATCGAGGCGGCAAAGATCGTCACGTCCTGCGGGACGATCGCCAGCCGCGCCCGAAGCTCTTCCAGCCGCGCCTGCCGCAGGTCGACGCCATCGAGTTTCACGGTGCCCGATGCCGGATCATAGAAGCGCATGAGGAGCGAGAAGATGGTGCTCTTGCCGGCACCGGACGGCCCGACGATCGCAACCGTCTCGCCCGGCTTCACATGGAATGACAGGTTGTTGAGCGTGATCGAGCTCACCCGCGTCGGGTAGGCGAAGGAGACCGCATCGAACTCCACCTCGCCGCGCGGAGGGGCCGGAAGTACCATGGGCGTCTGCGGGTCGCGAATCGCGGGCACTTCTTCCAGCAGTTCAGTCAGGCGTTCAGCCGCGCCGCCGGCTGCCGACAACTCGCCCCAGACTTCGGACAGCTGGCCAAGCGAGCTGGCCGCAATCACCGAATAGAGTACGAACTGACCGAGCGTGCCGGCTGTCATCGTGCCGGAGAGTACGCTTTGGGCGCCGTACCAGAGCACGCCGACAATGCTGCCGAAGACGAGGAGAATCGCAAAGCCGGTCAGCAACGCGCGGGCGCGGATGGCCGCCCGCGCCGCGCCATAGGCGTCTTCCACGGTTCCAGCATAACGGTTGGTCGCCGTCGCCTCGCCACCAAAGGCCTGGACGGTGCGGGTAGCGCCGATCACTTCGGCTGCGAAGGCGGATGTCGCGGCGAGCGTATCCTGGGCAGCGCGCGAGCGCTTTCGCACGGAGCGGCCGAAGGCGACCAGCGGAAAGACGATCAAGGGGATCGCGCCGAGCACCAGCGCAGACAGCTTCGGGCTCGTATAGATCATCATGCCCATGGCGCCGAGACAGAGGATCGTGTTGCGCAGCGCCTGCGAAGCGGAAGATCCGAACGCCGACTTGATCTGCGTCGTGTCCGCTGTCAGCCGCGAGACGATCTCGCCAGACTGGTTGACGTCGTAGAAAGAAGGCGACAGTCGGGTGATATGCGCAAAGACCTCGCGGCGCAGGTCCGCGACCACGCGCTCGCCGATGGTGATGACATAATAGTAGCGCATGGCGCTCGCGACCGCGAGCATCGAGGCCAGCGCCATCAGCATGCCGAAATAGTTGTTGATGAAGCTGCCGTCAGCGGCGGCAAATCCGTGATCCACCATGCGCCGGACGGCCAGCGGCAGTGCAAGCGTGGTGGCGGCGGCGAGAATCAGGAAGAAGACGGCAGCGGCGACGAGCGAGCGATACCGCGCAAGATACGGAAGCAGCCTTGTCAGCGGTCTAAGGGCTTTGGTTCTCGGCTGCTGTTCTCGGGATTCGGCCAATTTTTCCTCGGCATGCGGGAGCGCGGTTTCAGGTCGCGCGGGTACTTGTACTTCGGCTGGCCTTCCTGTATAGGCTCCGCATCGAATTGGGAAGCCGTGGCCGGATCGGTCAGCGGCTTCATTTATTACAGAGCGTCCTCGCTCGCATATGCGACACATGGACCTCGCAGCGCAGGATTATCGACATGAAGGCTGGCATCCATCCCGAATACCACATGATCAAGGTCGTCATGACCGATGGTACCGAATACCAAACCCGCTCGACCTGGGGTTCGGAAGGCGAGACCATGAACCTCGAAATCGACCCGAAGTCGCACCCGGCCTGGACCGGCGGTAACCAGCAGCTTCTGGACCGCGGCGGCCGCGTTTCGAAGTTCAACAAGCGCTTTGGTGGTCTCGGCCTCTAATCGGCCAAAGACATCCAATTCGAAGAACCCGGCGAAAGCCGGGTTTTTTGTTGCCTGCGTTTCAGGAAGAACAAGCCCGGCAGAAACGAAAAAAGCAGGCGCGAGGCCTGCTTTTGCAATTTCGATGTTCGGATGCTTAGTTGCCGAAGGCGGTCTGGAGAAGGTTCAGCTGGGCGCGAACGCTGTTCTCGTTGTCCGGCATGACGGCCGGCTCTTCGGGGCGGTAGATCTCACGGTCGAGCAGGGCGATGCGATTCTGCAGGCGAAGCGAGCGCTCCACGAGATCGCGAAAACCTTCCGGCAGGTCGTTCCAGCCCGGGGCATTGCGGTCGACGTTGAAGCCTTCGAGGCGAACCTTGTTCTTTTCCGACAGAACCTGGTCGCGGCTCATCTCGCCATTGTTGACGGCGCGCTGCAGCAGGAGCCAGGATGCCATCTGCATGAGGCGGGTGGTGAGCCGCATAGACTCGGCCGCGTAAAGCACGGATGCCATGCGGGGAAGAACCTTGGACGCAGCGCGGCCGGTGCCATCGAGGTAGCTGGCGGTTTCTTCAACCAGCGCCATGCCCTCGGTGTAAAGCGCCTTGAACTGCGACGATGCTGCGGCGCGGCCGGCGAAACTGACAGTGTTCAATCCCAGTTCGGACATCGAATTCATCCTGCTAACGCAATTACTTCAGGCAATGACCTTGCCGCGGAAAAGTTCCGCTCGGGTCTCAACGACCTTGAACATGATACCTATAATGCAAATCCGCAAGGCGTTTGTTAAGGAAAGGTTAATACCCACAAGAAGTGGTAAACGCCTTTGCCTTTCGTCTAAGCGGAAGGCGTGTGGCTGTCCCGTTTCCCTACGCACCTGCCGCCTGTAGCTCTAACGTAAACGCCGGAAATGGCAACAGAACAAAAAAGAAGAGCCGCGGAAAGGCGGCTCTCAAGGTAAAACAGGGAGAAATCAGACCATTCGCCGAACGGTGAAACTGTCTGAGTCCAGGAAGCCTGGACGGTCTTATATTCTCTATTAATGATTAATATAGTCTTAAAGGCGCTCAATATTTACTTGTCTTGTCCAGAAACGCGACGCTTTAGCTCTTGAAGAAGCTGTCGGCAGCGCGCCGTCCGGCGAGCTTGCGTTCCTTCTCGGCGTCGAGGCGCGCAATCTCTTCCTTCAACAGCCTGACGCGTGAGTCGAGCTCGTCAGCCGACAGCAGCGACAGGTCGGCACCGATTTCGTGAGTCACCGGTTTCTTGGGGCGATCGTCTTCAAAAAAGCTCATGCGCGTTCCTCCTCCTTAGCGGCCTGGCTGGGTCTCGCTCGCGGCCCGCGGATCGAGCGACAGGCTTTCCGGTGTCACATGCGGCGCGGTGGAGGCTGCAGCCGTCGTATAGGCGCCGCGATCGGCCGCGGGCACGGGCGCGCGTTTACGTGCGCGCAGGATGGCATAGATCGCCACAAGTGCATGCGCCCCGGCGGTGACGGAGAAGAGTGCATAGGGACCAGCCCAGGTCATCACCGGGCCGCCAAGTGTCGGGCCGATGATCGTGCCGATGCCGAACAAAAGCAGCAACCCGCCGGACACCTTCACGAAGTCCTCTGGCGCGGCGAAGTCGTTAGCATGGGCGACGGCGATTGGATAAAGCGCGTTCGCCGCAGCGCCGTAGATCGCCACCAGCACCACAATGCCATAGACATCAGCGGGGCGGATCGCGACGATCGCAAGACCGGCAAGTGCGGCAGCAGCCGAGAGGCCCGCCAGCACATAGCGGCGATCCATCCGGTCAGAGAGGCGCCCGGCCGGAAACTGCATGATGGCGCCGGCAAAAATGGTGATCGAGACCATCGCGGCGACCGCGCCGTTGTCGAGCCCGGCTCGGGTGCCGAACACGGCGCCGAGCGTGCCATACGCGCCGTTGGCAGTGCCGATCAGCAGGATGCCAATGCAGGAGATGGGCGAATTGCGGAACAGCGCCTTGAGATCGAGCCGCGCCCGTTTCAGCGGCTGCGGCGATGCCGCCTTGGAAAGTGTCGTGGGCAGTGCGGCGATCGAATACAGGATGCCGCAGACCATGAAGAGCGTTGCGGTCGCGACATCGGCGAGCGGCACCATCAACTGGCCGCCGACCACGCCGAGCAGGGTGATCGAGATGTAGAAGGAAAAGATCGTGCCGCGGTTTTCCGGCGTCGCCCGCTCGTTCAGCCAGCTTTCGATGATCATCGAGGTGCCGGCAGTGCAAAAACCGGTAATGGCGCGCAACACCAGCCAGGTGTTCTGGTCGACGAGCAGACCGGTCAAAAGCACGTTGAGGCAGATCAGCGACAGGAAGCCGGAGAAGGCGCGCACATGGCCGATGCGGCGCACCACATTGGGCGCCACGAAACAGCCGATGACGAAGCCGGATGCCCAGGTGGTGCCGAGCAGGCCGAGCACCTCGTTCGAGTAACCTTCCTGGGATCCGCGGACCGGAAGCAGCAGACCCTGCAGGCCATTGCCCAGGAAGAGGAAGAGCGTTCCGCAAAGGAGGGCGAGGACTGGAAGGAGGTTTCGTCTCATCTTTGCTGCGATCTGCTCATGTGCGTCTGCGACTCGCGGTAGCTCCGGCGCTAGCATTGTTGCATAGAGCTGAACCGCGCGTTAACGAAGGCGGAGCGGATAACGGTCCCCAAATCCCCTCCGGAACTATCTGTGGTGGAGGGCAAAAATGTCCAGCCTGTGGCGCTTGCCGGAACGAAGACCAGAATGACCAAGGCAATCGCCGTCCTGCTCATGCTTGCGATGATCGCCCAGATCATCAAGCCTCTCGGCCTGCCGGGTCTGAGGCGTCGCGCCGATTTCTGGAAGCTGGCGCTGTTTGCCTTCGCGTTGTGGAGTGCTGCCCTCATCCTGCGGGAGTTGACCGGCACCTGAGGTTGATCTGGCCGCAGATCCTTGCTTGTCTTCGCCTTCACGCGAAGAGAGGAGGGACAAATGGAACGGGTTGAAGGTGGTTGCTCCTGCGGGCAGGTCCGGTTCGTGGCAACCGGGCGACCGTACCGGGTCGGGATCTGCCATTGCCTGGATTGCCGCAAGCACCACGGGGCGCTTTTCCACGCCTCGGCGATCTTTCCCGAAAATGCCGTCACCGTAACAGGCGAGACCGGATCTTATGCCGGCCGTCATTTCTGCCCACGTTGCGGATCGCCCGTCTTTGGCCGCAGCGGCGACGAGGTCGAGATCAACCTCGGTTCGCTCGATAAGCCGAACCAGTTCAAACCGACCTATGAGCTTTGGACCATCCGACGGGAAAGCTGGTTGCCGCCGTTCCCGGTGAAGGGTTTCGAGCGGAACCGCGAGAGCGACAGCCGGTCGGAAGACTGACAACGAAAAGGCCGCTCCGTTGCCGGGGCGGCCTTCTTCCTCCCATGAAGAGGCGTTCTCCTACCGCCTCTTCGAGATATCTCGTGTAGCCTTAATCAGGACTTGTTGACGCTCGCCGCGTAGATCTGGTCGATCGTTGCAGCCAGGCTCTTGTTGAACTCGTCGTCGCTCATGGAGACGCGCAGGTTCTCGGTCAGCGCGCGCGAGAAGCTCGCGATCATGCCGCGGTTGTGGCTGAGCTTTTCGCACGCATCCGCGGTGCTGTAGCCACCGGAAAGCGCCACGACGCGAACGACCGATTTGTGCGCCACCAGCGGCGCGTAGAAGTCAGCGACAGTCGGGATGGTCAGCTTCAGCATGACCGTTTCGCCGGCCGGCAGCTTGTCGAGTTGTGCGGCAATCTCGTCGCGAAGAATCGCTTCGGCTTCCTGCTTGGTCGGGCTTTTGATCGAAACTTCCGGCTCGATGATCGGCATCAGGCCCTGGCCGATGATCTGGCGGGCGACTTCGAACTGCTGCTTCACGACCGCCGCAATGCCGGCCTTGTCAGCATGCGCAATGACGGAGCGCATCTTGGTGCCGAAGATGCCCTTTTCGCGACCGCGGATCAGCAGCGCGTCCAGATCCGGCATCGGCTTCATCACCTGGGCGCCGTTTTCTTCCGCCTCAAGACCCTTGTCGACCTTCAGGAACGGTACGACGCTGCGTTCCTCCCAAAGGTAGGACGGAACCGGCTGGCCGTTTACGTCGCCATCCATGGTTCGCTCGAAAAGGATTGCGCCGATCACCTTGTCGCCGGTGAAGGCCGGCGCGGTCATGATGCGAACCCGCATTGCGTGCATCAGGCGGAACATTTCCTCTTCGCTCTGGTAATCCGATTCAGAGACGCCGTAGAGGCCTAACGCTTTGGGTGTCGAACCGCCGCTCTGGTCCAGCGCCGCAATGAAACCAGGCGCAGAGCTCATCTTGTTCAACATCTTCGCGTCCATCATCCAACCCTTTCCCTGGATCCGGCGCCTTATGCGCCAGTCTCTCCCTAAGCTGCCATTCGCGGATAACAGAAGTTTTTTTAAAGGGGAATGCCGCCTCAAGCTGTTGAAACGATTGAAATTATTTCAATCGTTTAAATCATCTAAATATTTTTAAAATGGTTTACGACGGAAAGCGCTGCCATATATGCCGCGCTTTCCTGCTTGTTTTTCAGCAACTTCAGCCGTTTTTCGTCAGAACGGCAACGCCCGGAAGCTCCTTGCCTTCCATCCATTCCAGGAAGGCGCCGCCTGCCGTCGAGACATAGGAGAAGTCGTCGGCAACGCCGGCGTGGTTGAGGGCCGCCACGGTATCGCCGCCGCCTGCAACCGAGATCAGCTTGCCGGCCTTGGTCTGTTCGGCGGCATGCCTGGCCGCGGCAACGGTCGCCTTGTCGAAGGGCTCGATCTCGAAGGCACCGAGCGGACCGTTCCAGACGAGCGTGGAGGCTTTCGAGATCCAGTCGCTGACCGCATCCACGGACTTCGGGCCGACATCGAGCATCATGGCGTCAGCCGGGATGGCATCGATCGCAACCGTTTCGTTTGCCGCACCTGCCTTGAACTCGCGTGCAACGACGCCGTCCACCGGCAACACGATGGCGCAGCCGGAGGCTTCCGCCTCGGCCATGATGGCCTTCGCGGTCTCCGCCAAGTCATGCTCGCAAAGCGACTTGCCGACATTGACGCCCTTGGCGGCAACGAAGGTATTGGCCATGCCGCCACCGATCACCAGCGCGTCGACCTTCTTCACGAGGTTCTGCAGCAGGTCGATCTTGGTCGAGACCTTGGCGCCGCCGACGATCGCGACAACCGGGCGGGCCGGATTGCCGAGGCCCTTTTCCAGCGCTTCCAGTTCTTCCTGCATGGTGCGACCGGCATAGGCGGGCAGGTGATGCGCCAAGCCTTCGGTCGAGGCATGCGCGCGGTGGGCTGCGGAAAAGGCATCGTTGACGAAGATGTCGCCATTCTTCGCAAGCGCTTCGGTGAAGGCAGCGTCGTTCTTTTCCTCCCCCTTGTGGAAGCGGGTGTTTTCCAGAAGCAGGATGTCGCCATCCTTCATCGAGTCCACGGCCTTCTCGGCGTCAGGGCCGATGCAGTCGGCGGCGAACAGGATCTTGGTGCCCAGTACCTCGTTGACGGCCGAAACGATCAGCGACAGCGACATGTCGGCGACCGGTTCACCCTTCGGGCGGCCAAAATGGGCAAGCAGGATGACCTTGGCGCCCTCGCGGGACAGTTCCTGGATGGTCGGTGCGACGCGCTCGATGCGGGTCTTGTCCGTCACCTTGCCGTCAGACACGGGGACGTTGAGGTCAACGCGCACCAGGACGCGCTTGCCCGAAAGGTTGGTGAGGTCGTCAAGGGTTTTGAAGGCCGGCATGTGCTGATCCACTCTCCTCTAAAATTCGAGCGGACCATACTATGACTGAACCCGGACGCAAGGGCGTGCGTGACAGGGCAGGGCGCCAAGCCACCGGCTAAGTGCCCGACGCTATTTCACGGCGGGCACGTTCTTGCCGCGATACTTGCGCAACCGGTCGCGGATGCGGTGGGCGATCTCGCGCATGTTGATGAAGATCGGCAGGTTGGTGGCCGGCTCCACCGGCTCGAGCGACACGCCGATGCTGCGCAGGTTATCCTGGTCGTCCAGTTCGCGCACGATGAGGATGATCGAACCGAAGCGGATGCGGTCGGCATATTCGGCCCTGCCGCCGAGGCGCGACGTGATCAACTCGCCGACCGTCATGTTCTGCTCGGCTGGGGTGAGCAGGCCCGGCCCATAGGCGGCATCCAGTTCCTTGGCGGGCCGCGTCGGCGAGATCGCAAAAGCACCGAAGAAATCGGCGTCGTCGTCGTCCACCGGCACCTGGCTTGCGAACAGCCGGTCGAGCAGCTTTGAATACGCCGGCAGGACGAAGAGGTAGACCTGGTCGTTTTCCTTCAGGCGGCCGGCATACTGGTAGCGCATGCTGCGGCCGTCGCGAATGACGAGCGACGGCATGGCCCAGCGCGGGATGCGTTCACCGGCGAGAATCGGGCTGTCCTTCATCACACGGTAGGAAATCAGTTCGTGATGGGCCGTGCCGGGCAGGTCGAGCTCGATCTTGTCCACCGAGCCGATGCGCGGCGGGATGATGAGGCCGAGATATTGCGCCACCGGCTTGATGGTCCAGCCCTGAACGAGGAGCGATACGAGCACGATGATGAAGGTGGTGTTGAAGAACACCGTGCCGTTTTCAACGCCGCTCAGCACCGGCATGATGGCGAGCAGGATCGACACCGCGCCGCGCAGGCCGACCCAGGCGACAAAGCCGGTTTCCTGCTGGGTGAAGTCATAAGGCAGAAGACTGAGCCACACTGCGATCGGGCGAGCGATGAAGACGAGGAAGAGCGCCAGCAGGATCGCCGGCAAGAGGATCGAAGGAAACTGCGAGGGCGTGGCAAGCAGGCCGAGCACCAGGAACATGATGATCTGCGCCAGCCACGTCAGCCCCTCGTTGAAGCGGACGATCTGCGACTTTGCAAACATCTTGCGATTGCCGGAATAGATACCTGCGACATAGACCGCCAGGAAGCCGCTGCCGCCCATCGTGCCGGTGAACGAGAAGACCAGCAACGCCAGCGTCAGCACGAAGATCGGCGCCAGCCCGCGGTCGGAGGTGAAGCGGTTCAACACCGCCACGATCATCACGCCGCCGAGCAGGCCAAAGAGGACGCCGAGGCCCATCTGCTCCACGAAATGCAGCAGGAAGCGGAAGTCGATATTGGAGAAGCCCTGGCCGGTGGCGACGAGTTCGGCAAGCGCAATCGTCAGGAAGATCGCCATCGGGTCGTTGGTGCCCGACTCGACCTCGAGCGTCGAGCGCACCTTGTCGCGGATGTTGATCCCGCCGATGCGCAGCAGGAAGAAGACCGCCGCGGCATCCGTGGAGGCAACGATCGAGCCGAGCAGCAGCCCTTCGAGCAGCGAGAAGTCCATCAGCACCACGGCGGCAAGCGAGAAGATGCCGGTGGTCAGGATGACGCCCAGGGTTGCAAGCGTCAGCGCCGGGGCGGCGGCGATCCTGAAGGAATGGATCGGCGTCATGAACCCTGAATCGAACAGCACCACCGCCAGCGCCAGCGATCCGAGCATGAAGCTGAAGGAATAGTTCTCGTAGCGGATGCCCAGCCCATCGACGCCGGCGGCAAGCCCGATCGCCAGGAAGATCAGCAGAAGCGGGGCGCCGAAGCGGAAGGCGAGGAGGCTTGAAAGAGCCGCCACAAGAACAAGAATCGTCCCGACCAACAGGACAATGTAAAACGCCTCCACCTGAGAAGTCCCCTTAAGCTGCCATTGCGCACAGGCGTCGGTTCGTCAGCACCCTGACGGACAAAACCGCAGCCGCGGGAGGCTGCAAGATCAAGTTCGTTGTTTGGCAGGCCGACAGGAGGCGGGCGACTCGACACAGTAACGAGACTAGGCGGGAAGAAATCCGGCAAGAGAAGGGCAGGAATGGAAAAAGCCTCCCTTCTTGTGAAAGGAGGCTTTCGAAGTTCTTCAAGCTGCGATGAATTGGGTCAGATCAGCTTGGCGAAGGCGACCGCGGTATCCGACATACGGTTGGAGAAGCCCCACTCGTTGTCGTACCAGGTGAGGATACGGACGAAGTTGCCTTCCATGACCTTGGTCTGGTCGATCGCAAAGATCGAGGAGCGCGGGTCGTGGTTGAAGTCGCGCGAAACGAGCGGCTCTTCCGTATAGCCCAGCACACCCTTGAGCGGACCGTCGGCGGCAGCCTTGATCGCTTCGTTGATTTCTTCTTTCGTGGTGTTGCGCTTGGCAACGAACTTCAGGTCGACGACGGAAACATTCGGGGTCGGGACGCGGATCGACGAGCCGTCGAGCTTGCCCTTCAGTTCCGGCAGGACGAGGCCAACGGCCTTGGCGGCACCGGTCGAAGTCGGGATCATCGAGAGCGCTGCAGCGCGGGCGCGATACAGATCCTTGTGCATCTGGTCGAGCGACGGCTGGTCGTTGGTGTAGGAGTGGATGGTCGTCATGAAGCCATGCTCCACGCCGATCAGGTCGTTGAGGACCTTGACCACCGGCACGAGGCAGTTGGTCGTGCAGGACGCGTTGGAGATAACCTTGTGTTCCTTGGTCAACTGGTCGTGGTTGACGCCGTAGACGACCGTGAGGTCCGCGCCATCAGCCGGGGCCGAGACGATGACACGCTTGGCGCCAGCCGTCAGGTGGGCGGCAGCCTTGTCGCGCGCCGTGAAGATGCCGGTGCATTCCATGGCAATGTCGACGCCGAGTTCACCGTGCGGCAGGGTGGCCGGATCCTTGATCGCGGTGACCTTGATCTTCTTGCCGTCGACAACAATCGAGTCGCCTTCGACCTTCACGTCGTTCGGGAAGCGGCCGTGGATCGAGTCATAGCGCAGCAGGTGGGCGTTGGTCTCGACCGGGCCCAGGTCGTTGATGGCAACGACTTCAATATCGGTGCGGCCCGACTCGACGATCGCGCGCAGCACGTTGCGGCCGATACGGCCAAAGCCGTTGATGGCAACCTTTACAGTCATGGATGTTCACTCCCTCGGAAATTGCTTTGCAGGTAGAGGCGGAGACGGCGCCGGCAAGGCGCCGCCGGCTCAGAGCTGTGCTTCGACTGCGGCGACGACAGCCTCGGCGGTGATGCCGAAATGCTTGAAGAGATCCTTGGCCGGGCCAGAAGCGCCGAAGGACTTCATGCCGATGAAGACGCCGTCGTGACCGATGAACCGGTCCCAGCCTTCGCGCACGCCAGCTTCAACAGCGATCTTGATCGGCGAATTGCCGAGGATTGCCTGCTGGTAGGTTTCGGGCTGCTCTTCGAAAAGCTCGACGCAAGGGACGGACACGACGCGGGTCGCAATGCCCTTGCCGTCGAGCGTTGCCTGCGCCTTCAGAGCCAATTCCACTTCCGAGCCGGAAGCGAAGATGGTGACCTTGGCGTCGGCCGCCGACACGAGCTCGTAGGCGCCCTGGGCGCAGAGGTTCTTCTCTTCGTAAGTCTTGCGAGCCGGTGCCAGGTTCTGGCGGGTCAGCGCCAGGCCGGACGGGCGGTGCTTTTCCTTCAGCGCCAGCTGCCAGCACTCTGCCGTTTCCGTCTCATCAGCCGGACGGAAGACAAGCAGGTTCGGGATGGCGCGCAGGGCGGCAACGTGTTCCACCGGCTGGTGGGTCGGGCCGTCTTCGCCAACGCCGATCGAGTCATGCGTCCAGACATGCACGACGCGGATGCCCATGAGGGCCGCGAGGCGCACCGACGGGCGGCAGTAGTCGGAGAAGATCAGGAAGCCGCCGGAATAGGGGATCAGGCCGCCGTGCAGCGCGATGCCGTTCATCGCAGCCGCCATGGCATGCTCGCGGATGCCCCAGTGCATGTAGCGTCCGGAGAAGTCGGTCGGGGTGATCGACTTCATCTGGCTGGTCTTGGTGTTGTTCGACGGCGTCAGGTCGGCAGAGCCGCCCAGCGTTTCGGCGACGATGCCGTTGATAACTTCAAGCGCGTCTTCGGACGCCTTGCGGGTGGCAACCGTCGGGTTGTTCTCGGCAATCTTCTTCTTGAAGGCGTCGATGGCGCTATCGAAGTTGCCCGGCAGCTCACCCGAGAAGCGGCGGTTGAACTCGGCCTTCTTGTCAGAAGCGGCCAGACGCTCTTCCCATTCCTTGCGGGTCTTGGTGGAACGCAGGCCGGCGAGGCGCCAGGCGTCCAGCACATCGGCCGGAACCGAGAAGGCGTCCGCTTCCCATTCGAGCGCCTTGCGGGTCGCGGCGATTTCCTCGGCGCCGAGCGGCGAACCATGGACCTTGTGGGTGCCGGCCTTGTTCGGTGCGCCGAAGCCAATGATCGTCTTGCAGGCGATAAAGGTCGGGCGGTCGGACTGCTGCGCAGCCTCGATCGCAGCCGAGATCTGGTCTACGTCATGGCCGTCGACTTCGATCGTGTTCCAGTGTGCTGCCTTGAAGCGCATGATCTGGTCGGTCGAATCCGACAGGGAGACGGCGCCATCGATGGTGATGGAGTTGTTATCCCAGAACAGGACCAGCTTGTTGAGCTTCAGGTGGCCGGCCAGCGCAATTGCTTCCTGGCTGATGCCTTCCATCAGGCAGCCATCGCCGCACAGCGCATAGGTATAGTGGCTCTGGAGATCCGAGCCGAATTCTTCTTCGAGCTTGCGCTCTGCGATCGCCATGCCAACGGCATTGGCAATGCCCTGGCCGAGCGGACCGGTGGTCGTTTCGATGCCCGAGGCGTGACCGTATTCCGGGTGGCCGGCGGTCTTGGAGCCGAGCTGGCGGAACTGCTTGATATCCTCGATGCTCATGTCCTCATATCCCGTGAGATAGAGAAGCGCATAAAGGAGCATGGAGCCGTGGCCGGCCGACAGCACGAAGCGGTCGCGGTCCGGCCAGAGCGGGTTCTTGGGGTCAAATTTCAGGTAACGCGTGAAGAGCACGGTCGCGATGTCGGCAGCGCCCATCGGCAGGCCGGGGTGACCGGAATTGGCCTTCTCCACAGCATCCATGGCAAGGAAACGGATCGCGTTCGCCATCCGGTTGTGTTTGTCGCGAGAGATCATAGCTATTCCGCTTGTTCCGGGTGTCGATATCGGCCGCAGCAGGGTTACCGGAAGTGGACCCGCGGGCCGTCTGGGAGCGGCTGATCCTTATCAGGTGCAACGCGCAAGTCAACAAAAGCACGCCCCATAACACGGGCCTCGCGAGGAAGTTTCATGCATTTGCCGGTAGGACGAGAAGGCTGCTTGCGGAGGCCCGCAGGCCGCATGGCATAGTTGACGATCCACAGTTAGCAGCGGCCGGTAAACCTATGTTGATTGACCGGTCAAATGGCCGCGAATAGTCTGCGATGCACGTTGTTGCGAGATGCCGGTTCGATTCGGCAGGTCACCAACAACAGACGGAATATCGGCGGGAAGGCCTGGATGCCGGCGGAAAAGACGATCGAAATGGCGATTTCGCAGCTCAATGCTGCCATCAACGGGCTGGAAAGCGCGGTGGATGCGCGCATCGAACGCCAGCGCGAAAGCCATGACGCGGAAAACGAGGTCCGGCGTGTGCATGCCGACCGGGCGCGGCTCGCGCATGAGCTGGACCAGTCGCAGTTTCGCGCCAACCGCCTCGAAGAGGTCAATAGAGAAGTCTCCCGGCGGCTTGTGACGGCGATGGAAACCATCCGCGCCGTGCTCGATCGCTGAAGCGGGATCGGAAGGAACCCATGGCCCAGGTAATGGTGACAATCGACGGCAAGGCCTACCGAATGGCCTGCGAGGAGGGGCAGGAAGACCACCTGACCGAACTCGCCAGCCGCTTCGATCGTTATGTCGGCCACCTGAAGAGCCAGTTCGGCGAGATCGGCGACCTGCGCATCACCGTCATGGCCGGCATCATGGTGATGGACGAACTGTCCGACCTGACGCGCAAGATGAAGAGCCTTGAAGCGGAAGTCGAAGCACTGAAGTCGGTGCGCGAAGGTGCGCAGGAAAGCCAGCAGCAGAACGAACAGATGGTGGCGGCTGCGCTGAGCGAGCTTGCACACCGCCTCGAAAGGCTGACGGCAAAGCTCAACGGCCGCACGCCCGCCTCGGTGGAATAGGGTTTGCGCCGAAATCGTTCGGCCGGACCACTTTCGGCTCTGGCGCAATGCGACCTTCACCCTTATATTCGTGTCGCGATCTGCGCCTCTCGACAGGAACCACAATCCCTGGGGCCATACTCGATCCAAAGGGAGCTGTCCCTGACCAGGCCCGTGGGCTTGGACATATGGCGCCCACCTACGTTTGTAGGCACCCAGGATCGTAACTCTCCATCGGTTGCCGCGGATCGCGCTTCCTTCTTCCACTTGCCGGAGCTTTCGTCTCTCGGACAATCGCCGGACGATCCGTCTCGGGTTTCAGAGCACGAGGAACGCCGGGTTTCCTATCGCCCAACCGATCCTCAACGTCATGCCGGTGGGCAAAGTAATCACATCCGGCTGCCCAGCCGTAGGCTCCACGCCGAACAGGTTCGCAAAGGCGGCGAAATCCTTGAACCAGTCCTTGGTGGGGGAGAAAGACTGGATGAGCATGGCTGCTTCGTCGGTCTTGAAACGGGTTGCCTCGATCAGCGCAGACGCCGTCCGGTGCAGCAACTGGTAGCGGATCTGGGGAGGTGGCGTTCCATCCAGACCCAATACGTCGCAGAGTTGTTTCATCCGCATCATCTTGCCGTTCGATGGTGCGTTGTACCACTCGCCAACCGTGGGCCCGAACGGCTCTGCAACCTTTCCTTCGATGGTCGCGGCACAGGTCTTTCCGTCAAAGCGGATCAGCGCAAAGACGTCGTTCTGGCTATCGCGACCGCCGCCCGCAAGCGGAACCTTATGTTCTGGAATAGCCAAAAGTAGCTCCGGGTCGCCCGGAAACATGGCAGACACCTCCGGCGGCAAGCCGTCACAATGCTCCCAGGAATGCGCGATTGTCCGCGCCGAATAACCTACGCGCCACTGCTTTTCCGGTTCGGCGAGAAACTGCTGCCACGCGGAAGGCCCTGGACTTGGCAAGTATATTCGCTGGCGTGGCATGATGGGCAAGGCTCCCTCGTCAGGTTCTCGAGCAGTACATGGTGGCGAGACACGCGCAAGTCCCCTTAGCACCTGACTGCGCCCAACCTGGCAGTTCCTTAAACTCCAGCGTCATCCATTCCTTGACAAAGCGGCGCTAACGACCACCTTGTTGCCGTCTTCTTCACGTGCCGACGGTCTTCATGCCTTTTGCCCAAGCGTCCTTTGCCCGATCTTCGCTGCTCATGCTCCTTGTCGGCAGCGCCATCCTGGTCGGGATCGTGTTGTCCTCCTTTTTCCTGGCGGCCAATACCAAGCAGTATTTCGAGGATGTGGTGCAGTTGCGCGCCGTCCGTTCTGGCGCGGCCGACCTTGTCGTGCTGCTGCAGGCGGCGGAAACGGGACAGCGCGGTTATCTCGTTACACAGGACGACGCTTTCCTCACGCCTTACAACGAAGCCGTCTCGGCGCTACCCAAGGCGCGTGAGCGCCTGCATGCGGCTGTCGCGGCGGAAGGCACCGTCCAGGTACCGATGGAAGAGCTTGACCGGCTGATCGACGACAAGGCCCAGGAGATGGAGGCAACCATCGACCTCGGCAGGAAGGGCGACTTTGCGGGCGCCGTCACCGTCGTGAAGGGCGCCTATGGCCGGCAGGTCATGGAAAACATCACCGCGATCCTCAGCAAGGTCATCAGCGAGATGGACGAGCGGGTCGATACCGGAACCAAGGAGCTCAATTCCTCGGCGTCTTCGCTGCAGTGGTTCACCATTGGCGGCGGCATCGTCATCCTGCTTGTACTTGGTGGCGCGATCACGATCGTGTCGCAGCACGTGCGCGAATTGCAGCGCGCCCGCAGTGAGGTGGAGGAGTTGAACGCCAGCCTTGAGGAGCGGGTCAACGAGCGCACCGAGGACCTGATCCAGGCCAACCGCGAAATCCAGCGCTATGCCTATATTGTTTCGCACGACCTGCGGGCGCCGCTGGTTAATATCATGGGCTTCACCAGCGAGCTTGATGCGACCCTGAAGGCGGTACGCACCTTCGTGCTTGCCGATGGCGAGGAACTGAGCGAAAGCGAAATCCAGGAGGCGCGCCTTGCCGTCGAGGAGGACCTGCCGGAGGCGATCGCCTTCATCCGCACCTCGACCAAGAAGATGGATGCGCTCATCAACGCCATCCTGAAGATTTCGCGCGATGGCCGGCGTGAGCTGAAACCGGAGCGGATCAACCTCAAGGACCTGCTCGAAACCACCGCGGCCAGCGTCTACCACCAGGTGAATGATGCGGGCGGCGAGGTGACGATTGCAGTTGAGAGCACCCGAAGCCTCGTCACCGACAAGTTCTCGCTGGAGCAGATCTTCGGCAACCTGTTCGACAATGCGGTGAAGTACAAGCATCCAGACCGGCCGCTCACTCTTTCGGTCAAGGCGCAACCTATTGGTCGGGCGGCAGTTCGCATCGAAGTCGCCGATAACGGGCGCGGCATTGCGCCGGAAGATCACGAGCGGGTCTTCGAACTGTTCCGCCGGTCGGGCGTGCAAGACAAGCCGGGTGAGGGCATTGGCCTTGCCCATGTCCGTTCATTAGTCAGAAATTTAGGGGGCGAGATTACGGTGACCTCCACCCTGGGCGGCGGCGCGACCTTTATTATCCGTCTGCCCACGGATTTGTCCCAATATGTCAGGAGTCACGGGTCATGAAAGCTGCAGGCAAAGAAGTCACCATCGTGATGATCGAGGATGACGAGGGCCACGCTCGTCTGATCGAGAAGAACGTCCGTCGCGCCGGCGTCAACAACGAGATCATCCCGTTCACCAACGGCAACGAGGCGCTGGACTACATTCTGGGCGCCGACCGCTCCGGCACCTCCACGCAGGATCGCTACCTGCTGATCCTTCTCGACCTCAACCTGCCGGATATGTCGGGTATTGACATCCTAGAGAAGGTGAAGTCCAACCCGTATTCGAAGCGCCTGCCTGTGGTCATCCTTACGACTACGGACGACGAGCGCGAGATCCAGCGTTGCTACGATCTGGGAGCCAACGTTTATATCACCAAGCCCGTGGACTATGACAGTTTCGCTCACGCCATCAAGCAACTCGGGCTATTTTTCTCCGTGATGCAGATTCCAGGACAATAACGAAATCGCGATGCCGCAGACCATTCTCTACGTCGATGACGACCTGGCTTTGGCACGGCTGGCCGAACGGCATTTCGGACGCGCCGGTTATCAGGTCGTCCGTGCTGCGGACGGACAGTCGGCCATGGAGGCCTGCGAAAAGGGCGGCATCGATCTCGTGGTGCTGGATCATTACCTCAAGGCCGAGACCGGGCTTGATATCCTGAAACGGATGAAGGAGCGGGGATGGGATATCCCCGTTATCTACGTTACGGGGTCGAGTGACGCGACGATCGCCATCGATGCATTGAAAAGCGGCGCCTCGGACTACGTCATCAAGACGGTCGGCGACGAGTTCTGGCCGCTGATGGAAAGCGCCATCGCGCAGGGGCTGGCCAATGCGGAACTGCGCCGTGCCAAGGAAAAGGCCGAACAGGAAATTCGCCTCGGCAAGGAACGTGCGGAAGTGCTGCTCGCCGAGGTCAACCATCGGGTGGCCAACAGCCTGGCGCTGGTGGCGGCGCTCATCCGCCTGCAGGTTTCGAGCAGCAAGAACGATGCGGTGAAGGAGGCGCTGGCGGAAACGCAGGCACGCATCACCGCGATCGCCGGCATGCACCGCAGCCTCTACACCTCTGACGACGTGCGCCACGTGGAGATGGACAAATATCTCAGCACGCTGGTGCGGGAAGTGCAGGGTACGGTGAAGGACGAGCAGGGCCCGTCCATCAAGCTCGAGGCAGAACCAGTTTCTCTCTCGTCAGATCGCGCCGTTTCCGTCGGCATGATCGTCACCGAGCTTCTGACCAACGCGCTGAAATACGCTTATCCCGCAGGCAGCGAAGGCGAAGTGCGCGTGGTCCTGAAGCGGCTTGGCGAAGGCAGCGCCCTTCTCGCGGTCGAGGACGACGGTATCGGCTGGCGCGAAGGCGAGGCGCCGAAGGGCACCGGGCTCGGCAGCCGGATCGTCAAGTCCATGGCGGCAACGCTTGGCTCGACCATCAACTACGTGCCGAGCATTACCGGCACCCGCGCCGAACTGACGGTCGTGCTTCACTGATTTCCGTTAGCTTTGTGAAGAAGTCTCAGTTGTAGATGTTCCCGCCCATTGCCTTAGCGCAGCCGTGACCCTATGATTTCACCATGCGAGTGAAGGTGCATAGTTCCGAAGACCGTCAAACGGTTTTCTGAACTGTGCGCGCAGCTGGCGATCTGGGCGTCTCGCCCGGTTGTTGAACGATTGTCGCCCGATCCGGCGACGTATTGGGTTGGCGTGCAGGATATTGTCCTAGCTTAAGAGCTCCTTTTGTTAACCGAAATTCTCATCGTCATTGCGCTGACCGCCCTCAACGGTGTCCTGGCAATGTCGGAACTTGCCGTTGTTTCCTCCCGTCCCGTCCGCCTCAAGGTCATGGCCGAGCACGGCAACAAGGGCGCGACGACGGCGATCCAGCTGGCCGAAGATCCCGGCCGCTTCCTGTCCTCCGTGCAGATCGGCATCACGCTGGTCGGCGTGCTCTCGGGCGCCTTCTCCGGTGCAACGCTAGGCGCGCGCCTCTCCATCTGGCTGAAGACGCAAGGCATCCCTGACAATGTCGCAGACTGGCTGGGCGTCGGCACCGTCGTCGTACTGATCACCTACCTGTCGCTGATCATCGGCGAACTGGTGCCGAAGCAGATCGCCCTGCGCGCACCCGAAACGGTTGCCGCGCGCGTTGCGCCAGCCATGAAGCTGCTCGCCACCATCGGCTCGCCGATTGTCTGGCTTCTCGATGTTTCCGGGCGCATCGTGCTCAGCATCCTCGGCCAGCGCGGTGAATCGGGCGAGAAGGTCACAGACGAGGAAATCCGCACGGTTCTTGCCGAAGCGCAGAGCGCTGGCGTGATCGAGACGGAAGAGTCGGCCATGATCTCCGGCGTCATGCGCCTTGCAGACCGCACCGCGCGCGGCCTGATGACGCCGCGCCGCGATGTCGAGGTGATTGATACCGAGGATGACCTTGAGGAGATCCGCACCCAGCTGCGGGCGACACCACGTTCGCGCCTGCCGGTGCGAAAGGGCAGTTCCGACGAGATCATCGGCGTGCTGTTCGTCAAGGATGCCTATGATTTCCTCGCCGGCGACAAGAATTTCGACCTCAAGGCGCTGATGCGCGAAGCCCCGGTGGTGTCCGACCTCACCGGCGCGCTCGATGTCATCCAGGCGGTGCGCAAGGCCCCGGCGCAGGTGGTGCTCGTTTATGACGAATACGGTCACTTCGAAGGCATCATCACACCCGCCGATATCCTCGAGGCGATCACCGGTGTCTTCCAGGAAGACGAAGTCGACGAGCCGCCGATCGTGCCGCGCGATGACGGCTCCTTCCTGGTTGCCGGCTGGATGCCGGTCGATGAATTCGCCGACCAGATGGGCGTCAACATCGGTGAGGATCCGGGCTTTGAGACGGTCGCCGGCTTCGTGCTGGACGAGCTGAAACACCTGCCGGAACTCGGCGAAAGCTTCACCGCCCACGGCTGGACCTTCGAAGTGGTCGATCTTGACGGCCGCCGCATCGACAAGCTGATTGTCCGGCGCGCCCAGGAGAAGAACTGATGGCCGACGCGTCGCTAAAGGCGGAACTGCGCAAGGGACGCCTTGCGGCGCGGGATTCCATTCCAGCCGAAGAGCGGATCGAAAAGAGCCTCGTGCTTGCCGCGCACGGCACCGAAGTCATCTCGGTCGATCCGGGCACGGTGGTGTCCGGCTTCCTGCCGATCCGCTCCGAGGTCGATCCGCGACCGTTGATGGACCAGTTGCGCGAGCGTGGCGCACGGCTTTGCGTGCCGGCCATCCTTGATAAAACTACGATCGTCTTTCGCGAGCTGGTGCGCGGAGCGGACCTGGTGCCGGGCACGTTTGGCACCGTGGGTCCGGGACCGGAAGCCGCCGAACTCGATCCTCAAATCATGCTGATGCCGCTGTCTGCCTTTGATGCCGGCGGCCACCGCATCGGCTATGGCGGCGGATATTACGACCGTGCAATCCACCGCCTGCACCAAAAAGGACTGAAGCCAAGGCTCATTGGCATTGCCTTCGACTGCCAGGAAGTGGCATCAGTCCCGGCTGAACCTCATGACGTCAGACTGGACGCGGTCCTGACCGAGAGTGGCTATCGCCTGCTCGGTGTCACCGCATAGATTGGAATAACATGCGCCTCTTGTTTCTGGGTGACATGGTTGGCAAGACCGGCCGCACCGCGGTCTGGGAAAAGCTGCCCGGATTGGTCTCGGACCTGAAGCTCGATTTCGTCATCGTCAACGGCGAGAATGCCGCCGGCGGCTTCGGCATCACCGAAGAGATCTATCTTGAAACGATCAACGCGGGCGCCGATGTCGTCACCACCGGTAATCACGTCTGGGACCAGAAGGATGCGGTGGGCTTTGCCAGCCGGCACGACCAGTTCCTGCGCCCGGCAAACTATCCCGCCGGAACGCCGGGCCGCGGCTCTGGCCTTTATTATGCCCGAAACGGCGCCCGTGTTCTCGTTGCCAACATCATGGGCCGGGTCTTCATGCATCCGGAACTCGATGATCCCTTCAAGAGCGCCGAGGCAATCCTGGCCGCAGCTCCCCTGAAGGAACAGGCGGATGCGATCGTCTTCGACTTCCACGCCGAAGCGACGAGCGAAAAGCAGTGCTTTGGCCATTTCGTGGATGGCCGGGCCAGCCTTGTTGTCGGCACGCATACGCACGTCCCGACCGCCGACTGCCAGATCCTGAACGGCGGCACGGGCTACATGTCGGATGCCGGCATGTGCGGCGATTACGACTCTTCGCTCGGTATGGAAAAGGAAGAGCCTCTCAACCGCTTCATCTCCAAGATGCCGAAGGGCCGGTTCGAGGCAGCCAGCGGACCCGCGACTATCTGCGGTCTCGGCATCGAGATCTCGGACAGCACCGGCCTTGCCGAAAAGATCGAGCCGCTGCGCATCGGGCCGCGGCTTGCCGAAACGATCCCGAGCTTCTGGCGCTAGTCCGTTCACGTCTTTCCGATCCTCATCCCCTTCCTAGATCTCCGTGGGTGGTGCTTAGGTGCCGTCCACGGGAGGCAGATGATGAAGGTCCAGAAGTTTTCGCTATCCGATGCTTCAATGGAACGTTCGCCGGGGCAGGAGGCCGACATCTTTGCCGGCAACCTGGTGGACGAGCGGCATGGCGGTCCGGTGACGATCGGCTACGGGCGCTACGGCCCGAACCAGGTCCTCGAAGACGCCATCGCGGTGGATGACACGATGATCGTGCTCGAAGGGCGGCTCTCGGTGTCTTCGGCCGACGGGACGGTCGAGGCAGGGCCGGGTGACATCGTCTACATGCCAAAAGGCAACCGGGTCACCATCCGCTCCCACGAACAGGGTGCCGTCACCGCTTATGTCACCTATCCGCACTGGCGCACGGCGGGCGGTGAGGGCGGACAATGACGGAAATGTGAGGCTCGTCCGGCACTTCTTGCTGGACCGGTTTCGGCCGCTACCGCATCCTTGCCGCTCCGGAATGAGTGCAACCCATGTGGAGTAGCATGATGCTACGAGCCTTCGCATTCGGACTTTTCGGCGGGCTGTCGAGCCTGCTTTTTTCCCCGCTTTCCGCCTTTGCACAGACAGCCGAAATGCCGATCAGCCAGTGCCAGGCAATCGCACAAAAACTGCCATCGGTGCAGTTCGCCAGCTTTAAACCCGCGGGTATTCAGCTCGCACAGGCAGGCAAAACCTTATCGATGGCGGCGCGCGAAGAGGTGAAGATCACCTTTGTCGGCCACTCCACCTATTTCATCGAAAGCCCGGAGGGCATCGGCGTCGCAACGGACTACAGCGGCGTCTACCAGCCGTCACGCACACCCGACGTGATCACCATGAACAAGGCGCACTCGACGCATTATACGTCGCATCCGGATCCCGCCATCAAGCATGTGCTCCAGGGCTGGGGGCCCGTTCCCGGCGAAAAGGCCAGGCATCAGGAGATGATCGGTGACGTCTATATCCGCAACGTCGTCTCGGACATCCGCAACTGGGGTGGCAGCATAGAGGAGAACGGCAATTCGATCTTCATCTTCGAGGTGGCGGGGCTCTGCATCGGCCATCTCGGCCACCTGCATTTCGAGCTGAACGAGGCGCAATACACGGAGATTGGCCGGCTGGACATCCTGATGGTGCCGGTAGATGGCGGGCTCACCATGGGTGCCGACAGCATGAGCCGCGTCGTGCAGCGGCTGCGCTCATCGCTGATCCTGCCGATGCACCGGTTTGGCCCACCGCTCGACCGGTTTCTGAGCATGTTCGATGGAAAATTCGACGTGGCCTACGCCAAGGAGCAGACGATCATAGTGTCGATGCGCAGCCTGCCGAAAAAGCCGACGATCCTGGTGCCGCAGGGGCTGTAGCGCCCCTGCGGCATTCCCTCCCGGTAAAAGCGGCCCACCCGGTATTGGTGGACCGCCTGGGATCAGTGAAACTGCGGGAAGGCGATGTGCTGCTTGACGCCGACTTCCGGCATCTTCTCGTCCTTCATGTTGGCCTTGGCGATTTCCCAACCGAACTTGAGCTTGCTGTCGGTGGAAGCCCAGATTTCAGCATCCTCGACGCGCAACGCGAGAAGCGTCAGCTGCGGATCGTCCTTGCCGCCTTCGTACCAGGCAGCAGTCATGGCGCTCCAGTATTCGTCGATCTTGGCCTTGTCCTTGCGCACCTCAAGCCGGCCGGCGAGGCAGGCATGGTAGTCATGGTCCTTGCCGACGACGCAGAAATGCGCGGTTGCGCCGTTGCCGACATGCCGCACCAGGTCCGTGTCGCTCTTGGTGAAGAACCAGATCGTGCTGGTCTTGGTGTCGACATGCGGCGCCATCGGCTGGAAATGCATGTGGGATCCCTCGATGCCGAGCATTCCGGCATGGATCTTGGCGATCTCGTCCCAGAGCTGGCGTTCCGGTGCTTCCTTGGCTTCGGTCAGGCTTGCCATGCGTCATCTCCTTTGTGTTTGTTGTGTTCGGCAAGGAAACGGCAAGGCTTTGGCCTTTGTTCCGGCAGCCGGGCGCCGCCCAAGAGGCTTCGAGGTGAGGGCTTGAACGGCCAGAACTTCGAAATTATAAGGCGCCAATCTCGCAAGACGCGACCCAAGCAATCGAAAAAGTGTCAGGGGTGCCATGGCTGGCCATTCACAGTTCAAGAACATCATGCACCGCAAGGGCAAGCAGGACTCGATCCGGTCCAAGCTGTTCTCCAAGCTCGCGCGTGAAATCACTGTTGCCGCAAAGACGGGCTTGCCCGATCCGGCAATGAACGCGGCACTCCGCCTGGCTGTCCAGAACGCCAAGGCGCAGTCCATGCCGAAGGACAATATCGACCGCGCCATCAAGAAGGCTTCCGGTGCCGACGCCGAAACCTACGACTCGGTGCGCTACGAAGGTTACGGCCCGGGCGGCACGGCGATCATCGTTGAAGCACTGACCGACAACCGCAACCGCACGGCCTCCAACGTCCGCTCGATCTTCACCAAGGCTGGTGGCGCGCTTGGCGAAACGGGCTCGGTCTCCTTCTCCTTCGACCATGTCGGTGAAATCACCTACAAGGCCTCGGTCGGCGATGCTGACAAGGTCATGGAAGCTGCGATCGAAGCCGGTGCCGATGACGTGACCTCCGATGAAGACGGCCACACGATCATCTGTGCCTTCGAAAGCCTCGGTGAAGTCTCCAAGGCACTCGAAGCGACGCTCGGCGAAGCCCAGTCCGTCAAGACGATCTGGAAGCCGCAGAACACGATCGAAGTGGATGAGGAAAAGGCTCAGTCGCTGATCAAGCTGATCGACAACCTGGAAGACGATGACGACGTACAGAACGTGTATTCGAACTTCGAGGTGTCCGAGGAAGTGATGGCCAAGCTCTCGGCCTGACCTCTCATCTTTCTGCATTGTTCGGGGCCGGCTTGACCGGCCCCTTTTCGTTGTCAGAGCACCTGTTCCATCATCGGCAGCTGGGCAAACAGCTCGACCGAGCGCAGGCGCTTGTCGATGTCGTGGATCGGCATGGAGATGATCAGTTCATCCGCCTGCGTTTCCTCCAGGAAGTCCTTGAGCTTGGCTTCGACAGTCGGCACTGAACCGACGGCCGCATAACGCAGCGTGTGCTCCACCGTCATCTTTTCCATCGGCGTCCAGATGCCGTCCATGCTGTCGACCGGTTTCGGGAACGGCGTGCGGGCATTTTTGCGCAGGTTGACGAACTGCTGCTGCGAGGATGTGAACAGTCGCTCGGCTTCGGCATCCGTATCGGCCGCCACGCCCATGACGCCCACCATGACGTAAGGCTTCTCGTATGCGAGCGACGGCTGGAAGCGTTCACGATAGATGGCGATTGCTTCCATCAGCATGTCCGGCGCAAAATGCGATGCGAAGGCATAAGGCAGACCAAGCGCTGCCGCGAGATGCGCGCTGTAGAGGCTGGAGCCCAGCAGCCAGATCGGCACGTTGGCGTTCATGCCGGGTACCGCAAGCAGTCCCTGGTTCGGTTCCGGTGCGCCCATCAGCCGCTGAAGCTCGAGAATGTCGTGCGGGAAACTTTCCGCGCCTGCATCCAGGTTGCGGCGAAGCGCACTCGCCGTCCGCATGTCCGTTCCCGGCGCGCGGCCGAGGCCAAGGTCGACACGGCCCGGCAGCAGTGCTTCCAGCGTCCCGAACTGCTCGGCAATCACCAGCGGCGAATGGTTCGGCAGCATGACGCCGCCCGAGCCGACGCGGATCTTCTTTGTCGCGGCGCCGACATGGCCGATGACGATCGAGGTCGCGGCGCTCGCAATACCCGGCATGCCGTGGTGTTCGGCGAGCCAAACCCGCTTGTAGCCTTGTTCTTCGGCCTTGATGGCCATCTGGCGTGATTGCTCAAGCGCGTCGCGAACGGAGTAACCTTCGCCGATGGGCGACAGATCGAGAATGGAAAAGGGGATCATGCAAATGTCCTGGAGAAACGGTTCGTCGTGTAATCCCGCTTCATTTAGGCAGCCGCGGCCGGCTTTGCGACCCCAAGCCAGCGGCGGTCCACCAAGTTTCAGGATTTCACCAGCCGCAGATGCGCCCCGCGCTTCGGTGGCTTGACACATTCCGGCACCGTCACGCCGCCGGGCTTGACCACCGTCACGGGCGTGAACCTTGTTGCATGATGATCGACACTTCGTGCGGCACGGCTGAAACCCGAAACGGTCTTCGACAGCCCATCGAGGCGGCAGGTCTGCTGGCTGCTTTCGCCAACAAGCGCGGTGATCCTGGACCGCAGCGCGACGATCGCTTCGGCATCCTTCGCGGCGCCGTGATCGACGGCCGTGACCTGCTCGCGCAGCGCGTTCAGGTAGATGCTCATCGCGTCCCATTCGCGGCCCGCCTGATCGGCAGCATTTGAGCCGCGATCCACGGCGTCGGCCACGTCTCGCGCCTTGGCGCAGACCGTTTTCGCGGCCTCCGAGGCGCGTTCCGCCAGGTCACGGATATCTTCCGCAATCGCCGTCAGCCGCGGCTCGTCGACACTCGACGCTTCTATGCCGAGGTTCATTGCCAGGATATTCGCCTGGAAGGCCGCGTCGATGATCTCCTGCGCCGCCGGGCGAAGTTCGGATGAGGCAGCACGCAGCGTAGCCATCGCAGCGCCGACCTCGCCTAATGCCTCCTTCGGACGCCGCATGTCCAGGTTGGCATTATGCCCGATCGCCGCGAGATGCTCGCTCTGCATCTTCCACCGCTTCAGCCCACCCGCCAGCGCGTCGAGGTCGGTGCCGAGTGATGAATTGGCGGCAACCTGCCGCGCCTGCGCTTGGGTGGCCTCGGCCAGGCCCGCTTCCAGCTCCGCACCGGAAGCCGAGATCACCCGGGCACCAGTCCCGACCCGGTCCAGCGTATCCTCGAGCAGGTTGACGGCATGGTTGAAGTCGGCGCGCAAGCCTTCGTATTCAGTCGGGAAGGGCATGGTCAGCCGCACCGTCAGGTCGCCCACGGCAAGACGCCGCACGCCGCCATCCAGCGCATCCACAACGACCTTCAGATAAGCGGCCTCCGCTTTCGTGACATGAAGGTCGCGCTCGATCGCCTCTACTGCACGCTTTTCCCGTTCAAGCGCATCCAGGTCCTCCGCCGAGCGATCCATCTGTTCGCCGCGTAGCCGCAGCAGTTCGCGTGCCACGAGGCCAAGATCATCGTGTCGGGATGCGAGTTTGCCGGCATCATCCTCAGAACCATCGGCGAGATCCGCAAGTGCTGCGACCGGCTGGAGCAGGTGTCTCAACAGCATGATTGCGGTCATCGTGGTTAGAGCCAGTCCAACCAGGGCGAACACACGGGGCAGGGCCTCCGGTTGCGTCAGCAGGCTATGTGCCGCAAGACCCGTCATGGCCATCTGGCCAAGAAAGATTGCCGTGATCCTGGCGAACAGGGACAAGCTCTTCTTGTGCATGACAGCCTCCTTACGCACCGCTGATGGCGACGAAGATCAACGCCCGAGATGATCGCGCGTTGCTTCTTGTCGATGCTCCGAGCCGCGAACCTGGGAGGCTTGGTTAAACAGAAGTTAACGTCGCAGCACTGCCTGTTTTCGTTTTGTTCACATTCCCATGGCAGTAGTTGGATGAAGCGATTAAGGTGGTCATCATGACAGCAGCGATTCGTATCATCGGCATCGATCCGGGCCTGCGCCGGACCGGGTGGGGCATTATCGAGACCCTTGGCAACAGCCTGCGCTTCGTCGCCTCCGGTACGGTGACGTCGGATGGCGACCTGGATCTCGCCTCACGCCTTTGCCAGCTGCATGACGGGCTTGCCGAAGTGGTGCATGCCTACCAGCCGGATGAGGCGGCCGTCGAACAGACCTTCGTCAACAAGGACGCGGTCGCGACGCTGAAGCTCGGGCAGGCGAGGGGTGTGGTGATGCTCGTGCCGGCGCGCGCCGGGCTGCCGGTTTCCGAATATGCACCGAATGCGGTGAAGAAGTCCGTCATCGGCGTCGGGCACGGTGAAAAGCAGCAGATCCATATGATGCTGAAGATCCTCATGCCGAAGGCCGAGTTCAAGGGCAATGACGCGGCAGATGCGCTTGCAATCGCCATCTGCCATGCCCACAACCGCGGCGGACAGCGCATGCGTCAAGCGTTGGCGGGATGATTTGTTCTTGACTTGTTCCGGATCGCCTCATAAGTAATACCTTAGAGGTATTACCATGCGTGTCACCGAAAAAGGCCAGGTTACAATTCCCAAGGACATCCGCGACCAGTTGAACATTGGTCCTGGGTCGGAGGTGGAATTCGTCACGTCTGAGGACAAGGTGTTTCTCGTCAAGGCAGCTCAGCAGGACCAGTTCAAGGACTTCAGGGAATGGGCAGATAGCGTTGCCGGCACCTTCGATGCCATGGGCATGACCAGCGACCAGTACATGGAGTGGCTGAGGGGGCCGCGCGATGACCTCGACCGTGGTTGATACGAACATCCTCATCGACATCCTGGGCATGCCAAACCCTTTGCGGGACTGGTCCCTGTCACGGCTGGAGCAGTGCCATCGCGAGGGAGAGTTGATCCTGAGCCCCATCGTGTGGTCGGAGCTTGCAGCTTCACCTCTGACGGAGCAGCAACTGACGTCGGTTTTCGGCTGGCTGCGGATGAAGCGCGAGCCGTTCTCGTATGAAGCTGCGTTCCAGGCGGGCAAGGCCCAGTTCGCCTATCGCCGCGCTGGCGGCCAGCGTGAGCGCACGTTGCCGGATTTCCTGATCGGTGCGCATGCGATGGTTCGGTCGCACCGGTTGCTGACGCGAGACGCAGCGCGTTACCGCGGCTATTTCCCGTCTCTCGACATCATCTCACCCGAAACCCACCCGTAACGGACCCATTTCATGATCGGCAAGCTCAAAGGAACCATTGACGAGATCGGCGACGACCATGTGCTCGTTGATGTGCATGGCGTCTGTTACGAGGTCTTCTGTTCGTCGCGCGCCCTGTCGCGCATGGGGTCGGTGGGCGAGGCGGTGATCCTCTATATCGAGACCTATGTGCGCGAGGACCAGTTGAAGCTGTTCGGCTTCCTCACCGCGCTGGAACGCGAATGGTTCAACCTGCTCCAAAGCGTGCAGGGCGTCGGCGCCAAGGTGGCGCTTGCTGTCCTTTCGACACTCACCCCTTCCGAGCTTGCCAATGCAATCGCGTTGCAGGACAAGACATCCGTGTCGCGCGCGCCCGGTGTCGGGCCCAAGGTGGCGGTACGCATCGTCACCGAGCTCAAGAACAAGGCACCGGCCTTTGCTGGCGAGGCGAGCGCCAATATCGGCCTGAGGCAGGAACTGGGTGAGGGTGTAGCTTCCGCACCGGTGGCCGATGCCGTGTCGGCACTCACCAACCTGGGGTATTCTCGCGACCAGGCGGCCAATGCCGTTGCGGCAGCGCTCAAGAACGCCGGCGAAGGCGCCGACAGCGCCAAGCTCATCCGCCTTGGCCTCAAGGAACTGGCGCGCTAGGCGGTTAGACCTCGCGCGCCTCCTGTAGTACTGACACAGATATGCAAACGGAAATGTCCTCATGAGCGAGCCTTCCCGCCTGATCACGCCGGAGAAGCGGGGCGAAGACCTCGATATGACGCTGCGGCCGCAATCGCTGGACGAGTTTACCGGCCAGGCGGAAGCGCGCGCCAACCTCAAGGTCTTCATCGAGGCGGCCAAGAACCGCGGCGAGGCGCTGGACCACGTCCTGTTCGTCGGCCCGCCGGGGCTCGGCAAGACGACGCTGGCGCAGATCATGGCAAAGGAACTCGGCGTCAACTTCCGCTCGACCTCGGGCCCGGTTATCGCCAAGGCGGGTGACCTTGCAGCACTCCTCACCAATCTCGAAGAACGCGACGTGCTGTTCATCGACGAGATCCACCGGCTGAACCCGGCGGTGGAGGAAATCCTGTATCCGGCCATGGAGGATTTCCAGCTCGACCTCATCATCGGTGAAGGCCCTGCGGCACGCTCGGTCAAGATCGACCTGTCGAAGTTCACGCTGGTTGCCGCAACGACCCGCCTCGGCCTGTTGACGACCCCGCTGCGCGACCGCTTCGGTATCCCCGTGCGGCTTTCCTTCTACACCGTCGAGGAACTGGAGTTGATCGTGCGCCGTGGTGCGCGGCTCATGGGGCTTGGCATGACCGACGAAGGAGCGCGGGAGATCGCCCGCCGTTCGCGCGGCACGCCCCGTATCGCCGGCCGGTTGCTGCGCCGCGTGCGTGACTTTGCCGAAGTCGCCCGGGCTGATGCAGTAACGAAGGAAATTGCCGACGAGGCGCTGACGCGGCTTCTGGTCGACAACATGGGGCTCGACCAGCTCGACAAGCGCTACCTCAACATGATCGCCGTGAACTTCGGCGGCGGGCCGGTCGGCATCGAGACTATCGCGGCCGGACTTTCGGAGCCGCGCGACGCTATCGAGGACATCATCGAGCCCTACATGATCCAGCAGGGTTTCATCCAGCGCACGCCGCGCGGCCGGGTGCTGACCGCGGTTGCCTGGAAACATCTCGGCATGCAGCCACCCAAGGATCTCGAGGCCGCCCAGTTCAGGATGAACCTCGAGGATGAGTGAATGATCTCCCGCCGGGGCTTTCTCAAGGCACTTGGCGGCGGGATCGCCACAGTTGCGGCACTGGCGGGTTACGCCGTGGCGGAGCCGTTGCTGCGGCTTCAGACAAAGAGGTATGCGCTGACGCCACCGGGTTGGACGCGAGGTCTCAAGCTGCGGGTTGCGGTGCTGACCGATATCCATGCCTGCGAGCCGTGGATGCCCATTGACCGGATCGAAGCGATCTGCCGCGCTGCCAATGTCCTGGAACCGGACATCATCTGTCTGCTTGGTGATTATGTCTCCGGCATGCGCCTCTCAACGGGGAACGTTGAGCCGGACGCCTGGGCGCAGGCGCTTTCGCTCTTGAGGGCACCGCTTGGCGTCCATGCCGTGCTTGGCAACCATGATTGGCTGGAAGATCCGCTCGCAGAAGCGAGCGGCATCCCCCTAGCGCGGCGGGCGTTGGAGAAGGTCGGCATCCCTGTCTACAGCAATAGTGCGGTGCGGCTTGAAAAGGACGGTCGGCCGTTCTGGCTGGCGGGGCTTGAGGACCAGATCGCACCGCCGGGTCCTTCGGCTCCCGCGCGCCGGCACAAGGGCCGCGACGACCTGCCCGGCACTCTCAAGCAGGTCAGTGACGATGCCCCCGTCATCCTCATGGCGCATGAGCCGGACATCTTTCCGCAGGTGCCGGACCGCGTTTCCTTGACCTTGTCCGGGCACACCCATGGGGGGCAGGTCCGCCTGTTCGGTTACGCACCGGTCGTCCCGTCGCGCTTCGGCAACCGCTATGCCTATGGGCATGTCGTCGAAGGCGGGCGCAACCTCATTGTTTCCGGCGGGCTCGGCTGCTCCATGCTGCCGGTGCGCTTCGGCTCCCCGCCCGAAATCAACCTGATCGAACTCGGATGAGGCTCGACGCAGACCAATAAGGTGGGAACATCCCGCCGCGGCACTCCGTTCTTTTTCACAAGAAGGAGAATGTCATGCAGAACAATGATCTCCCGGATCGTATTCCTCCCGTCGAAGTCGCGGAAGCAGCGGACAAGGGTTTGAAGCTGCGCGCCCAGTATCGTCGTGGCGGCACGATGGTGGGCGTGGCGCGAGCCCGCGACCTGAAGAATCGCAAGAACATTTCGGAGCAGACCATCCGGCGCATGGTGAGCTATTTCGCGCGCCACAAGGTGGATAAACGTGCCGAAAACTTCGGCGACGACGAGAACCCCTCGACTGGTTACATCGCGTGGCTGTTGTGGGGCGGCGATGCTGGTCAGAAATGGGCCGAGCAGCACAAGAAGGCGATGGAGAAGGCCAAGAACGAGGCCCGGATGCGCCGCTACAAACAGCCGCATTCCGGATCTTCCGCCAGCCCCTGACTTCGTTCTTATCACGTCGAGGTTCGCCCCCCGTCTGGACTTTGGTTGCGACCATGGTAGGGACGGGGCAGCGGCGCGGTGCATCCGCCGCGCCTTGTTGCCGAACCTTCAGCGATTTGGAACGAGCACTTGACCCAGAACGACATGATCGCGCTGTCTGGTGAACTGACCGCCGACGGCCACCGCCTCGTGCAACGCGTCTATTATGAAGACACGGATTTCTCCGGCCTCGTGTATCACGCCCGCTACCTGCATTTCCTGGAGCGCGGCCGCACCGATTACCTGCGCTGCCTTGGATGCCAGCAGAGCGAGTTGCTCAGCGCCGACGAGGAAGGCCTCGTCTTCGTCGTCCATCGCATGGAAATCGATTTCAAGCAGCCGGCCCGCATGGATGACATCCTGACCGTCCGGACGGTGACGGAAAAGGCGGGCGGCGCCAAGATGGTGCTCAACCAGGAAATCCGCCGCGATGATACGCTGTTGATCGCCGCCAAGGTGGTGATCGCCGTCATCAATAAGCATGGTCGCCCGCGGCGGCTGCCGGAAACGGTGGCGGAGAAGTTTCTCGGCAAGGGAAACTAACCGGATCTTACTCAGGCGTCGTGGCGTTCGGCGCCCAGGCTTCCCGACGGCTCTAGAAATTCTATTCTGGACAATATCGGCCGCCGCGTTTTCTCGCGGCAGCAAGTCTAGCGCCGCTCATCAGTTTTAACGAATGTTTAACCATAATGATGTCTTACTGGCAGCTGAGGAAATTGTGCAACGCACGCCTTCCTTTGACCAAATTTGAAAGCGAGAAGCCAAGCTGAAAACTCAGGGCACCTTGGGGTTTAGCGAGCGCATCCAGCGATCAGACATATTCTCGCGAGAGCGCTTTTGAACCCGCCCGGTCTTAAACAAGCCGGGCGTTTGGATTCGGGGATAGACGTTAGATGGAACAAGTAGCTTTGGAAGCTGCAACGCATGATGTGAGCCTCTGGGGCCTCTTCATGCAGGCGGGCTTGGTCGTCAAGCTCGTGATGATCGGTCTTCTCGGTGCGTCCGTTTGGACATGGGCGATCGTGATTGACAAGTATGTCAGCTTCGCCAAGGCAAAGCGTCAGTTCGACCAGTTCGAGCAGGTGTTCTGGTCGGGGCAGTCGCTGGAAGAGCTGTATCGTACCCTGTCGGAACGGCAGAACAGCGGTCTTGCGGCCATGTTCGTGGCTGCCATGCGCGAATGGAAGAAGAGCTTCGAGCGCGGCGCCCGTTCGCCGATCGGCCTGCAGATGCGAATCGACCGGGCGATGGACGTCACCATGGCGCGCGAAGCCGAAACCTATGAAGCCCGCCTCGGATCGCTCGCGACCATCGGTTCGGCCGGCCCGTTCATCGGCCTCTTCGGTACCGTCGTCGGCATCATGACCTCGTTCCAGGCAATCGCTGGCTCGCAGTCCACCAACCTTGCAGTTGTGGCGCCCGGTATTGCCGAAGCGCTTCTTGCAACGGCAATCGGCCTCGTCGCCGCTATTCCCGCGGTCATGGCCTACAACAAATTCATGGGCGATGCCGGCAAGCTCTCGGCACGCATGGAAGGTTTTGCCGACGAGTTCTCCGCCATCCTGTCCCGCCAGATCGACGAGAAGCTGCAGCCGCGCCAGCAGGCCGCGGCGCAGTAAGTCACATCGGTCCTTAGGAGTACGCATTCATGGGTATGTCGGCCGGAGGAGCAAAGGGTTCGGGTGGTGGTCGCCGCAGGCGCGGGCGCCGGGGCGGAACCATCAGCGAAATCAACGTGACGCCGCTTGTCGACGTCATGCTCGTGCTGCTGATCATCTTCATGGTCGCCGCACCGATGATGACGGTCGGTGTTCCCGTCGACCTGCCACAGACGCAGGCGGCGGCACTGAATTCCGAAACGCAGCCGATCACCATCTCGGTCAATGCGGACGGCCAGATCCATCTCCAGGAAACTCCGATCACCGCGGAAGAAGTTGCCGCCAAGCTGCAGGCGATTTCCACCACCGGCTATAACGAGCGCATCTTCGTGCGCGCCGACACCACCTCGGCCTACGGGATCGTGGCCGACGTGATGGCACGCATCCAGCAGGCGGGTTTCAAGAACATCGGTCTCGTTACGCAGCAACGTCAGGGCAATCGTTAAGAGCGATGAAGGCGAGCCTCACCACATCGGCAATCCTACACGTGACGGCACTGGCCTTCGCGCTGGTGACGATTGGCGCGCCCGACAAGCTGGAAGTCGCCAACACCGAGGCACTGCCGGTCGACCTCGTGCCGATCGAGGAGTTCAGCCAGATCCAGCAGGGCGACAAGAAGGCACCGATGGCTGAGCATTCCGCACCTGTTCCGACGAACAGGCCGGACCCGGTCGAGAACGCCGAGAACTTTGGCGACAACAACGTCGACATCAAGGCGCCGCCGACGCCGGCCGCCAAGCCGTCCAACAATGAATCCGCGGCGGCCCCGCCGAAGCAGGACAAGCCGGCACCGGTTGTTGATACCAAGCCGACCGCTTCCACCGAGATCGCCAAGGAAGACACCACGCCTCCGCCGCAGGAAGTGGCCGCCCTGCCGCAGCCGAAGCCGGACGTGACGCCGCCGAAGCCGGCACCCGATCCGCTGCCGCAACCGCAGGCGGAAACGCCGGCACCTGCGCCGGAAGAGGCCACCCCGCTTCCTGACAATGTGCCCGTGCCGGTAGTAAAGCCGCGGCCCGAGCCGCCGAAGGAAGAAGCAAAGCCCGTCGAAAAGCCGGTCGAGAAAAAGCCTGACCCGCCGAAGCCGACGGAAACCGCCAAGGCCGATCCGAAAGCGACTGCTGCCGTGAAGCCGAGCGACAAGAAGGTTGCCGACAAGAAGCAGGAATCGGCGAAGTCGGCCTCCTCCAAGGAGAGCGACTTCAACGCTGACGACATTGCTGCGCTTTTGAACAAGCAGGCGCCGGCGAATGGCGGTGCGAAGCGCTCGACCCAGACGGCAGCACTTGGCGGCAAGACGAATACGGGCGGATCCAAGCTGACCCAGAGCGAGATGGACGCGTTGCGCGGCCAGATCCAGAAGAACTGGTCGATTATTGCCGGTATCGAAGGTGCCGACGGCGTCCTTATCAAGGTCACAATGAAGCTTGATGAGTCCGGCGATATCATCGGGGAACCGGAAGTGACCGCAAGCGGTGGGTCCGACAATGCACGCCGAACCCTCCAGGCCAGTGCGTTGCGCGCCGTGCGCCGGTCAGCACCGTTCAAGAACCTGCCCGCCGACAAATACGACGCATGGAGCGAGGTTGTCGTCAACTTCGACCCGAGCGAATTGCTGTAAAGCTGAAAGGCTGATTGACATGATGAAACGTTCTTTCATCCGCCTCCTGGTTGCGTTTGCCGGCATGGCGGTGATGTTCGCCGCGCCCGCCCAGGCGCGGGTGGAAATCAATATCAACAAGGGCAATGTCGAGCCGCTGCCGATCGCGGTGACCGACTTCCTGTCCAACAACGAACTCGGACCGCAGATTTCGCAGGTCATCGCTGCCGACCTGCAGCGCTCGGGCCTGTTTGCACCGGTCAACAAGTCCGCCTTCATCGAGAAGATCGCCGACCCGAACCGCACGCCGCGCTTTGAAGACTGGAAGGTCATCAACGCCCAGGCACTCGTCACCGGCCGCGTCACCCGCGAAGGTGACGGCCGCCTGCGCGCCGAGTTCCGCCTCTGGGATACCTTTGCCGGCCAGCAGATGACCGGCCAGCAGTTCTTCACCCAGCCGGAGAACTGGCGTCGTGTGGCGCATATCATCGCGGATGCAATCTACAAGCAGATCACCGGCGAAAACGGCTATTTCGACAGCCGCGTCGTCTTCGTGTCCGAAAGCGGTCCGAAGAACGCCCGCCAGCGCCAGCTTGCGATCATGGACCAGGATGGTTTCAACGTCCGCATGCTGACCAACAGCAAGGACATCGTGCTGACGCCGCGCTTCTCGCCGAGCCGGCAGGAAATCACCTACATGTCGTTTGAAGGAAACCAGCCGCGCGTCTACCTGCTGCAGCTGGAGACCGGGCAGCGCGAAGTGGTCGGCAACTTCCCCGGCATGACGTTCTCGCCGCGCTTCTCGCCGGATGGCCAGAAGGTCATCATGAGCCTCCAGCAGGAAGGCAATTCCAACATCTATACAATGGACCTGCGTTCGCGCACCACGACCCGCCTGACCTCGACCCAGGCGATCGACACCTCGCCTTCCTATTCGCCCGATGGTGCCCGCATCGCCTTTGAAAGCGACCGCGGCGGTCGTCCGCAGATCTACGTGATGAATGCCGACGGTTCCGGCCAGACGCGCATCTCCTTCGGCGATGGTTCCTATTCCACGCCGGTCTGGTCCCCGCGCGGCGATCTGATCGCCTTCACCAAGCAATCGGGCGGCAAGTTCTCGATCGGCGTCATGAAGCCGGATGGCTCAGGCGAGCGCATCCTGACGACGGGCTTCCACAACGAAGGCCCGACCTGGGCGCCGAACGGCCGCGTGCTGATGTTCTTCCGCCAGAACGCCGGCGCCGGTGGCCCGCAGCTCTACTCGATCGACCTCACCGGTTACAACGAACAGCCGGTCAAGACCCCGGCTTACGGTTCCGACCCGGCCTGGTCGCCGCTGCTTGAATAGGATTGACCTTAAAAGGGCGGTTTTCCGCCCCTTTGTCGCCTTAATGTGTTGAGAAACCGCGCAAAATGACGCGTGGGAAGATTTTATTAACCATGTGCGTTGCATCATGGTTAACCGAGCCCGGTTAGAGTCTGGAAACGGTAAAATCTGGCAAACCTGGAATAAGTGATCAAGGAGAGACCGGCTATGAGCCGCACCGATACCCCGGCAATGAGCCGCATGCAGACCATCGCTCGCAATCCCGCCGTGATTGCACTGACGCTGGCGCTCGCACTTGCTGGCTGCGCCAACAAGAAGAACCTGCCGAACAACGCCAACGAGCTGGGCCTGAACGGCGCCGGCGCTGGTGCTGCGACGCCGGGCTCGAGCCAGGACTTCACCGTCAACGTCGGCGACCGCATCTTCTTCGACACCGACTCGACCTCGATTCGCGCCGACGCCCAGCAGACGCTTGACCGTCAGGCCCAGTGGCTGCAGCGCTACCCGAACTACGCGATCACGGTCGAAGGCCATGCCGACGAACGCGGCACGCGCGAGTACAACCTGGCGCTCGGTGCACGTCGTGCGGCTGCGACCCGCGAGTACCTCGCATCGCGTGGCGTTCCGGCCAACCGCATCAAGACGATCTCCTACGGCAAGGAGCGTCCGGTCGCTGTTTGCGACGACATCTCCTGCTGGTCGCAGAACCGTCGCGCCGTCACGGTGCTTGGCGGCGCCGGCATGTAATCTGGCGAAAGCCATGGATTACCGGAACCTTAAAAAGGCGGTCCCTCGGGCCGCCTTTTTGCTTTTTCCATAGTTTGGCCCTGATTTCCGGGATTTTTGATCGCGATTTAGTTGCTTTTTGGCGGCAGTTGGAAAAGTCTCCTTTCGCGCCAAATCAGGCGTGGACGAACAAGCAGGACGGACACTCATGAAGAAAATTGTCTTGGCAGCGATGCTGGGGCTGATGGCGACGAGCGTACCCGCAGGGGCATTCTCGCTGCCGAAACTCTTCCAGGGAAATCAAACGGCTGTACCGCAACCTTCGACCGAAAGGCCGGTGGTTCTGGCACAGGCGAGCGACCCCGTTCGTATCCAGCAGCTCCAGGAAGAGATCCGTCAGTTGAACGGTCGGATCGAGGAAATGAGCTTCCAGCTTCTGCAGATGCAGGAGCAGATGCGCAAGACGCAGGAAGACAACGAATTCCGCTTCCAGGATCTGGAAAAGAAGAAGAGAAGCGATCTGGGCGACACGGCTGGGCAACCAGCCGTGGCGGCCAATCGCCCCTCATCCTCCTCGTCCGCCCCTGATGAAGAGACGGCAGATGATGACGTCGCGCGCATCATCGGTTCGCCCGATGCACCGTCAGTCGCGCCGACGGCACCGCCCCCGACAACGCTTGGCTCGATTGAGCTTGACCAGAACGGCAATCCGCGCGGTGCCTCGCGCAACAGCAGCGCCAACAATGCAGCCGGCCTGCCGGGCGTCGATGTCGGCCCGCCGCTGCCCGCCAAGCCTTCCGCACCATCGAGGACCGACCCGCAGCAAACGGCCTCGCTCGGCAGCGAAAACGACACCTACCAAGCGGCTTACAACCACGTCCTGACGGGTGACTACGCGCTCGCGGAGAAGGAATTCAACAGCTATCTTTCCGCCTATCCGAAGGGTGCCAAGATTGCCGACGCCAATTTCTGGCTCGGCGAAGCGCAGTATTCGCAGGGCAAGTATAACGAGGCGGCCAAGACCTTCCTCAACGCCCACCAGACCTATGGCAAGTCCGCCAAGGCGCCGGAGATGCTGCTGAAGCTTGGCATGTCGCTGGCCGCACTCGACAACACGGAAACCGCCTGCGCCACGCTACGCGAGGTGCCGAAGCGTTACCCGTCCGCGCCCAAGGCAGTGCTGGCCAAGGTCGGCACGGAACAGAAGCGGCTGTCCTGCTGAGGCAGAACGGCTGCGATCCCATGGCGCCCGAGGCCAACCGCCTGTCGCCGGAAGACGCGGTGCGCGTCTTCCTCGACGGGCTGGAAACACCAGCGCATCTCCTTGTCGCGATTTCCGGCGGCAGCGATTCCACCGGCCTGCTGCTGGCGCTGGCGAAGCTCGCGGATCGCTCCAAATTCGCGATCTCCGCCGCCACCATCGACCACGGCCTTCGTCCGGGGTCTACCGAGGAGGCTTTGACTGTCACAGCACTCTGCGAACGGATTGGCGTGCCGCATGTCATCCGTCGTTGGGAGGGCGAGAAACCGTCGAGTGGCATCTCGGCGGCGGCACGCGACGCCCGTTACCGCCTGCTTTCTGACATTGCTCGCGATAGTCACGCGAATGTCATCGTCACCGGTCATACGCTCGATGACCAGGCCGAGACGGTTTCCATGCGCGCCCGCCGTGGTGATGGCGAGGCGAGGCGGGGGCTTGCCGGAATGTCCGCTGCGGTGCTGCTGGAGCGGCGCCATTGGCTGATGCGGCCGTTCCTGTCCACCACCCGTGCCGATATCCGTGCCTTTCTGGAACGCCACGGCGAAGGATGGATCGACGATCCGAGTAACCTCAACGCCCGCTACGAGCGGGTGAGGGTGCGGCTGGCGGGTCCCGATGCACCCGTCGACGGCGAGGCGGCGGCACGCCGCAAGGAGCTCGCCGACCGGGCCGCCGACCTCATCGAGGCGCATGTGTCGATCGGGCACAGCGTGCTGGCGCAGGTCTCGCCCGGGGGGCTGACGGAGGAACTGCCGGTCCTGCGGCACGCGCTGGCGAGCCTTGGCGCCGTGCTTGGCGGACGGACGCATCTTCTCGGCAGCGATAGCATGGCGCGGGTGCTCGCCTTCATCCAGGGTGGGGCTGCGGGCCGCATCACGGCAGGACGAGTAATTTTCGACCGGCGCCGCGACGGCCTGTTCATGATGCGCGAAAACCGCGGCATGCTGTCGCTGCACGTGGGCGCCGGCGAGACCGCCATTTGGGACGGCCGTTTCCGGATCATCAATGGAACGGATCAGGAGGTCGTTGTCGGCCCGACGGCGCCTGACCGAGACGAGGCGCTTGCGCTGTTCCCGGAGGCGCCGCCAGCGATTGCCATGCGTGCGGCATCCGCGCTGCCGTTCGTCGATTTCGCACCGGGCGCAGCCCAAACGTCAGGGGGGAGCGCGGTTGTGGTAGGCCCCATCCTCGCGCCGTTCGACCGTTTTTTGCCTCAGTTTGATCTTAACCTTGCAGACCGGATAGCGCAGTTGATCGGACACGAGGAATTTACCCCGCTTCCGGTTAAGGATTCTCGGCGGAAAAGCTAGGCCCGGCTCCCCTTTGCCTTGGCAAGGCCTTGCCGCAACCCTATGTTATGCGGCAAGCAAGGCGGCCGCTCTAAAAGCGGGCCGTCGCAGTCCGGGGAGTTCAATGAACCCAAACTTTCGTAATATCGCCCTCTGGGTCATCATAGCCCTCTTGCTGGTCGCTTTGTTCAGCATGTTCCAGACGGCACCGACGCAGACCAACTCGCGTGAGATTCCTTATTCGCAGTTCCTTCGCGATGTGGATTCGGGGCGAGTGAGGGATGTCGTCGTCACAGGTAACCGGGTGCTCGGCACCTACGCCGAAAACGGCTCCGGCTTCCAGACCTATTCCCCCGTCATCGACGACTCCCTGATGGAGAAGCTCCAGTCGAAGAACGTCACCATCGTCGCCCGTCCGGAGACCGATGGTTCCTCGGGCTTCCTGAGCTATCTCGGCACGCTCTTGCCGATGCTCCTGATCCTCGGCGTTTGGCTCTTCTTCATGCGGCAGATGCAAGGGGGCTCGCGCGGTGCGATGGGCTTCGGCAAGTCCAAGGCGAAGCTTTTGACGGAAGCGCATGGCCGCGTCACCTTCGAGGATGTCGCTGGCGTCGACGAAGCCAAGCAGGACCTGGAAGAAATCGTCGAATTCCTGCGCGACCCGCAGAAGTTCCAGCGCCTGGGCGGTCGTATTCCGCGCGGCGTGCTGCTGGTCGGCCCTCCCGGCACGGGTAAGACGCTTCTCGCCCGCTCGGTTGCCGGCGAAGCAAACGTGCCGTTCTTCACCATCTCCGGTTCTGACTTCGTTGAAATGTTCGTTGGCGTTGGCGCAAGCCGCGTTCGCGACATGTTCGAGCAGGCGAAGAAGAACGCGCCGTGCATCATCTTCATCGACGAAATCGACGCCGTCGGCCGCCATCGTGGCGCCGGTCTTGGCGGCGGCAACGACGAGCGCGAACAGACGCTCAACCAGTTGCTCGTCGAGATGGACGGCTTTGAAGCCAATGAAGGCATCATCCTGATCGCCGCGACCAACCGTCCGGACGTTCTCGACCCCGCGCTGCTGCGTCCGGGCCGTTTCGACCGCCAGGTGGTGGTGCCGAACCCGGATATCGTCGGGCGCGAGCGCATCCTCAAGGTTCATGCCCGCAACGTGCCGCTGGCGCCGAATGTCGACCTCAAGGTTCTGGCACGCGGTACGCCCGGCTTCTCCGGTGCGGACCTGATGAACCTCGTCAACGAAGCTGCCCTGATGGCTGCGCGCCGCAACAAGCGCCTTGTCACCATGAGCGAGTTCGAGGACGCCAAGGACAAGATCATGATGGGCGCCGAACGTCGTTCGTCCGCCATGACCGAGGCCGAAAAAAAGCTCACGGCTTATCATGAAGCCGGCCACGCCATCACCGCGCTCAAAGTCCCGGTTGCCGATCCGCTGCACAAGGCAACGATCATTCCGCGCGGCCGGGCGCTGGGCATGGTCATGCAACTGCCGGAAGGCGACCGCTACTCGATGAGCTACAAATGGATGGTGTCGCGCCTCGTCATCATGATGGGCGGCCGTGTGGCGGAAGAACTCACCTTCGGCAAGGAAAACATCACCTCCGGCGCATCCTCCGACATCGAGCAGGCCACGAAGCTTGCCCGTGCCATGGTCACCCAGTGGGGTTTCTCCGACGTGCTCGGCCAGGTCGCTTACGGTGAGAACCAGCAGGAAGTCTTCCTCGGCCATTCCGTCTCGCAGTCGAAGAATGTTTCAGAAGCAACCGCGCAGAAGATCGACACCGAGGTCCGTCGCCTGATCGACGAGGCCTATACCGAAGCGCGACGCATTCTCACCGACCACCACGACGAGTTCGTGGCAATCGCGGAAGGCTTGCTCGAATACGAAACGCTGTCGGGCGAAGAGATCAAGGCGCTGATCAAGGGCCAGAAGCCCTCCCGCGACCTTGGAGACGACGCGCCTCCGGCACGCGGTTCGGCGGTTCCCTCCACCGGCTCAAAGAAAGACGAGCCAAAGGGTGGCGAAGCCGAAGGCGGCTTGGAGCCACAGCCGCATTAAGTCTCTGCGGAACGCTAGAACAATCAAAGGCCACCCTCGCCAGCCGCGGGTGGCCTTTTTCGTTGCGTGATCGGGGCAGCCGACTTTCGCTGCAAGTTGCCCGCAGCAGGGGCATGACATCACGAACGCCTGCCATATATGCGCACTCGCAAGCTTCATTCGCGAGGAGTTCGATGCTCACCACCGACAACCACCTGCTCACCCAGCTTTCGCCCGACGACCAGGCGCTTCTGGAGCCGCTGGCACAAGAGGTGGAGCTCAAGCAGGGCCAGGTGCTCTACGAACCGCTTCAACTGGTCGAATACGTCCATTTCTTCAACGGCGGGATGTCGTCGGAGATTGCCATCAACCGTGACGGCCACCAGATCGAGGTGGGCTGCATTGGCCATGAAGGTTTCTCAGCGAACTTCGCGGTGCTCGGGGTCGATCGCACGCCGCACCGCAGCTTCATGCAAGCCGGCACCACGGCCCTTCGTTTCCCCGCCGCCGACCTGAGGCGCGCCATGCGGGAGAGCGAGACGCTGTCATCACTGCTGCTGCGCTTCACGCATGTCTTCATGATTCAGGTCGCGGCTACCACGCTTGCCGATGGACGCTACAAGATCGAGCAGCGCCTGGCGCGCTGGCTGCTGATGTCGCAGGACAGGCTGGGGCCCGAACTGCCGCTGACCCATGATTTCCTCGGCCTGATGCTCGGCGTGCGGCGTCCGAGCGTGACGGATGCCCTGCATGTTCTTGAAGGCGAACGCGCCATAAGCACCGAACGGGCGCTGATCAAGATCCGTGATCGTTCCAAGCTCGAGGCGTTCGCGCGCGATGCCTATGGCGCGCCGGAAGCCGAATACCGGCGGCTCATCTCGCCAGATTGGCCGCGCTCCTGACGCGCTTCACGGGAACAGGTGGCGGTATTCTTCCTCAGGCAGGCCATAGGCATCCTGCGCGTAGTGTTCCATGGCGGAGCGGTTGCGGATCGTCACGCAGCCGCGCTCGGCGCGGATGAAGCGCCGCTCTTCCAGCACATGCAATGCCGTCGTCACGCTTGGGCGTCGCACGGCAAGGATCAGCGCCATGTAGTCATGGGTGATCAGGAACTCGTCCTGGCGCAGCCTGTCGTGCGACATCAGCAGCCAGCGGGCCAGTCGTTCGTTCACCTGGTGCACGGCGTTCGACAGCGCGGTGTAGGACACCTGGGTTGCCAGGTTCTGGGATGAGCGGGCAAGGAGTCTGGAAAATTCCCGGCATCTATCCATCGCTGCCCACAGTGCTTCGATCGTGATGCGATAGCCGTATCCTTCAGCCTGCAGGCTCGCGTCATGGAAGCTCACGGTGGAGCGGACCGCCGGTGGGGTGGGTGCAAAACCTTCGTAGCCGAACATGCCGGCCTCGGCCTTCTGCCCCTGCCGCGAGACCGAAACGATCGAGCCCAGCCCCTGCTCCAGGAAATAGACGTACTGGATCGGTTCGCCGGCCGTTGCAATGACGAAGCCCTTCGGAAGGTCGATAGGTTCGAGCAACGGATACAGGATTTCCAGTTCCGCCGAGGGAACGAGAGCAAGCAGCTTGTTTTGAAAGTGAGGGCGGGACATCCACGCTCCTCCTGCATTGGGGCAAGAGAAACGATCTCTCAGCCGCCTGCGCCCTTAAGACGTGCAGACGATAAACTGGAACATATCACATTCCGGGTGTCCGGCAAACCGTCTGCAATCCTGTCGCGTAGGAATCCATTCTGTCAATCGAGGCGCAGGACAGACCGAAACGGCAGTATGTGCACCACCTTGCCATGCTCGTCGCGAATCTCGAAGGCGTCGCCGTCCACCACGTCGCCGGTCCGCACCTTCTCTGCAACAAGCTCGCGCGCGGCGGCCATGGCCTCTTCTATCGCGGCTTCCTTGGATGGAAGCTCTTCGCCCTCCTTGTCCTCTTCAAGTCGGCCGTTTCTGCGGACGTCGAAATAAAATCGGGTCATGGTCCATCCTGGAAAACACGAAGGAAGTGCAATGTCGTTCAGTGGCGCTGGCGGCTCTCGATCTCCGCCTGCGAGGCGGTCACCTCGGCTGGCGAGCTGGTTTCCGGCTCGAGCTTCAGCGTGACCAGCCGCTCACGGCGAAGCTCCTGTTTGACGACGTCCACGGCCTTCGATGCTGTCCGCACCTTGGTTTCGCTGCCGTCACTCCGTTCGATCCTGAAGCTCATCATGCCCTCCTTGGAAGAGGTCAGAACCCGCTTCTTCCATTCAGGTTCCGCGGCCCAATGAGGTTGCTGCGCCGGTGTGGCGGCATCGGCCGGTTCCGGAACGTCCGGGAAGGGTAGGCGTTGGGTATCTTCCAACGGAGAAGCCAATGCAGCCCAGAGAAGCAGATCAAGGTAAAAAGCGCCCCGTGCGATGGCGCACCGTCGCGGTGAAGTTCACCAATCAGGCACCGGAGAAGGTCGAAACGCCAGGCGAGGCGCTCGACAAGCTCCTGCACGACTGGCCGCGCGATGATGGCCGCCACTACCGAAGCGCGAAAACCAACTGCCGTGCGGCTGCCAAGGCCCAGCTTGATCCGGAACTGGCGCGGGAGGCTTTTCTGCGTGCCACGGCCGAGGCCGAAATCCTCGGACCGTCGGACGACGAGGGCAAAGGCTGATCGACCGCTGTCTCGGCGGGTGTCAGGAGCGGTGGGTTCCCGTCAGGTAGACCCGGTGCATCGTTTCGGCGATGGCCTTTTCCACCGGCCCGTCGGCCAGTGCATCAGGGTCATTGGCAAGAATGAGAAGCGTTTGTGACACAAGCGCGTCCTTTTCCGGCCCGCTCAGGTAATAGCGGGCGGCGTAACGCGACAGCATCGGATCCAATAGCTGCCGGTCGTCCTGTCGTGGATCAGGCGCAAAACTTGGTAACATGTTGCTTCGTCCATCAGGCAGGCGGGAGCACGTGCGAACGCTGGGTCATCGGCGCTTGGGGTATGGGCGCCAACGACGAGCCATCCTACCTCAATAAAGCCTGGTTTCTGAATTGGGTACGGTATCGGACGATGCAAGGCGCGGACGATCAACCCTCAACGTGATGAGGCCGGTTGTGGAATGGCTGAAGAAACCCTTCAGTAACGACATGTAAGCAATTTTCGCGTTATTTTATGTGCCTGATCTTCCAAACTATGGCATGAGCCGCGGCAATGGCTGCTTTTCCAGCCTTGCAAGTTGCAGCGGGTTCGATCCCCGCCAAGCCGCGCGACGAGAGCGCGATGACGAAGGAGCATATATGACACGTCGTTATTTCGGCACTGACGGTATCCGCGGCCAGTCGAACATCTTCCCGATGACGCCGGATCTCGCCATGCGCGTCGGCATCGCCGTCGGCACCATCTTCCGCAACGGCAATCATCGCCATCGCGTGGTGATCGGCAAGGATACCCGCCTTTCCGGCTACATGCTGGAGAACGCCATGGTTGCCGGCTTCACCGCCGCAGGGCTGGACGTCTTCCTGCTCGGCCCGATCCCGACACCGGCCGTTGCCATGCTGACGCGTTCGCTGCGGGCGGATGTCGGCGTGATGATCTCCGCCTCGCACAACCCTTACGAGGACAACGGCATCAAGCTGTTCGGCCCGGATGGCTACAAGCTTTCCGACGAGCTGGAAGCACGCATCGAAGACCTGCTCGACAGCGATCTGCATGCGCAGCTTGCGAAGTCGAGCGATATCGGCCGCGCCAAACGCGTCGAAGGCGACATCTATCGCTACATCGAGCATGCCAAGCGTACCCTGCCGAGGGACGTTACGTTGCAGGGCCTTCGCGTCGCGATCGACTGCGCCAATGGCGCCGCCTACAAGGTTGCCCCGCTGGCGCTCTGGGAACTTGGCGCTGAGGTCGTCACGATCGGCAACGAACCGAACGGCACCAACATCAATCTCGAATGCGGCTCGACCAGCCCGGCCAACCTGCAGAAGAAGGTGCATGAAGTCCGCGCCGATATCGGCATTGCGCTTGATGGCGATGCGGACCGCGTCATCATCGTCGATGAAGCCGGCGAGATCGTTAACGGCGACCAGTTGATGGCGGTGATCGGCGAAAGCTGGGCCGAGGAGCAGAAGCTCCGCGGCAACGGCATCGTCGCGACCGTCATGTCGAACCTCGGGCTGGAGCGGTTCCTTGAGGGCAGGGGGCTTGGCCTCGCCCGTACCAAGGTCGGCGACCGGTATGTCGTTGAGCACATGCGCAACCACGATTTCAATGTGGGTGGCGAACAGTCCGGCCATATCGTGCTGTCCGATTTCGGCACGACCGGCGATGGCCTGGTGGCCGCGCTGCAGATACTGGCGCGCGTCAAGCGACTCGGTCGCCCGGTCAGCGAAGTCTGCCGTCGCTTCGAGCCGGTGCCGCAGCTTTTGAAGAACGTCCGTTTTGCCGGCGGCAAGCCGCTGGAGGAAGCCGTGGTGCGTCAGGCGATCGCCGATGCGGAAGCCGAACTCGGTGCAAAGGGGCGCCTGGTGATCCGGCCATCGGGCACCGAGCCGCTGATCCGCGTCATGGCCGAAGGTGACGACCGGGCCCAGGTCGAGCGCATCGTCAACGACCTCGTCAACGTGATCGCCAACGTGCGCGCTGCCGCCTGATCAACCTGCTGATTTTGAAGAAGAACAAGGCCGGCCTCAGCGCCGGCCTTTCCGTTTGCCTCAGCCGCCGTTGCTCAGCGAGAAGTACACATAGGCGGCGACCAGGAAGGCGGCGATCACCAGAAACGGCAGCAGCCGCTTCAGCCATGGCGGCGTTTGCCGTGGCGGCCTGGGTTTCGGCGGGCGTTTGAACTTGATGACGTTGTCGGACATGGGACCTTTCTAAGCTTCCGTCGTGCCTTTGCCAATGGAAAGCGGACGCTTCCAAGTAGTGGGCGCTTCAGTCGCTCCAATGCGGCAGTCTTGTCCGGAAATTCAAGGAAAATTTGTGGTAAATAAGCATGGTTGCACAAGTGCTAGGTCACAGCACAGCCGCGGCATTGTTTTTATTGAGTTTTCTTCTCAAAAGATTTGAGGTCAAGTCAACTCTTCGCTCGCCCTGAGCATCAACTGGAAATAACTCTGAGTTGTAAACGCAACTTATAGGAGTTTCCAATGAAATTTCGGGTCTGGGGTAAGATCGACGGCGCTAAGTTCGATCAGGTTGTTGATTTGCACTGAGAGCTGACCCGGGATTTGCGCCGAGAA
>NZ_JALPRY010000040.1:0-10741 GCF_023223505.1 Neorhizobium turbinariae
GCTTGAAAGCCTTCCGGCCGAGCCGCCCGCACTTGCAGAGAGCGACACAACCACGCGCCGAAGGCTGCGCAAAAAGCCGGTGCAGGCCGAGAGTGCGACGGAGACGGTACTTGTAGGGGCGAACCTTCCGCCAAGCTACGCCCGCAATCTGGCCTTTCTACATGCCGAAACGGGGCGCAGTAAGAAGGAGCTTTTGCAGGAGGCGCTAGACCTGTTTTTCACCAGCAAGGGCGGGGCGCATCTAAACGCGCAGACGACAAAGAAATAAAGCTATAGCACTGTAAGGCTATAGCGGGTTGCGGTCGAGCAATTCGGCAGGCACCATCATAACCAAGATTCCGCTGATTCCGGCGGGGAATAGCTGACAGGAGGGCTTAGGCCCAGATACACAAAAACCCGCCAAGGGCGGGCTTCTGATATCCGGCGAACCGGAAAATGTGATCTGGACAATCGCAGTTTCCCAAAATCACCGGGACATTGCAAGAGGTTTCTTGCCACGGGAGCGTTTGGCTTTTTGCCGCCAAAGGTTCTCGCGTGGAGCCTTCGCCTTGTCGGTTTCAACCGAGAGGACGAGATATGTTTGCACCATTGGGTGATATCCTGGCCGCACAGCACGGGAGAGAGACCGGGCGGACGGTAGAGCCAGTTCGACGCCATTCGCGTGCTGCTGGCCGCTGTGAGGGGGTATTCTGGCGGCGTACTGATCGGCAGGAGGTGCGCCGCATTGTGATGGCGGCGAGACGCTACGAGCTGGCGACAAGACAGCCGGGCACACGCAACGGAGCGCTTGGTCCGATTGCTCTCGAAATCCTAGAGCTGTTCGCGAACCTGATTGATTTCCGCACAGGACGCCTCGAACCGTCCTTGGACACACTCATGCGGATGCTGAAGCGGTCACGAGATGCGATCAGCCGCGCGTTGAAGGCGCTGCGGGAGCATGGCTTTATCGATTGGCTCCGGCGCTATATCGCGACCGGAAACAAGGGCCGGGGGCCGCAGCTCCAGCAGACCAGCAATGCCTATAGGCTTAGCTTGCCAAAGAGGGCGCTGCAGCTTCTCGGCCGATATGGTCAATCGACACCCGAACCAGACGACTTCCTGCACGCGCGACAGAGCCGAGCCGCCGAGATCGAAGCGCATAGGCAAAGCCTGTCGCTGGCGGAGCGGCCACTGTTCGATATGGAGGACGGGCCGCTTGCGCGTGCGCTGGCACGGCTAGGTGCCGGCATCGACAAACAACGTGAATCCGCCAGCCGGTCTGAATCCCAATCTAAATCTATTCCTATGAGGAAATGAAAGCGGAGTCGGCCTTTGGCCGACAAGTTTTCCTCATCCCGAACGGCAGCATACCGTCATGCTCGCTCCGTCAACAGCCTACGGCTGTCCTCCGCTACGCTCCGGCCCTACGGGTGACTCCCGCTGCGCGTGTCGGTGCATGATATGTATCGGGACGGGGAACATCAGTTCCGCGCTTCGCGCGGGTTCGATTTGGCCTGCGGCCTGCATCGAACAGGGAACTGGGCAAGAACCCAGCCCCTGATCTGTCCAACCGTCGCTTAGGAGCGGTAGTAGGCAACAATGGCGGCCGACAGATCAGCGGGTGCCATGCTCATCGCCTGGCGCATGATATTGGCGCCGGCGGTGTTATGCGGATCATGGAAGAAGGCGTCGATGCAGTAGCGGCACAGCGCCTCCTCATCTCCGAGAAAATGGTCGTAGAATTTTTCGGCCGGGTTCTCCTGGCCGAACTGCTTTCGGCCGCTCAGGACTGCCGTCTTCCCTATGAGGGTCATGTCGTACTGCAGGGTGCCGGTAGAAGAAGGTGGTGGTACGAGGTCGTTCATGTCTAAGCCTTTCGCGCTTTGGGGTGTGTGAAGGATGGAGTCTTGCGGAACCATCCTTTGAAATCGTCAGTCGAAAATCAGAGCGGCGCAATCCACTACCGAACAAATTTCTGAAATAAATCTCACCCTGCATGTTTTTTAGGCCGAAATTCACTTTTTTGTTGACGTAAGATTGTGCTCGTCACAGCATCGAAAGGCGGCCAGATGAAAGGATATCGCCATGACTGAAGAGACCGAAAAGAAGCCGAAGAAGGTAGTCACCCCTGAGGAAAAGCGCGCGAATTTCGTAAAGTTAGCCGAAGGCAGGACGCAGGCAGCATTGGTTGCAATTCAGAGGATTGGCAATCTTTCCAATGAGCGGGCATATGGAAAAAATCCGACGGATATCAAGAAGATCGCGGCGGCCTTGAAGGAGGCAATTGCCGAGATGGAGCGCCGGTTTGACCAGAAGACCGAGAAAAAAGTCCGGTTCAAACTATAGGAAATATAATGCGTTACACACTGTGGACAGAAGAGAAAAGAAACGAAACGCTGAAGCTTGCAGTCGCAGCCATCTCAGAGAGCTGCATCCGGTATGAAGCTGGAGCCGAACCCCCCGTTTTCGGAAACGATGAGATAAACCGTTGGATCGAGAAAACAGGGGTCTCAAAATTGGACTTCGGTGAGATGTTTCACGATATAACGGCTGAAATGCGCGATAATCCAAAGTACGAGATGTACCCGGTTTTCCATCTCGGACCTAGAGCCAATGAGGTTAGAGCTGTCATGGCGCGAAATATTTTTGAAGAATGAATTCGAAGAGAAATTCGCCGAAATTTTCGTTCGTTGTTGCCATGAACAGGAGCTAGTCGCTGCGATAGCGGCGCAGCTTATACCAGAGAATCCGCTGCATCCGCAGCGGCTTTCTTCCCCGAATGAAGCAGAGCATTTCGCTGGTCGGCAGTTCGAGGATATCGGCTGCCGTCAGTAGTGGTTCACGGACTTCAGCCGAGCTAGTGCTTGCTGTCTTCGATCCTGCCGCCGCCGAGGTCGACTGGGTTCGCAGTGTCTGATACCCAGCAAGTTTGGAGGCCCATTCGGCCGTGCGGCTGTCGCCGCGCCCGAGGTTGAAAATTCTGACTGTTGCACACGATCCGAGGATCGTGTCGGCAGACTGGCCATAGACGGCTTCGAGGCTGCCCTTGTCCTGCAGGATGAACAGGGTTTCGAGATTGATGCCCGCCGCGACGGTGGCGATATCGACGATGCGATCCAGACGGCCGAGGCGGGTGAATTCGTCGGCAACAAACAGCACCTGTTTTCGTGCTGGCTGCCGCTCCTGCTGCTGGACCATCAAAGCCAGCAGCAGGTTTGCCATCAACCGCATGAATCCGGCCTGTGCTGTCACCTGGTCCAATGGAATGACAATGAACAGGTCAGTATCGCCGCGCAGCAGAGACTCGAGGTTGATGCCGGTCTTAACCCCGAGGAATCCGCGCATTGCGTCCGCGCCAGTCCATTCCAGCGATTTGGCGACGGTGGAGATGATTGAACCGCGTTCCTTGTCCCCCATGGCGAGGAAAGAACCTGCCAGCTCGGCTGCCCGGCCTCCAGCGAGTTTCGGCGTTTCGGCCCATGCCGTCAGCGTATCGAGGAACCCGGCGCTGAGGATGAGACCGCGAACCTCATGCAGCGTGGGTGCTTCGCTCAGCTCGTGAACCACCTCTATAGTCGTCTGCAAGCAGGCTCGCGCCCGATCTGAGAAATGGGCGCCGCTGCCTTGCTCCGGCACGATCATGCCGTCCGCCAGAACGGCCGCATCACGGCTGCGATGGGCGGGGCGGATAAACGCCATCGGATTGAAGCCGATCGGCTTCTGGCCTTCGATCCGGCTCGACTTCGATGTCCGGAAAGGATCGAGGGCGACCACTCGCTGGCCTTTGACCGTGCGGCTGGCGATTGTGGTATCGACAAGCTCACCCTTGATGTCCAGGGCGACGACAGGCCCGTCATGGTCGAAGATGGCGGGTATGATGGCGGAGACACCCTTGCCGCCACGTGTGCCGGAAATGACGGCATGATGGCCGCCGATCCAGCCACGTTCGTCGTTCTTGGCATAGCGCACGATCCTGCCGCCCTTGGTCAGGCCGAGCGGCAATCCATTCTGCAGCCGGATAAGATCGGCGATGTCGGATTCCGTCAGAAATGCAGCCTTCCACGGGCCATCGGCGACGACATGAGAGGCGGGAAATAGGATCGCCCAGGCCTTGCCGAACTCCCCGGAGCAGACGATCCACGACACTGCCGCGACGACGATCACGCCGACCAGGACAAGGCTTGGAAGCGTGCCGGACAGTATGATCGCCAGAATGGCGTCAATGCTTGCCGCCAGCTTTTCCACCACGCCGGAACGGCTGGATGAAACGCTGGCCCATCCCGCCGCTATAATAGCCCATACGGCCAAGAGGCTCGCAACGATCAGCAGAGCCGCGAACAGGACCGTTCCCCATGCAGCTCCCCGTTCCCGACCCCGCCTGCTCCACCCGTAGAGGCCGGAGGCGGTAAGCAGGACAAGGATGGACGGCAGGGCAGGGGTAAGGCTGTTCATTCGCGTGGTGCGGTAGATAGACTAAGGGGGATGTGGTTCGCTTGCCAAATGAAAGTGCGCGCTTATACATTACTTCGTAATGTGCGCGTCTTCAAGGGGTTACGCCGCCGGGTAGCTTCCCCAGGAGCGTTGGACCTTTGGCCACTGAACCGCACGATTGAAGGGAACGGCAATGGCGATTTATCGCTTCTCAGCACAGGTGATTTCCCGGTCAGCCGGCCGCAGCGTAACGGCTGCCGCTGCTTATCGTGCTGGCGTCCTCATCGAGGACCGCCGCACGGGCCAGGTGCACGACTACAACCGCCGTTCCGGTGTCGTGCATGCTGAAATTCTGGCACCCGAGAACACCCCGGCCTGGATGACAGATCGTAAGGCGCTCTGGAACGCTGTGGAGATCGCAGAGAAGCGCAAGGATGCACAGTTGAGCCGCGAGGTGCAGCTTGCTCTGCCACACGAGTTGGACGCCTCCCAGCGGCTTTCCCTAGTGCGGAATTACGTGCGGATGGCCTTCGTAGCGAAGGGTATGATCGCTGATGTTGCCATCCATACGCCGCATCGCAAAGGCGACGACCGTAATCACCATGCACATGTCATGCTGACCATGCGGGAGATCGTCGGTGACGGCTTCGGCAAGAAGGAGCGCGGCTGGAACGAGACGGCCCTTATCGAGCATTGGCGGGAGACATGGCAGGATGCCGTTAACCGGGCACTGGAGCGAGCCGGCCATGCCGGCCGAGTAGATCATCGCAGCTTGGAGGAACAGCGCGTCGAGGCGCAGGAGAAGGCTGAACAGGCTCGTGCCGCCAACGACAATGCGAAAGCGCTTGTGTTTGATCTTGCCGCCGCCCGACTCGACCGCGATCCGGAGCCGAAGATCGGTGCTATTGCCTTAGCATTGGAGCGTAGGGGCGAGCAGAGCGAGCGCGGTAATCTCTGGCGCGAGGTCGTGGCGCGTAACGTAGATCGTTTCAGGGTGTGGATCGCTGCGCAACGATCGCGCCTCGATAGCCTTTGGGAGCGCATGGAGGCGGCGTTATCTCAACAGCGTGAGCGGCTAGATAGCACTATTAAAGAGGCGACGGATCAGACGCAAAAGGGACATGAATTTACCCAGGAGCAACGTGATCAGCTTCTGGGACGGCATCGTTATGGGGCAAGTCCGAAAGAACGGGACAAAGATGATAAACGGGAACGGTAGGTTGCTTGGCTGCGCGAAAGGATAGATTCCTTGAGCTGTTTAAAATTATGTCCGCCCTCTCTCTCGATCATGTTTCCTTTTACGTCCTGTAGGAATCCAGTTTGGCATGCAGCACTACGGCCTGCGCTTCTACGGCGACAAGGTCTCCTGCGACCAGCCTAGCCAGTGGAGTCTGGTCGGTGGGCGGAGAGGCGTGCAGATGCTCGACGATGAATTTTATCGCGGCGACAGCATCCCTAAATCTACCGTGCAGAACCGGTTCATGATGGGCGAGACGATTGCGCGATTGATAAAGGTTTTCGAGGTGATCTGCGACTTCGGAACGCGTGATCTTCTTATATGGGAAAACCCGTTTCAAGGTTGGTTTCCAGAGCGTATGTTCGTAGTCTGGGCCGCATAGGCGCTTCCAGATGTAAAATGTCAGCTCCGCAATAATCTTGCCGTCTGATACCTGGATTTGCCCTCGGCGGGCCTTTGCTCGGTTTAGATGCGATAGGTGAGCGGGACGACCGTTCGGAAAGGCTAAAGCATCAAGGGCATGCTTCTCAGCCTGTGAAAGCTTCGCGTATTCGCTTCTGCGGGCACTATCTACCGCCCGCCTGATCTTTTTGATTTCTTCTTCTTTCCATTGAAACGGTGCCGGGGGGGTCAGCAGCCATCCCGCCACGCCAAAGTGCTGTCCGAGGTTCTCGCAGATCGCATTGCGAAGCGCGATTTCGATGCTAGCGGTGATGTTCATGAGAGCGGCGCCGAGCCTCAGGGTTTCCTGATGTAGCTCGATTGCCGCTTTGACATTTCCAGTGAGTTGGCTGAGTGCCCCTAGCCTTTCTGGTGAAAGTAGCAGCGCAAGCGCGGCTGCATCCGCGTCTTCTATTTGCATTGACCCCCCTGTCAAATCACCCTATATTCAGAATTGAAAAGCCGAGATTAGATTGGCAGTTGCCCCTTGGGGCGGACGAATCCTCGGCTTCCCAGAATGAAGGGCACCCTAGCGGGTGCCCTTTTTGGTTTTCAACCTTCGCTGGAAGCCTGGAGAATTTCAAGGCTGTTGAACTGGGCCAAAATCCCAGCTTCGAGCGACAGGATCATCAAAGAGAGGAGGAGGACTTAGTCCGCTCTCTGTTTCCGCGCCTAAAGGCAGTCCATCCTCACCTAAGGTAATCATCGAGTTCGGCGAGTCTTTTCTCTACGGCGGCCCGCTCGTCACCCGAAAGCGATCCTACGCGCTCCAAGAGGTGAGCTCGCTCCGCTTCCCAAGTCGGCCGCTTTCTTCTCTTGTACAGTTCAACCTTTACGTCGGGATCATCCCGAATTGGATCAAAGATCATTTGCTTGCCCCTTCCGTTCCAAATATCCACCAGGCAAATATTTTTTGAAATGATCCACCACAGGTGTGAAAACGCCTACGTGAAAGCGGACGCCGCCGACGCCAGCCCGGATACTCCACGCGCGATTGGTGGTTGGTGGGTCAGCATCCCACAGCCCCAATGCCACCATCTGCACGACCTTAGCACGGATCGGCCCTTGCTGCGCTCCCTCTTGATATAAGTAGGCCGAGAGGAGGTCTTGGAGTTTTAGGCTAGACCCTTCATTAGGATTCTTGTTGGCAGCCAGCCGTTGCAGGTAGGTTCTCATCAACCTCTCATGCAGAAACCATTCGGCAAGGTTGGTCGACGCATCGTTGTAGCGGTTGGCATTTTTGGGTAGCCCATCGATCTCGTTCATAATGCCGATGAAGCGACAGGCACCTTCGGCAAAAGTCTTCAGCCGTAAACCAGAGAGCCGGAGATCAAGTCTCATCGCATCGTCAGTTTTCTCTAGATCAGGCAGGAGACTGTCTTCCAGACGAATCCATGGTTCCGTTTCCCCAATGCCACCGTGGGGAGTAGGGGTGTGATCGTACCTGAGCAGGAACTCTTTGGTCCGTGAAACGCTTTCCTCGATCTTGTCTAGGGTTCCCTGCTGGGAGTACCATTCCTTGAATTGCCCGATAAGAGCAGCGGCCTCGTCAGCCTGCGCACTATTTAGGTGCATTGGTATCACCGGGCGCTTTCCAGTTTCCTTTTCCGCATCTGGTTCCGCAGGCTTTGATGACCCGGGTTCATCTTCGTCCGTCATTTCTCCCCTCCCATAGTAGGTAGACTACCTACTATCTTAAATACACCTCGTTCGATCTAAGAAATCTAAAAAATTGCCATTTACATTCAATGTGTTAGCTTCGTTCTCATCGAAGGCGAAATCACTCGCTGACGAACGAAAAGGAGCCACTGAAATGCGCACCATTCTCGTTGCAATGCTGATCTCCTTCGGCGCCGTCGCGGCGCAGGGCACCGCAGCTCAGGCCGGCGGCTGGACGAACACCGGCGGTCTCGCCTGGTTCAGGTAACCGATGCGCCGCGGCCTCGTGCGCCGCGGCGACCATCTCCTCAGCCGAGCATCGGCCGGGATGCAGCTGAATTTAGATGCGCAGAAACAGCGCAGACATCAACACAGTTGACCGAATACAAGGAGAAGCAAAATGAAGAAGATGAAGATCGTTGGGTTGGCGGCGCTGGTTGCGCTTACCGCATCCCTCTCCACGTTCAGCCCGGCGGCTGCCAAGCCCTGCATTTTCTGCTGCCGGATCATCATTCAGTGCGGTGTATAACCCACTCTCGTAAAGAAGCTCCGGTCTCCCCCCGGGGCTTCTTTTGTTTCGGAAATTATCTGACTACGTGATAATGTGAATTATGGAACCAATTTTGAGGTAATCTGCAAATATAACAAAATTTAAAAAACGATCTGCCGCTGTAAGGTGGGGCTTTTATTTTATTTGGCCAGTATTGCTGCCCTCGCAGCGGGCCGAGGTAGCGCTACCTATACTTAAAATCCAAGAGGGGCGGCCCCTCATATGGACCGCCCCCCCGCTAGCCCGATATCGCTCGGGTAAGAACATCGAAACTAGCTTCGCCAAAGTCGGCTAATGGGACCGCCCGACGATGTGTAAGGTATATGTCGGATGCGCAAAACGAGTCAATATGTGAAATGATTTTTTTCGCATGGGTTTGTCCTAGACGTTTAGCTATTCTTGGCGGTTGGTTCCCCCGAGCAATTTTCATATGATATGTATATGTGGATAGGTATATTCTGATGAGTATAATCTGATTACTTATATATTGAACGACATAATGTCGTATGGTAGACGTTGACAAAAGTGAGGTGGTTTTTATGTCTGACATGGTGGAAAAATGGGGGCAAGCGGTAGCCGAGCGGGGCTTTGCGCAGATACCCAATTATCTACTGTTGCTGAATAATTTCATAGATGAGGACCGTCGTTTAACACCGGTCGAAATGCTCGTACTTCTTCAGCTAGTTGGTGCTTGGTGGCAGAAGGACAACATGCCATTTCCGAGCATGGGAACACTTGCGAAGCGTGCGGGCGTTTCCGAGCGGCAGGTGCAGCGAGCGGTGACGCGGCTTGTCAAAGATAACATTATTGCGAAGAAGAAGCGTCGCACGCAGGGCATTATCGCGTCCAACGCGTATGACCTTGCTCCATTGGTCGAGCTGCTAGAGGGTGTTGCTAAGGCCTACCCAAATGAGTTTCCGCGCGTGATCAAACGGCGGCAAATTGCTCCTAAAAACCTCGCGGAGCTTGCTGCAACAGATACGACCGACATTGAGCCAAAGACAAAGGTGACGCCTAAGGGCAAAATCGTGCTGAAGAAGAAAATTATGAAGAACAGCCGCAATCCTGGCTGAGTAGCTATGCATTCGATTTTGCAGCGTGGCTTGGTTGTAACCTGAATACCTATCTGACCATCAATTTTGACAGTAACAGCGCGGAATATGCGGGTGCCATCTTTCGGGCCATCCGCCATAAATACCGCGACTGGCTGAATCGTAGAACAAAGCAGCTCTACGGCACAGCGATGCCGCCCATGTACGTTTACACCCATGAAAATCCAAACGGTCACGCGCATTGCAATTGGGTTTTGCATGTGCCCCCTGCCCTACAGGCAGAGTTTCACAAGAAGCGCGTCAAATGGGTCGAGCGGGCGCACCGCAATATTAGGCGCTATGACGTCCTGGCGGAGCCGGTGGACCCTAAGACTGCTAAAAGCCTGGCGAAGTACATCTGCAAAGGAATTGACGAGCAGTATATAGGCTATCTGCACCTACAAAAATATGCCGCGCCGCAGGGCCGCGTCTGGGGAAGACGCGCAGGCACAAGCCCCGCCCTTAGCCGCGCTGCGCGTAACGAGGCGAGCTTTGTTCCTAAGCGTGACAGAGGCAAGGTGAAGGCGGCTAACGATAGTCGCCGCCAGGCTGCTTAACGCTCATCGCCGCCAATGACGCTGTTGACGGTGGCGGCGAATCCTCTCAATTTAGCCCTGTAACCCTATAGCCCTAGAATTTAATTAGTCTTCCGTTAACTGTAATTCCTATAGCCTTATAACATGAAGATTCTCACGGTCATTTCGCAAAAAGGTGGCGTTGGCAAAACTACCATCGCCACAGCTCTAGCCGTAGCCGCCGAGCAGGACGGCAAGAACGCCGCCCTGTTCGATCTCGATCCGCAGGCATCGGCCTGCTTTTGGGCTGACCGCCGCAAGACCACCGGCAAAGGCGAAACACCCGCTGTTCGGGACGTGAACTTTAACCGCCTGCCCCATTACCTCGACGCCATGCGCAACGGTGGGGCTGATCTGGTCATTCTGGATTGCCCGCCGCAGCAGCGGGACATTGCCGAGGCGGCTTTAAGCGTGGCCGATCTGGTTCTGATTCCGACCCGCGCCGAAGCCCTCGACATTCGAGCCATGATGCAAACCGTCCGGCTCGTGCAGCAGCTCGGAAAACAGCCTTCTGTCCTTCTGACGTTTTGTCCGCCGACAGGTGCAGAGATCGAGCAGGCCCGCGAGATCATCGCGCAGCTCAAGGCCGAACTTGTGCCCGTATCCATCCATTTGCGAAAAGCCTACTCCCGAGCGCAGCAGGACGGTCAGACGGCGCAGGAGTATGAGCCGAGCGGGAAAGCGGCCGCTGAAATTAGACAGCTATATGCGTATAGCTCTACAGCCCTATACGGAAAGGAAGTTCATGGGAAAGGCCCAAAAGTCAAATCTAAACGCG
>NZ_JALPRY010000041.1:0-2563 GCF_023223505.1 Neorhizobium turbinariae
GGCATTGCCTTTAATAGACCTGGCAGCGACCTACTCTCCCGCGTCTTGAGACGAAGTACCATTGGCGCTGGGGCGTTTCACGGCCGTGTTCGGAATGGGAACGGGTGCGGCCGCCCCGCCATGACCACCAGGTCAATTAAGGGCAATGAACCAACATTTCTGTTGGCATGTGTTGAGAAGCTGGATTTTGGATCATCGCCTGATCTTGTCCTGGCGGGCTGATCGCAGCCTGCCGGCTGCTGCCCTGCGGACGGCCCGCCAAACGCTTGGCGACGGCCTTTGGCCTGTATGGCTGCCCGGCGCTCTGTTGAGCAAGGGAGCCAGACAAGCTGGCGATGGTCTTGATTGAACACGTCTGGCTTCATCGTCGCGTCTTGCGACGCGTGATGAGCATGGTCAATGGGAACGATGAAGTCGATCGGGCTATTAGTACCGGTAAGCTTCATGCATTGCTGCACGTCCACACCCGGCCTATCAACGTGGTCGTCTTCCACGGCCCTGATAGGGAATACTCGTTTTCAGGTTGGTTTCCCGCTTAGATGCCTTCAGCGGTTATCCATTCCATATATAGCTACCCTGCTATGCCCTTGGCAGGACAACAGGTCCACCAGAGATATGTCCATCCCGGTCCTCTCGTACTAGGGACAGATCCTGTCAATATTCCTACACCCACGGCAGATAGGGACCGAACTGTCTCACGACGTTCTGAACCCAGCTCACGTACCGCTTTAATTGGCGAACAGCCAAACCCTTGGGACCTGCTCCAGCCCCAGGATGCGATGAGCCGACATCGAGGTGCCAAACAACCCCGTCGATATGGACTCTTGGGGGTCATCAGCCTGTTATCCCCGGCGTACCTTTTATCCGTTGAGCGATGGCCCTTCCACGCGGGACCACCGGATCACTATGACCGACTTTCGTCTCTGCTCGACTTGTCAGTCTCGCAGTCAGGCGGGCTTATGCCATTGCACTCGACGACCGATTTCCGACCGGTCTGAGCCCACCATCGCGCGCCTCCGTTACTCTTTCGGAGGCGACCGCCCCAGTCAAACTACCCACCATACACTGTCCCGGATCCGGATAACGGACCGCGGTTAGACATCCATGACGATAAGGGTGGTATTTCAAGGATGGCTCCACGAGAACTGGCGTCCCCGCTTCAAAGCCTACCACCTATCCTACACATGCCGACACGAATGCCAGTGTAAAGCTATAGTAAAGGTGCACGGGGTCTTTCCGTCTAACCGCAGGAACCCCGCATCTTCACGGGGAATTCAATTTCACTGAGTCTATGTTGGAGACAGCGGGGAAGTCGTTACGCCATTCGTGCAGGTCGGAACTTACCCGACAAGGAATTTCGCTACCTTAGGACCGTTATAGTTACGGCCGCCGTTTACTGGGGCTTCGATTCAAAGCTTGCACCTCTCCTCTTAACCTTCCAGCACCGGGCAGGCGTCAGACCCTATACGTCGTCTTTAGACTTCGCAGAGCCCTGTGTTTTTGATAAACAGTCGCTACCCCCTGGTCTGTGCCACCCCTTCATACTTGCGTAAAAAGGGGTCACGCTTCTTCCGAAGTTACGCGTGCAATTTGCCGAGTTCCTTCAACATAGTTCTCTCAAGCGCCTTGGTATACTCTACCTGACCACCTGTGTCGGTTTCGGGTACGGTCTGTACGGTGGAGCTATTTCCTGGAACCGCTTCCCCGCCCACTCAATCCAATAAGAGTGAACAAGTTACGCAATCCGTCACTACCACCAGGCCCACGAATATTAACGTGGTTCCCATCACCTACGCGTTTCCGCCTCGGCTTAGGGGCCGGCTAACCCTGCTCAGATTAACTTTAAGCAGGAACCCTTGGTCTTTCGGCGAGAGGGTCTCTCACCCTCTTTATCGTTACTCATGTCAACATTCGCACTTCCGATATCTCCAGCACTCCTCACGGATATGCCTTCACAGACTTACGGAACGCTCCGCTACCACTTGAGCATAAGCTCAAATCCTCAGCTTCGGTGCATGGCTTTAGCCCCGTTACATTTTCGGCGCAAAGACCCTTATTTAGACCAGTGAGCTGTTACGCTTTCTTTAAATGATGGCTGCTTCTAAGCCAACATCCTGGTTGTTTTGGGATCCTCACATCCTTTCCCACTTAGCCATGACTTGGGGACCTTAGCTGGAGGTCAGGGTTGTTGCCCTCTTCACGACGGACGTTAGCACCCGCCGTGTGTCTGCCGACTAGTACTCCTCGGTATTCGGAGTTTGGTTAGGATCAGTAAGACGGTGAGTCCCCATAGCCCATCCAGTGCTCTACCCCCGAGGGTATTCGGTCGACGCTCTACCTAAATAGATTTCGCGGAGAACCAGCTATCTCCGAGTTTGATTGGCCTTTCACCCCTAGCCACAAGTCATCCCAATCTATTGCAACAGATGCGGGTTCGGTCCTCCAGTTGGTGTTACCCAACCTTCAACCTGCTCATGGCTAGATCACTCGGTTTCGGGTCTAATGCAACTAACTCATTCGCCCTGTTCAGACTCGCTTTCGCTGCGCCTACACCTACCGGCTT
>NZ_JALPRY010000042.1:0-936 GCF_023223505.1 Neorhizobium turbinariae
AAAATCGCCCTGTTCAGACTCGCTTTCGCTGCGCCTACACCTACCGGCTTAAGCTTGCTAGTTACACTAAGTCGTTGACCCATTATACAAAAGGTACGCCGTCACTCTTTCGAGCTCCGACTGCTTGTAGGCATCCGGTTTCAGGTTCTATTTCACTCCCCTTGTCGGGGTGCTTTTCACCTTTCCCTCACGGTACTTGTTCGCTATCGGTCATGCACGAGTACTTAGGCTTGGAGAGTGGTCTCCCCATGTTCAGACAGGATTTCACGTGTCCCGCCTTACTCAAGGACAATCAGTGTTCTACGCCTACGGGACTATCACCCGCTACGGTCGACCTTTCCAAGTCGTTCGGCTTTATTCCTGATTGCCACTGGCCTGGTCCGCGTTCGCTCGCCACTACTTGCGGAGTCTCGGTTGATGTCCTTTCCTGCAGGTACTTAGATGTTTCAGTTCCCTGCGTTCGCTTCTTACACCCTATGTATTCAGGTGCAGATACCTTATCACAATGCTTGGAAACCTAAGCCGTATCGAAACACGACTTAAATTTTCCAAGCATCTAAGGTGGGTTGCCCCATTCGGAGATCCATGGATCAAAGCTCATTCGCAGCTCCCCACGGCTTATCGCAGCGTATCACGTCCTTCTTCGCCTGTGCATGCCAAGGCATCCACCAAATGCCCTTACGACACTTCATCGTTCTCATTGCCAATGCTCATCGTCTTTGCTGAATTTGGTCAGCTTGTCCCTTTTCGCTTGCGCTCAAGGGGCGACCAAATCTGACAATACGGTCTAGTTACCTATGCCGCATCCGTCACGGTCCGGAGAACTTCCCCGACCCGCTATGCGTGACTACCTTTTACAATCACGCTTTCTAACAATGCCATCGACGTGTTCGATCGGTCCGCTTTATCGGAGCTACGCCGAGCAGCTCTCTTGCG
>NZ_JALPRY010000043.1:0-227 GCF_023223505.1 Neorhizobium turbinariae
CCCAGTTACCTATGCCGCACCAGTCACGATCCGGAGAACTTTCCCCGACCCGCTATGCGTGACTACCTTTTACAATCACGCTTTCTAACAATGCCATCGACGTGTTCGATCGGTCCGCTTTATCGGAGCTACGCCGAGCAGCTCTCTTGCGGTCGATCTTTAAGACCAGCTTCTCGAGATTAAATCCGGGTCCGCGCGGTTAGCAAACGGACATCAGTAAAGTCGTC
>NZ_JALPRY010000045.1:0-2836 GCF_023223505.1 Neorhizobium turbinariae
CGTATCCATCCGGCGTGGGCCGCACCGCTTATGATTTTGGCTGGTCTGCCATGATGCGCTCGATCTTTTCCTGATCGCATTGCTCGTCGGCAAGGAACTGCCGGACACCTCCGTCCCAGGTGCGAATGTCGGCGAGGAATTCCTTCAGGCTCTCGACGCCCCGGTCGGTGAATGTCGTTATGCCCCCTTCGCTGCCGTCATGGGCATGGATCATCTCGCCATAGTCGATATTGTCAGAGTTGCTGGCGATTTCCTGGATGAGTTCGAGGTTTTCGGCGATCAGCACAGCGACGTAGCCGATCGTGTAGACATGCGTCGGGCGGCCCATCAGGCGGCCATCTGTCGGCCGCTGCCAGCGACAGACCAGTTCCAAGGCAGCAGTTCGGGCAGTCTTGATACGGGAATGTTGGGCATGCGGGCGAGAATATCCGCCAACCAGGCCTGCGGATCGATATCGTTCATCTTAGCCGTGACGATCAGGGAATACATGAAGGCAGCACGCTCGCCGCCGCGCTGGGAGCCTGCGAATAGCCAGGCCTTTCTTCCCAGAGCGATCCCGCGCAGGGCTCGCTCTGCCGCATTGTTCGACATGCAGAGCCTGCCATCGTCGAGGAAGCGGGTGAAGGCTTCCCAGCGCCCGTCCTTGTCGAACAGGTAGTTGATCGCCTTGGCGATGGGATTGTGCTTCGACATCTGGGAACGCTGGGCCATAAGCCAGTCGTGCAGGTCCTCGACAAGCGGACGAGCATGCTGTTGTCGGGCAGCTAGTCGTTCCTCTGCGGATTTGCCGTTTATGCCACGCTCGATCTCGAAGAGCGCGTCGATGCGAGCAACGGCCTCAAGCGCGACAGGCGATATCTCATGGGCAGGTTTGCCTTTGCGCACGTTGCCGGCGATGTCGGCCAGCTCGAAGAACTTGCGTCGCGCATGGCTCCAGCAGAGCGCGCTAGTCACCGCTGCGGGGCTGCGGTCGGCACGATAAAGATCGTTGTAGCCGCCATAGGCATCCGCCTGCAGTATGCCGTGCCATTCGGCAAGATGCGTGTTGGGATGGGTCTTCTCCCGATCCGGCGAGAAGTAGAAGAGTGCCGCAGGAGGCGCGCCGCCCGCGAAAGGACGATCATCGCGAACGTAGGCCCATAACCTTGCCTGTTTCGTTGCGCCCCTGGCCAGCAGCGGCACAGTGGTATCGTCGCCATGAAGCCGCCCGGCGGCAAGCACATGGGCGCGGATCAGATCATGTATCGGCTGCAGCATCGTTGCGCAGGCTCCAACCTGGTCGGCCAGCGTGGAGAGGCTGAGATCGACACCCTCCCTGGCGTAGCGCTCAGCCTGGCGGTTCAATGGCTGGTGCTGGCCGAACTTCTCGAACAGGATCGTCGCGAGCAAGTTCGGTCCCGCCCATCCGCGTGGTGTCGCATGGAAAGGTGCCGGTGGCTGGCTGATCTTCTCGCAGTCGCGGCAGGTAAACTTCTCGCGCACCGTCTGGATCACCTTCCATTGGCGCGGGATCACCTCCAGCGTCTCGGTGATGTCTTCACCCATCTTCACGATCCGGGCCGAGCCACAGCAGATGCAGGTCGAAGGAGCTTCAATGATCAGCCGTTCGCGCGGCAGGTGCTCGGGAAACGGCTTGCGCACCGGGCGGCGGCGTTCAAAGGCTGGGACTTGTACAACCTCCGCCGCCACGCGTTCCGCGGCGATCTCGTCCTCGGTGGCGTCGGCCTCAAGGTCTTCGAGCTGCAATTCCATCTGGTCGATCAGCCGGGCGCGTCGTTCCGAACTCTGACCATATTGCTCGCGACGCAACTTGGCGATCTCGAGCTTGAGGTGCCGGATCATCGCCTCGGACGTCGTCACGACGGCTCGCACCTGCGCGAGATCAGCCTCGGCGGAGGCGGCACGCGCCTCCGATGCCGCAAGCGCGGCCCGTAACCTGGCTATCTCCGAAGCAGCGTCGTCCATGGCCGAAAGCTACCATGCCGCTTGTTAAAAGCCCAACAAAAACAGAGGAATGTTCGCGATCAGCCTGCCGTTGCAGGTCGCTGCGTCCAGCGTGGATTACGCCAGTCGATCCCTTCCAGAAGATAGCCGAGTTGAGCCGCCGACACCGGCACGGCGGAGCCATTCTGGCTAACCGGCCAGATGAACTTGCCTGCCTCCAGGCGCTTCAGGTAGAGCGACATGCCGACGCCGTCATGCCACAGGACCTTGATCAGGTCACCTTTGCGACCTCGAAAGCAGAAGACCTCGCCGCCGTGGGGATCGCGGCCAAGCCCCTGTTGCACCTTCAGCGCAAGGCTGTTCATGCCACAACGCATGTCCGTCACACCGCCCGCAATCCACACCTTCACCCCGGGCGGAAAGACGATCATGACGCGTCCAGAACCGGCAACAGCCGAGCAAGGATAGTTGGATCAAGCGAAGCCGGGATCGTCAGGCGACGACCGTTCGGCAGGCCGATCTCGATCACCCTGTCGTCTTCAGGCCGCCGCGGGTCCATCTCGAAAGATGCCGCCGGCGGTGGCGAAATCGAAAGCGGCACGAAGCCCGTTGACGCGGAAACGTGCAGAAGCCCGCTTCGGTATTCCCGACGCCAACGGGTCAACAGTGACCGCGACAATCCATAACGCCGCGCCGTTACCGAGCCCTGCCGGAAGCCTTGCAGGCTCTCCTCGACGATCCGAACCTTCTCTTCGTCCGACCAATCCCGCCGGCGACCAACATCGTCGACAGACAAAAGTTCAATGGGGGAAATCACTGTAGCGCATGACATAAGCCATGGACTTAGAGCTAATCACCAACTCAAGACAGACGGCCTTCGCCGAAGGCATAC
>NZ_JALPRY010000047.1:0-2463 GCF_023223505.1 Neorhizobium turbinariae
TGCGGGAAATTATCACTGAGATTTGACCCATGTTTCAATCATCCCTCGCGAGGTTTCAGCGGGGGCTTTGGAGTGATCGACATGGCGTTACTGAGCGTAATCCGACGCTGGCATTTTCGAGAGCATCTTTCGATTCGGGAGATTTGCCGCAGGACCGGCCTGTCCCGGAACACTGTCCGCAAATACCTGCGGTTGGACGGCGTCGAGCCGAAGTTCAAGGTCCCGGAGCGACCGAGCAAGCTCGACCCTTTCGCAGATCGGCTGTCGGCCTGGCTGAAGACGGAATCCAAGAAGGGCCGCAAACAGAAGCGCACCCTGAAGCAGCTCCACGCCGACCTGGTGAGCCTCGGCTATGACGGTTCCTACTGCCGTGTTGCAGCCTTTGCCCGGGAATGGAAGGCAGACCGGCAGAGGGAATTCCAGACGACGGGGCGCGGAACGTTCGTGCCTCTGGCCTTCGAGCCGGGCGAAGCGTTCCAATTCGATTGGTCGGAGGACTGGGCCATCATTGGCAATGAGCGCACCAAGCTGCAGGTGGCGCATACGAAGCTGAGTTACAGCCGCGCCTTCATCGTCCGTGCCTATCTCTTGCAGACGCACGAGATGCTGTTCGACGCCCACAACCATGCATTCCGGGTCTTCGGCGGCATCCCCGGTCGCGGCATCTACGACAACATGCGCACGGCAATCGACAAGGTCGGCCGTGGCAAAGAGCGTGACGTCAACATCCGCTTCCTGGCAATGGCCAGCCACTATGTGTTCGAACCCGAGTTCTGCAATCCTGCCTCCGGCTGGGAGAAAGGACAGGTCGAGAAGAACGTTCAGGATGCCCGTCATCGTCTCTGGCAGCCCACGCCGCGCTTTCCGTCGCTGGAAGCGTTGAACGACTGGCTGGAGCAGCGCTGCAAGGAATTGTGGGCGCAGACGCCACACGGCCAGATGCGCGGCACCATCGCTGACATCTGGGCTGAGGAAGCTTTGGTATTGATGCCGGTTTCCCGGCCGTTCGACGGCTTCGTCGAGTATACCAAGCGGGTCACGCCGACCTGCCTCGTCCATCTGGAGCGCAATCGCTACAGTGTCCCGGCATCCTTCGCCAATCGGCCGGTGAGCCTCCGGGTCTATCCGGACCGTATCGTTGTCGCCGCGGAGGGCCAGATCGTCTGTGAGCACCGCCGTGTCATCGATCGCTCTCATGATCGACCGGGACAGACGATCTACGACTGGCGGCATTATCTGGCGGTCGTGCAACGCAAGCCGGGCGCTCTTCGCAATGGTGCACCGTTCGTTGAGCTACCGGACGCATTCCGAGCCTTGCAGCAATACCTCCTGAAGAAGCCGGGTGGCGACCGCGAGATGGTCGATATCCTGGCGCTGGTCCTCCAGCACGACGAACAGGCCATCCTGTCGGCCGTGGACATGGCACTGAAGTCCGGCGTCCCCACGAAGACCCACGTGCTGAACCTGCTGCATCGCCTCGTCGACGGCAAATCCTTCACACCGCCCACCATTGACGCGCCTCAGGCCCTGACACTCATCAACGAGCCCAAGGCCAATGTCGAACGCTACGATGCGCTGAGAAAGACGGAGGCTCGCCATGCGTCATAATCCGGCAAGCGGCGCTATCGTCATCATGTTGCGGCAACTGAAGATGCACGGCATGGCCCAGGCCGTCGGCGAGCTCACGGAGCAAGGATCGCCGGCGTTCGAGGCGGCAATCCCGATCCTGTCGCAGCTTCTCAAGGCCGAGACTGCGGAACGCGAAGTTCGATCGACCGCCTACCAGCTCAAGACGGCACGCTTTCCAGCCTATCGTGATCTGAACGGCTTCGACTTCGCCAGCAGTGAGATCAATGAGGCGCTGGTGCGTCAGCTTCATCGCTGCGACTTCCTCGACGACGCCAACAACATCGTCCTGGTCGGCGGCCCCGGCACGGGCAAAACGCATATCGCCACGGCAATTGGTGTCCAGGCTATCGAACATCATCACAAGCGAGTTCGGTTCTTCTCGACCGTGGAACTGGTCAACGCGCTCGAGCAAGAGAAGTCCCAAGGCCGACCAGGGCAGATCGCCAACCGCCTGGCACACTCCGATCTCGTCATCCTGGACGAACTCGGGTACCTGCCGTTCAGTGCTTCAGGCGGTGCGCTGCTCTTCCATTTACTGAGTAAACTCTACGAGCACACGAGCGTCATCATCACCACCAATCTGAGCTTCAGCGAATGGGCCAGCGTTTTTGGCGATGCCAAGATGACCACCGCGTTGCTCGACCGGCTCACACATCATTGCCACATCCTCGAAACCGGAAACGACAGCTTCCGCTTCAAAAACAGTTCAGCCCATGAGCCCAAAACTACGAAGGAGAAACGCAGGAACTTGACCACCCCAACCACGACGGACGATACCTAAGGCGGGTCACTTCTCGGCGCAAATCCCGGGTCAGCTCTCAGTGCAAATCAACA
>NZ_JALPRY010000048.1:0-857 GCF_023223505.1 Neorhizobium turbinariae
TTTGGCGTCCGGTAGAGCTGATATGCGGATATAGTCCCGCTTCAGAGTTTTGACGAAAGCCTCGGACATTCCGTAGGACTGCGGACTGGCCACCGGCGTGAAGCAAGGTGTCAGATTGAGCGCTTGGGCAAACAGCCTCGTATCTCTCGCGGTGTAAGCCGAGCCATTGTCCGAGAGATGCTCGATGGCATGTGGGGCTTTGGTTGCGCTGAAGCGTTTCTCGGCCGCCTCCAGCATCATGTCGCGCACGTGGAGCCGGAGATGCCGGCATTGGCGACAGCCGTCCAAGCTATGATCCTTCGGTCGAAGGCGTCGATGATGAAGGCGAGACGGATGACCTCGCCGTTCCAGCAGGTGAACTTCAGACCGTCCGAACACCAGCGCAGGTTGGAGCGCATGACCATCACCTTACCGTCGTGGACACGACCTTTGTGAACGGCCGTGTGCTTCTCCAGCAGCATGGCGTGGTTGCCCGTGATGCGATGAACCCGTTTGGCGTTGACGACAGGCTTATCGGCAGCTCGCCTCTCGCGATTGAGGAGCGCGGCGATCCGCCGATAGCCATAGGTGGGCCTTTGATCCACCAGCCTGCGAATGATGGGCACAAGCTCTACATCCTCGACCTTGTTATAGCGCCCGCGCGGCTTCGATCTGCCGTTCATCCGCTCGACGAGGTTGGAGCGGGATACGCCCAGCGTGTCAGCGACGGTTTTCATCGGGAACCGTCCTTCGGCAGCAAGATCGGCCGCGATATCCGTTTTTTTGAGTCCGCTTTGGAAAGGGCTTCACGTTGGATTTCGACCCTCCATTGTCTTGCGGCCGAGCATGCGCTCCAGCTCGCGGACGCGATCCTCCAG
>NZ_JALPRY010000049.1:0-1492 GCF_023223505.1 Neorhizobium turbinariae
CAGCAAGATCGGCCGCGATATCCGTTTTTTTGAGTCCGCTTTGGAAAGGGCTTCACGTTGGATTTCGACCCTCCATTGTCTTGCGGCCGAGCATGCGCTCCAGCTCGCGGACGCGATCCTCCAGCTTCTTCACTTACACCGTCTCGCCTGGTTCGAAACTCTGCTCGATGATTTTCAGCTTCTGCTCGGTTGTCCACCGACTACGGCGAACATCGCCCGTCAGCAATTCAACGTGTCGGTACCCATTAGACATAAGCTTGTCCTCAAGCCTGTGCTCGAGCCTTTCTGCTTATGCCGACTGTCCGATCGAAATGGGGGCAGTTCAATTATCCACCGCAACAACATTAACGAGGCCAGGCACGGCAGTTGGTTTGTCCATCGACACGCTTAGCGCGAGCGGCCACAAGTTGAAGGGTTGCGGCAGCATCGAATTCGCTGATGAGGACGGCAACGTTTTGTGAGGTGCGCGAAGCGGATGCGCAGTTAGTCGCGGTCAAGGCCCGATGTCAGAACACGCAGATGTTGTTCGATGAGGATCAACAGCGCGATTACGCCGCAGATGGTCGCTGCTACCACAACACCTAAGCCAGCGCCCAGGACGTATCCCACAAAGGAAGGGAACTTGGCGCTGACAATGTACCTTTCAACAAGTGAACTCGTCACGATGATGATCACGAACGCGAGGAACAGGTTCCAGAAGTCAAGGACGGTTGCGAGTAGGCGATTCATTTGGTCCTCCATCTAAGCGTGTGCTTAATAGCCCGGGGAGACCAAACGTTCGGTGTAGCAGTAGCGTCAACAGAACCTTATTAAGGACGACGGTCAAAGTCATACGGCGGGATTAGAAGCGAAAGGGAGAAAGGCTTGCCGGGGTCACAGCAAGCGTTTCTTGTTTAGCATCTATGCGGGAGACTGGAGATCGATGCTCCGGCAAAAGAGCGCGAGTTCCAAGCATTGGTTCCCGAGAACATCAGAGCACTGGTCGAATATCCTGTTATCACTGTATTTGGTGTTGGCGTCGAGCCTCAAGCACTACATAGGTGGTTGGTGTTCCGAAACTAGGTCGGCAATGCCATAGAATCTCCAGCATCACACCGTTCGCAAAAACCGATTTACGCTCGGCTGGAGATCCCATTTACGATGGCAACCACTCGTCGCGCATGTTTCGCCAGACAGGCGAGCGCAAGAGGCTGCAGATGATGAGATGGATATGGCTGAAGAACCGCGGCCACAAGTTCGAGGTGTCTACGGGACTAGTTCTAGGTCTAGCCGCGTTAGCAATATACGCAGTTCAAGGATCTGACGCGATACCTGGCTTAGCGCTGATCCTTCGTCTGGCGCAGGTGGCATTTCCGAATGGGTAAAAAGGCTATGGAGTCGCAAGTCTGATTTTCCGTGACCTGCTCCCCTGATTGTCCGCGTTTATAAGTTAGCTTTGTTCATATTTTGTAGTGCTCCCAGATTTTGGGCCAGCGTGAGCTGGAATCTTCCG
>NZ_JALPRY010000005.1:0-299 GCF_023223505.1 Neorhizobium turbinariae
ACACCAAAGGTACCTCTCAGTACCCAATGTCCATGGTTCTCTTAAATCAAAACGTGACCGTCACTTTGTCTTCCAAACAGACCCCCTAAAGGATCCGCGAGACGCCGCCGACCACGTTTCTCTTTCTTCTCATATTCAATTGTCAAATAACCGACGCTACCGTCTCAATAAAAGACCAAAACGTCATCAACCCCAGAGCCAAACCGTAAACCCGGCCCCATCAGCATTCCAGCCAACTTCTCAGAGATTTTCCAAAACGAAGAACTTCGTCGCTAGCAGCGCCGCCGCCCTCGTCAGTG
>NZ_JALPRY010000050.1:0-2253 GCF_023223505.1 Neorhizobium turbinariae
AATTTTCCCCAGAAGTGCCGAAGTAAAATTCCCCACTTATGCCGACGTGGACGCCAAGGAGAACTGAGGATTTTTCGGCGGTCGTCCTCGTGGCTTTTGCGGCGGGGCGAATGCCGGCGGTGCAATGAGGGCTTTGGAGCGGACATGCTCCGGCATAAGTTCAGCATGCTGCCGCAACCGATAGCTGGATCCTTCGATCTGCACGACAACGGCGTGGTGAAGCAGTCTGTCGAGCAGCGCCGTTGCGACGACAGGATCGCCAAAGACCTCGCCCCATTCCGCAAAGCCGCGGTTTGATGTCAGGATCATTGCCCCTCGTTCGTACCGCGCATTGACGAGTTGGAAGAACAGATTGCCGCCGCCTGAGACGACCGGCAGATAGCCGATCTCATCGACGATCAGCAGGCTTGGCCTGCAGAAGAAACGAATGCGCTCCTGGAGCCGACCTTCCCGCTCGGAACGGGCAAGCGAACCGATCAGGTCAGCGAGCGTGGTGAAGTACACGCTCTTTCCAGCTTTCACGGCTTCGACGCCCAGCGCCGTGGCAAGATGGCTCTTTCCCGTTCCCGGTGGGCCGAGGAAATGAACTGCTTCGTGACGGTCGACGAACCCGAGCTGCGCCAGGGTAAAGATGCGATCTCGGTCGAGCGAGGGTTGGAACGTAAAGTCGAAGCCGGCTAGCGTTTTGATCGTTGCAAGCCTGCCCATTCGCAGGGCGGTCTTGATGCGGCTGTTCTCGCGCAGCGTCAGTTCCTCGGACAGGAGGATGTCGATGGCCTCAAGTGCCGATAGTTCACCGTGCTCGAGGCGGCGCACGACATGGTCGAGAGCTTCCAGCGCCCGTGGCATCTTCAGGCCGACGAGATCATGACGGATGCGATCGATCATGGACGGAATGGCATCGAGGGTCGCGCTCATGGGCGGTTCTCCTGTGCCAGGACTTTGCCCACAGCGTCGTAAAAGGCGAGAGATCGCTGAAGTACGGTGTCGCCGGCAGGTTTGACGATAATGGCGTCGTCCCGTGTCCTGGACCGATGTTGCGGCACGAGTGCTCGTCGATGGTCAGGATGAACCCGGCGCTGTTTACGACCCTCCAGGACAGGATGGGCTGCGATCAGGATGCCGTTCTCGAAGATGCGGACCTCGTCGGCGAGAGAATGGACTTCCACCATTCGGCTTCGTGTAGCATCCGGAACGCTGTAGGTGTTTCCGCCGACGCTGACCATACCTTCCCGCGACACGCGGCGTTCCAGCTTCAGGACGGATTTGAACGGGGCCAGCGGTAATGGTCGCAGGTGCGGCCGTTCCTCGGCGAAGGCTTCATTGATGACGCGCAGGGTCGTGGCGTGCTTCCTTGGATTGGCGACGGTATCCAGCCAGTGCCGAAGCTGAGCATTCAAATCATCGAGGTTACGGAAAGAGCGGGCGAGGAAGAAGTCTTCGCGAATATAACGGAATGGCCGCTCGACCTTGCCTTTTGTCTTGGCACGATACGGTTTGCATGCCTTGGGATGGAATCCGTAATGGCGCGCCAGGTCTATGAGGGCACGGTTATAGACGATGCCCTCTGTCTGGCCTTCACCGATGACGGCCGTCTTCATCCGGTCGTAAAGCACCTCCCTGGGAGCGCCACCAAGAGCCTCGGAGGCCGCGATATGGCAACGCAGGACGGTCGGTAGGTTCTGATGCATGACGAAACGCGCCCAGATGAGGCGGCTATGACCCAGCACCATCGAGAACAGCCAGACGATCCTCGGCGTCATCGGTTCGTCGGTGAAAACGACGTGGAACTGGGCGAAGTCGACTTGGGCCTGCTCTCCGGGCGGCGTCTCGAAACGAACTTCGAAGCCCTGACTTGCAGCAGGGCGCACATCACGGAGAAAATCCGTCACAGCCGTGTAGCCGCCGGTATAGCCTCGCTCGCGCAGTTCTCGAAGCAATCGACTGCCGGTCAAACCAGGATAGGATTTGACGCGCTCCCGTAGGTATGAAGCGAACGGGTCGATAACCGTTGCCCGAGGCTTTCTTGGACCATAGGCCGGAGCTTCGAGGCCCCGCTCAATGTATTTGCGCACCGTCTTGCGATCGATACCGGTCTCTCTGGAAATTGCCGACACCGTCAGGCCCTGCTGATGCAAATCCAGGATCATGATCGTCTCCCTCAGCTTGATCACCAAAATCCCCCTTCCGACCATCGGAAGGAGTATCGGCGATGACGCGCCGCCGGTCTTCCGGGGCGCGCCCCGGAAGACC
>NZ_JALPRY010000051.1:0-1617 GCF_023223505.1 Neorhizobium turbinariae
TGTAGCCGCAAAGTTGGAATGTCCTGTTTCTGCAAAGTTGGAATGTCACACTCCCCGGGTCTGAATGATGCCTGGGAGATTGCAGATGGGATTGATAGCGATGAGCGAGCGCGATCTGCGGCGGATCGAGGTTTTATCGAAGGTCGCCGGCGGACGGATGACGACGGTGTCAGCGGCGCATGTGCTTGACGTGAGCGAGCGCCAGGTGCGCCGGCTTCTGGAGCGAATACGGACTGGCGGCGCGGCGTCGATCCGGCACAAGGCGATCGGCCGGCCATCGAACAACCGGATCAGCGACGGCGTTCGGGATTATGCGATGATGCTGGTGCGCGAACGTTATGCGGATTTCGGTCCGACCTTGGCGACGGAGAAGCTTGCTGAACGCGATGGTTTGCGCGTGTCGCGCGAGACGGTGCGCGGTTGGATGTCCGAGGCTGGACTGTGGTTGTCACGCAAACAGCGTCGGACGTTTCATCCGCCGCGTCTGCGCCGCGAAGCTTATGGCGAACTGGTGCAGATCGATGGGTCGGAGCATCGCTGGTTCGAGGATCGCGGACCGCCATGCTCGCTGTTGGTGTTTGTCGATGATGCGACTGGCAGGCTGATGCAATTGCGCTTCGTGCGCTCGGAAAGTGCCTTCACCTACTTCGAGGCGCTAGATCTCTATCTCCAGCGTCACGGCGCACCGATCGCCTTTTACTCGGACAAGCATTCGGTGTTCCGGGTGGCGAAGAAGGATGCCAGGGGTGGCCAGGGCATGACCCAGTTCGGGCGTGCACTTTGCGAGTTAAACATCGAGATTCTTTGCGCAAATTCGAGCCAGGCCAAGGGCCGCGTCGAGCAGATGAATCGGACGCTGCAGGATCGGCTGGTCAAGGAGCTGCGGCTGGCTGGCATCGACGATATGGAGGCTGGCAATGCGTTCTTGCCGGGCTTCATGGAGGATTACACAGGCGGTTTGCGGTGGTCCCTGCCCGGTCCGATGATTTGCACCGGCCGATCAATCTGGGGCCGGACCGATTGGCGGAGATCCTGTGCAAGCGCGAGCAACGTTATGTCGGAGCGCAGCTGGCGTTTTCGTTCGAGCGCAAGCGGATCATGCTGCAGGAGACCGATGTGACGCGGGGGCTGGTTGGTCGTTATGTCGAGACCTATGCCTATGCGGACGGTCGCCTGGACGTGCGTTGGAAAGGGTATTCCCTGCCCTACACGGTGTTCGACAAGGACCAGCGGGTGACGCATGCGGCGATCACGGAGAACAAGCGACTGGGTGATGTTCTGGCCTATATCAAGGAACGCCAGGATCAGCAGTCGAAGCCGGACGTAAAGACCAATAGCGAGAAGATTGGCTATAAACCGCGTGGCCGGAAACCCGGTCCCCGGACAGATTACATGAACGATCCGGCGATCATCGCGCGACATGAGAAGGCACTGTTGCGGCAGCAAGCCGCAGAGTGAATGCTCGTTCGAATAGCCTCAAAGCTAAAGCCGAGGGGTGGTTCTCACCCGCCCCGATCTGATCTTGCAACCGGGATCAGCCGCTCAGATCGGCTGGTCCTCGTCCCATGCGGCGACTTCTCGGACATTTCTTTTTTGCAGGCTGGCGGACATTTCAAC
>NZ_JALPRY010000052.1:0-1545 GCF_023223505.1 Neorhizobium turbinariae
TTGTAGATGCTATGGACGAGCCGCCCGGCTCATCCGCTTCATCGACAACGAGGAGGCCTCCGATGAACGAGAACGCCAAGTCCAGTGTGTCAGTGTATGCAGCCATTGAGTTGAGCAAATCCACATGGCTAGTTGCGGTGCTTTCCCCAAGCTCAGATCGCGTGAAGCTTCGGCAGGTTCGCGGGGGCGATACCGCAGCGCTCGTCGGGATGCTGGAGAGCACCCAAGCGAGCGCAGCGCAGATAGATGGATGTCCCACAGAGATCGTCGTTTGCTTTGAGGCCGGATATGACGGCTTTTGGTTGGCAAGGTTCTTGCGGAAGCGAGGCATTCGTACATCTGTACTGGATTCCACCAGCTTCCCGGTCAACAGGCGAAGCCGCAGGGCCAAAACCGACCGGCTTGACGCTGAGTCCATGGTTCGAATGTTCCGCTCTTTCGACCAGGGCGACAAAACGGTGTGCCGCGAAGTTCGTATTCCCGCACCGGAGGAGGAGGATGCCAAACGCCTCGACAGAGAACGCCTGCAGCTTTCGGCAGAGCGGACACGCCACGTGAACCGTATCCGTGCCCTGCTCAATCTTCACGGTATCCGTCAGGTCAAGGCTCTCTGGGGAGGCGACTGGCGCAAATGGCTGCAGGTGGTCAGAACAGCCGATGACCAACCACTCGGCAAATTCCTCGCAGCAGAACTGAGTAGGGAGTTCGAACGCCTTGAACTTGTTCACGCGCATATCCGTGATCTCGACCGCCAACTTGAAGACGGTTTGAAGGATGGTACTCTGTGCATTCCCAACGTCGACAAGGTTCACCGCATCGCCACGCTCAAGGGTATTGGCAGATTGAGTGCTGTCCTGCTGGTGTCGGAGGTATTCCACCGACAGTTCGCAATCGAAAGTGTTTGGCGAGCTTTCTTGGCTTGGCACCAAGTCCGTATGCAAGTGGGGCTGTGAAGCATGATCAGGGGATCAGCAAAGCCGGTAACCGCTTCGCCAGACGGCTGCTCGTTGAACTTGCGTGGTGTTGGCTGAGGTATCAGCCGGCAAGCGCTTTGTCCCAGTGGTACCGTAGCACTTTCGGGGCGAGTTCGGGCCGATCTCGCAAGATCGGCGTCATTGCGCTCGCTCGAAAGCTTGCGGTCGCCATCTGGCGATTTGTTGAAGACGGCCTAGTCCCACAGGGGGCGTCGCTGAAAGCGGAAGCTGTATAAGAGTTCCATGCGCCGACGGGCGACTGGAGAGAAGAGCGGCTGCCGAGATTGAAGATGGTACGGATAACATCCGCCGTGTTGTAGTGTGGCGCTGCTCTTCAGTACTGCTTGGCCCCATGAATGGGATCGTGGTTGAGGTCAAATCCTCGCCGTATACAAGTCGATGCGCCGAGTGCGCCAGCACGCCAACGCAGCCCAGTCAGGAGTTAGAAGGATGCCGCCAATGACTGCTTGACAGAACCGCCATCATACAAGTCCTCGATCCATCCGTCGATGAACCGGAGCGCTGTTTTGGCGTCCGGTAGAGCTGATATGCGGATATAGTCCCGCTTCAG
>NZ_JALPRY010000053.1:0-476 GCF_023223505.1 Neorhizobium turbinariae
GCGGCTTTAAATTCAGTAGCCAGTTGCTCACTTTGATCGCTGCTCAAGTTGTTACGAATAGCAGCAAACATTGTGCTTTCTTCTTGACGAATATGGTCGCCAATAATGTCCATCAACTGTTTGATTCTATCTTTGAATTGACTAGAAGACGGGTCGATAGCCTTAATTTCTTCTAACAGGCGCTTCTGTTGAGCTTGTTCGTCAAAAAGTTCTTGAGTGTTATCTTGACCGTAGAAAGGACGTACACTTGGATAAACTACTTCCTCTTCAGCTTCAGCGTGAGCAGTTAGATCCTTATAAATTTGACCGAAGTACTCTTGAATCTTCTGTGGATTGTCGCTTTGTAGAAGTTCGGTAAATAGGGTATTTACCTTGTTGTGATCGAGGCGGATAACATCCTGGATATTCAGATCGCTTTTGTCACTGGTTTGGGTAACAGCACTACCTACTACACCACTTACCGCAGCCATAGCGTC
>NZ_JALPRY010000054.1:0-753 GCF_023223505.1 Neorhizobium turbinariae
TCAGCGTGAGCAGTTAGATCCTTATAAATTTGACCGAAGTACTCTTGAATCTTCTGTGGATTGTCGCTTTGTAGAAGTTCGGTAAATAGGGTATTTACCTTGTTGTGATCGAGGCGGATAACATCCTGGATATTCAGATCGCTTTTGTCACTGGTTTGGGTAACAGCACTACCTACTACACCACTTACCGCAGCCATAGCGTCTTGAACACGCGCCCAAATTCCTTGATCTGCATCTTGTCCAGTGAATTCACGGACACCCAGAATTTCTAGGATACCTTTGAGTTGTTCTTGGTGAGCGCGGTTTTCAAAGTTAATGGTATTTAAGGGCCCGATCGCTAACAACACATCAGCACCAATTTTTTGAGCAGCCTTGTGAACTATCAAGCCACTCATTACTAGTTGATGTTTCAGCAATTCATGCTGAGATACTTTTTCGTACAGGCTCAATTCAGAACCTTTGAACAATTCACGAGCTTTTTCAATGAATTGTGTAACTGTGCTTTTGGGTTCAGCCTGAATGCCATACTGACCAATTACAGTTTCTAGAACGCCAAGATTTTTTTCGTCATCGTTGAGGAAATTGCGGATGCGATCGCCAATCTCGGCATCAAGTCCTTGCGTCAAAAGCAATTGCTCATTTTCAATAACCAACTGTTGGAGGGCTTTGATACTTGCCAATTTTACAGCAATAGCATTGCGTTTCGTATCATCTAAAGTAGCTACCATCCGTGTTCTCCTCGGCAAAGTGTTC
>NZ_JALPRY010000055.1:0-1227 GCF_023223505.1 Neorhizobium turbinariae
TCCCAGATTTTGGGCCAGCGTGAGCTGGAATCTTCCGGGGTTATGGCTCAGGTCGGTGGTGATGCCGATGAGCCGTTCATGAGCGAAATCGGCACCTTGTTGCCGATGGCGCTGTGTGGCCGGAACTCGTTATAGTCTTTGCGCCAATCCTCCATTTTTACCCGTGCGTCGTCAAGGTTCATGAACCAATGTGCGTTCAGGCACTCCGCCCTGAACTTGCCGTTAAAACTCTCGATGAAGCTGTTGTCGGTCGGCTTGCCTGGCCGGGAAAAGTCGAGCACCACACCCTTGTGATAGGCCCACATATCGAGGTCGCGAGAGATGAATTCACTTCCGTTGTCGACACGAATGACGGCCGGGTAGCCAACCTGGCGGCATGTGCGTTCCAGGGTCTGGACGACGTCTTCCCCCTTGTAGCTGAACCGTGCATCAACCACCGGCGAGAAGCGGGAGAAGGTATCAACGACCGTCAGTACCCTGATCTTGCGGCCGGTAGCCAACTGGTCATGCACGAAATCCATGGCCCAGACATGGTTGAACCGGGTCGCGGCGGTCCGGTCTGACCGCAGCTTTGCCTTCACGCGCCGCTTTGGCACCTTGTTGCGCAGTTGAAGGTTCATCTCCTTGTAAAGGCGATAGATTCGCTTCGGATTGACGGACCATCCATCCCGCTTGAGCAGGACATGCACGCGCCGATATCCATACCGGACGCGTGTCTGGCAAATGTCTCTGATCCTCAGCTTCAGTTCAGCCTGCTCGCCGCGTTTCGACTTGTAGACATAAAGCGACCGGTCGATCTTCAGAACAGCACAGGCCCGGCGTGTGGATACGTTCCAGTCGGACCGGACCTTGTCGACAAGCGAACGCTTGCGGGCAGGCTTTAGAGCTTTTTTGACAGCACATCCTGAAGCATGGCCTTGTCCAGCGACAGGTCGGCAACAATCCGCTTCAGCTTGGCGTTCTCCTCCTCGAGCTGGCGAAGACGCTTCATCTCGGACGGCATCAAGCCCGCATACTTCTTGCGCCAATTGTAAAACGTGGCATCGGAAATTCCCGCCTTGCGGCAGACCTCCCCGATCGGCGTGCCATCTTCTGCCTGCTTCAACACGAACGCGATCTGCGCTTCCGAAAACTTGGACGCCTTCATCGAATTCTCCTCTTCTTCCCAACGGGGATCATAAGTGGAAAATCCAGCTCCGGATGGCTCAATTTATTGGGTGCACGTCA
>NZ_JALPRY010000056.1:0-1077 GCF_023223505.1 Neorhizobium turbinariae
AATGGCAAAGAGCAAGTTTGAGCGCAATAAGCCGCACGTCAACATTGGCACGATTGGTCACGTTGACCATGGCAAGACGTCGCTGACGGCGGCGATCACGAAGTACTTCGGCGAGTTCAAGGCCTATGACCAGATTGATGCTGCGCCGGAAGAAAAGGCACGTGGCATCACCATCTCGACGGCGCACGTTGAGTACGAGACGGCCAACCGCCACTATGCGCACGTCGACTGCCCCGGCCACGCTGACTATGTGAAGAACATGATCACCGGTGCCGCACAGATGGACGGCGCGATCCTGGTTTGCTCGGCTGCTGACGGCCCGATGCCGCAGACCCGCGAGCACATCCTGCTTGCTCGCCAGGTTGGCGTTCCGGCCATCGTCGTGTTCCTGAACAAGGTTGACCAGGTTGACGACGCCGAGCTTCTCGAACTCGTCGAGCTGGAAGTTCGCGAACTTCTGTCGTCCTACGACTTCCCGGGCGACGACATTCCGATCATCAAGGGTTCGGCACTTGCTGCTCTTGAAGATTCCGACAAGAAGATCGGCGAAGACGCGATCCGCGAACTGATGGAAGCTGTTGACAGCTACATCCCGACGCCTGAGCGTCCGATCGACCAGCCGTTCCTGATGCCGGTTGAAGACGTGTTCTCGATCTCCGGCCGCGGCACGGTTGCCACGGGCCGCGTTGAGCGTGGTATCGTCAAGGTTGGCGAAGAACTGGAAATCGTTGGCATTCGTCCGACGACGAAGACGACCTGCACGGGCGTTGAAATGTTCCGCAAGCTGCTCGACCAGGGCCAGGCTGGCGACAACATCGGCGCGCTGCTGCGTGGTGTGAACCGCGACGGCATCGAGCGTGGTCAGGTTCTGTGCAAGCCGGGTTCGGTCAAGCCGCACAAGAAGTTCAAGGCAGAAGCCTACATCCTGACGAAGGAAGAAGGCGGCCGTCATACGCCGTTCTTCACGAACTACCGTCCGCAGTTCTACTTCCGCACGACGGACGTGACGGGTATCGTGACGCTTCCGGAAGGCACGGAAATGGTTATGCCTGGCGACAACGTCACCGTTGACGTCGA
>NZ_JALPRY010000057.1:0-485 GCF_023223505.1 Neorhizobium turbinariae
GTGGATGGGTGAGTTTTACTTGACCCAAATTCCAACGCTACTAAACCGATAAAGGAGAATTAGGTTAATGTCCCTTACTTACGGAACCGAAGGAAGCCTCCGCGTTGGTCAACAAGCTCCCGATTTCACAGCAACGGCTGTGGTAGATCAGGAATTTAAGACAATCAAACTTTCCGATTATCGCGGTAAGTATGTCGTCCTGTTTTTCTACCCACTAGACTTTACCTTTGTTTGTCCCACTGAAATCACAGCATTTAGCGATCGCTACGAAGAATTCAAGAAAATCAATACAGAAGTTCTTGGCGCTTCTGTTGATAGTGAATTCTCCCACCTCGCTTGGATTCAAACAGATCGTAAGTCTGGTGGCGTCGGCGACCTGAATTATCCTCTAGTCTCTGACATCAAAAAAGAGATTAGCGCCGCTTACAACGTTCTTGACCCAGCAGCAGGCATTGCCTTGCGTGGTCTGTTCATCATCGATAAAG
>NZ_JALPRY010000058.1:0-324 GCF_023223505.1 Neorhizobium turbinariae
TTCTCCCACCTCGCTTGGATTCAAACAGATCGTAAGTCTGGTGGCGTCGGCGACCTGAATTATCCTCTAGTCTCTGACATCAAAAAAGAGATTAGCGCCGCTTACAACGTTCTTGACCCAGCAGCAGGCATTGCCTTGCGTGGTCTGTTCATCATCGATAAAGATGGTATTATACAGCACGCCACCATCAACAACCTAGCTTTTGGTCGCAGCGTTGATGAAACCCTGCGGACACTGCAAGCAATTCAGTATGTTCAGTCTCACCCCGACGAAGTTTGCCCAGCTGGTTGGCAACCTGGTGACAAGACAATGAATCCTGACCCA
>NZ_JALPRY010000059.1:0-508 GCF_023223505.1 Neorhizobium turbinariae
CGCCAGGGAAGTCGTAGCTGGAGAGCAGTTCTCTAAGTTCTAGTTCTACTAGTTCCAAGAGTTCTGGGTCATCCATCAAATCTTCTTTGTTCAAGAAGACAACCAGACTGGGAACGCCTACCTGTTTTGCCAACAGGATGTGTTCGCGAGTTTGGGGCATAGGACCATCGGTAGCAGCAACTACGAGGATACCTCCGTCCATCTGAGCAGCACCGGTGATCATGTTCTTCACATAGTCAGCGTGTCCTGGACAGTCTACGTGAGCATAGTGCCGACTTGCGGTTTCATACTCTACGTGAGCGGTATTGATGGTAATACCCCGTGCCTTTTCTTCTGGGGCATTATCAATTTGGTCGTAACCCTTAGCTACAGCTTGACCCATAGCTGCCAAGGTCATGGTGATGGCTGCTGTCAAGGTAGTTTTACCGTGGTCAACGTGGCCAACTGTACCGATATTAATGTGGGGTTTATTCCTTTCAAACTTTGCGCGTGCCATGAATGCTCATTT